>CAZNOC010000121.1:0-3159 GCA_964574545.1 uncultured Bifidobacteriaceae bacterium | reverse complement strand
TCGTGTCGCCTTCGTGACCGTCGAGCCCTTCGTGTGTGTACGTGATCAGCGATCAGCGTTTGAGGATCTCGGCGAAGAAGTCGAGGGCGCGGGGATCCTTTGACTGGCCCAGCCAGAACATGGCCTGGCGACGGACAGCATGGTTCGAGTGCGTGCGCGCCACGTCGATCAGGCGCGGGACGCCTTCGTCCGGGGGCAGCTGGCTCAGGGCGAACACGGCCCGTCGCTTCACGTCGGTGTCCGGATCCTGATCGATGGCGTCGCGGATGGTGCCCGCCGCCTCCCGGGACGCCCGCTGTGCGAGCCAGAAGAGCGCCTGCCCTCGGGTGTCCGCGGCCGAGCCGCTCCGCGCCAGCGCGATCAGCCGATCCACGGCCGTGGCGCCGGCGTGCATCGCCAGCGCCGCCAGCGCGCCGTTGGCCACCCGGCGCGCCCCTGCGTCCGCGGCTACATTCGCGAGCCACCGGGCGCTCGCGGCGCCGTCAACGCCGGTCAGCCAGTGGATGGTGGCGCCGCCGGCGTCGATGGCGCAGTCGTCCGAGAACATACGGATGCGGTCGATCGCCCCTGCGGAGATCCGGACAAAGGCGGTGAGCCCGCCGCCGGCCTCGAGGCGCGCCCCGGACTGGCGCTGCCCGTCCACGAACAGGCTCTGCCCGCCCTCGGGCTCGAGCCGGCACCCCATGCAGCAGCTGCCGTCCCTGGTGCCGCAGCACATCTGCGCGTCCTGATTCGCGGCGGGCACCGCGTAGCCGACCCAGGCGGTGGCGGGCACCTGCGACGCCAGGCTCAGGAGCTGACGGCCGAGATCGGCCTGCGCGGCGTGCGTCTCGATCCGCGCATTCGCCAGTGCCCCCGGCTGCGCCCACACCGGAGCCGCCACGGCCAGCACCAACGTGAGGACAGCAACCGCGACTCTGACCCTGTTCACAGGCACCCCCACCCCTCGGACCTCTCGGACCCAACCCTTCGACTTCGCTCAGGGCAAGCGGACCCATCGGACCCATCGGACCCATCGGACCCGTCGGACCCTTATTTCCCGAGAATCTCCATCAGATAATCGAGCGCGACCTTCGACTTCATGAGCGAGAGCTGTTGCACCATCGCCTTCTTCATCGCGGGGTCGTTCTCCCTGCGCGCGAGCGCGACGAGTGACTCGGCGTTGTTCTGGATGAAGAGCGCCTGGATCACGGCGCGCTTGATGCCGGCGTCCGTCTCGCGTCCGTAGATCTCGACGAGCGCCGCGCCGGTCTTGTCGGCGTTCATGATGCCGAGCTGACGCACGGCGTTGCGCCGCAGCTCCACATCCGCCTCGGCTCGTGCCAGTTCCATGAGGCGGGTGGCATCGCCGCCGATGAACATCGCCTGCTGAATGCGGCGCTTCACGTCGGCTGAGGGCTCCTTCTGATAGAGCTGCCACAGCTCGTCGTGCGCGCCCATCACGCCGAGCTGCCGCACGGCCTCGGCGCGGAGCGCCGGCTCGGCCTCGCCCGTGGCCGCGGCCAGGACGCGCGCCCGGTCGCCGGCGATCATGTAGGCGCGCAGGATACGGCGCTTCACATCGACGTCACTCGACGCCCCGTAGATCTCGGCGAGCAGGGCGCGGTTCTCGCCGCTGCCGTGCACGCCGAGGTAGTCGATGGCGCGCCGCTGGAGGTCGGGGTTCGACGCGCCGCGCGCCACTTCGGCGAGCGTGGCCCGCGCCTCGGCCGAGCGGCTCTGCGCGAGCACGAACAGCGCGCGCTCCTTCAGCCTGAGCGGCTGCGGCCCCTGCAGGAACTGCCGCAGCATCGGGACGGCCTGCGCCGGGTCCTGGTGCTGCAGCGCCTGGATGGCCAGCAGCTTCAGATCCTCGTCGGCCTGCTGCTCCGGCCGCGCGGGCTGGCCCGCGTTCTGCCGCACCTGGATCTCGAGCGCCTTCGCGTCGCTCAACCAGCGGCTGCCGGGATACGCCTTGATGAGCTCGGTCACGGCGGCCAGCGCCTCGGCCTGCTGCCCCAGGCGGTCGAGCGCATACGCCTGCCAGTAGATCGCCGCGTCCGCACGGGCGCCGCGCGCGGCGGCAATCGCGCGGAACGCGTCGGCCGCCTCCGACCACCGCGATTCCTCGAGCGCGCGCTGCGCGCGCTCGTACTCCCGTTGCGCGCGACCCGCCTCGCCCTGCGCCCGGCCTGCCGCACGCGCCGCGCGTGCGGCATCCTGTGCCGCCTGCGTCGTCGCGCGGGCACGCGCGTCGGCCGGCTGTGCCGCGGCCACCGGCGACGCCAGCACGATGGCCGCCATCAGCGGTCCTGCGATGTGTTTCACCCACCTCATGATTCGCTCCTCTGCCGATCCGTCACCGTCTGCTGCTCGCGCGCGCGCATCTCCGACGTCAGCACGCGCACACGAAACAGGATGCCGCGCCGCTCCACGCGTTCGCGGAGCGCCGTCAGTTCCACGTCCGCCACGTCGGGCGGCGCGTTCGCGATCTCCACGAGGATCCGCTCGAGCTCCTCGAGCACCTCGGCCATCGTTCCGTCGCCTGCCTGCGCCGCGCTCTGGCGATAGAGGCGGTTGGCCGCCACGAGGTCCGCCACGCCGTCCTGCCCGCCCGCGAACACCACGGCCTCGTCATCCCCGGCGTTCATCAACTCCACGAGCACCATCTGCGATCGCTCCAGGTGCTCACCCACCGCCACGAGCAACACGCGTTCGAGGCCGGCCTCGGCCTCGACACCCGCGGGCGCCGGGTCGATGCTCCGGTCGCGCGCGAGCCACCCGCCGAGAAACGCCACGGCCAGCGTCGCCGCCATCGCGCCGGCCGCCACCCACGACACGCGGCCGCCCGCCACGCCGCGCCGCCACCACGGCACCCGCGTCAGGTGCGGCTGCAGGCGCGCCCACACCTCGCGCTCGAACCCCGGCCCGGGTTCCTCGACGGGCGCATGATCCACGAGCCCCAGGGCCTCCCGAAGTTGCGCGTACTCGTCCGCGCACGCCGCGCACGCGAGCAGGTGCTCGCCGGCGCGCCGGCGCTCGCCGGCCGGCATCTCGCCGTAGTAGTGAAGGACAAGGTCCTCGTGGTTCAGGTGCATCAGCCTTGTGCCGCCCGTGCGGCGCCTCCCCGTGCCCGTGTCTCGACCAGTGGCCCGAGCGCCACGCGCATCTTCCGCACGG
>CAZNOC010000120.1:0-12705 GCA_964574545.1 uncultured Bifidobacteriaceae bacterium | reverse complement strand
CGGGCGTTGTCGTGCTTGGGCCGCTCCTCGCCGTAGCTCACGGTCTGGAGCCGGTCGCCGCCGATGCCGCGGCTGACCAGGTAGTCGCGCACCGCATTGGCGCGGCGTTCGCCGAGCGCCAGGTTGTACTCGGCCGTGCCGATGTTGCAGGTGTGGCCTTCCAGCGTGAGCCGGAGCGCCGTGTCCTCCTGCATCGCCTTCACGGCATCGTCGAGCAGGCGCGTCGCTTCGGCGCGCAGCGTGTAGCGGTCGAAGTCGAAGTGCACGTCCTCGAAGTTGTATTCCTTGCGGGCGGGGCGCACGACCTGGATGGTCACCGTATCCGTCGCGGTGCCGCCCTTGCCATCGTCCACCGTCACGGTGACCGGGACGGCGCCTTCCTGCATGGGGGCGGTCCACGGCGTCTGGCGGTTGCCGGCGTTGCCGAACGAACCCGTCGGGGCGCTCCACTTGTAGGCGAGCGTATCGCCGTCGGGATCCTGCGCATCGGCGGTGACAGTCGCGGCCTTGCCGACCTCAACCGTGCACGGCTCGCAGCGCGCCTTGACGGTGGGCGCCCGGTTGGCCGGCGGTGGCGGCGGTGGCGGCGGAGGCGGCGCGGGCTGGACGTACATCCGCACGCCCGGGTGGTACCCGATCCGGAACTGGAAGCCGAACCGGTCGCCCTCCTTGAAGTTGAAGTCGGGGAAGAGCTGATCCTTCTTCGTGTTCAGCCCGGCACTGATGCCCGCGCCGAAGAACACGCCGCCGGGCGTCTGGTAGTGCGCGCCGAGGAACGCGTCCACGGGATTGGCGACATCCCAGCGGCTCGGCAGCGAGGTCGGCGGAGGGGGGAAGATCGCAATCACGGGGCGAGTGCTCGTCGCTTCCCCGTCGAAGTAGTTCTCGCCGGTGATCTCGGCGAACATCCGGAAGCCCGCGCGTGACGGCGTGGACAGCCCCGCACCCCATCGCAGGCCGTTGCTGAGTTCGAGCCCGTCGGGATTGCCGCGGACGATCATGCCCACGTACCCGGCCAGTTCGACCTGGGCTCCCACTTCGCGGCTCACGATCGCATCGACGATGAAGTCCGGCTTCCCGGAGCCGACGCCCTCGTCCGTGCTTCCGGTAGGCACCTTCGCCATGCCGCGCACCGCGAAGGCTGCGGGCTGGTTCCGGCCCTGCGACGTCAGGTTGATCTTGGCGCCGACCACGAGATCGCCAAGCCCCTGTGCCCATCGCTGATTGATCTCGGGGTAGTCCATCGGCGTGCCGCTGGACACCATGGGCTCGCGGGCCGCGATCCGTCGCACGACGTGGAAGCCGGCGAAGACCTCCGCGCGGTCCCCAAGGCCCACGGCGAAGGTGCCCGTGAAGTCCGAGATGTCGGACTGCGCCTCGGTGCGATCGAAGTTGACCCGGTACGCCGACACGCTGATCTTTCCAGCCGGCAGCACCTCGCCCGTCGGGACAAACCAGAAGCCGGTGTCGCCCATGAAGGAGACGCCAGCCGGGCGCGTGTCGCCGTTCGCATCGGCACTCTGCGCCTGGGTGGTGGCGGGAACGACGAGCAGGGCCGCGAACGCAAGACCTGCGGCCAGTTGGCGGACAAAAGTCATATGGAGCTAACCTCCAAGTTAAGCAAAAACACAGACCTCTCCAAGGTACAGCCGGACCCGAGGGAAGTCAAACAAAACCGCTGGAAGTGTGCTGAAATGAACAGGTTCCGAAGATGTGACCGCCGCGTCAGGATGCCGGTTCCGGCTCGTCGGGCGGGGACGTTTTCCCGAACAGCCAGGCCACGCCGATGCTGATGAAGTAGAGCACGATCATGGGCGCCGCCATGATGATCTGGACCACCATGCTGCCGTCCGGGGTGACGACGGCGGCGACGATGAAGATGATCAGAATCGCGTACTTGATGTTCGTGACCAGGAACTTCGCGGTGACGAGGCCGAGCTTGGCGAGGACGAAGATCATCATCGGCATCTGGAAGACGAGGCCGAGCGCCAGCATGAGCTTGACGTAGAGGCCGAATACGGGCTCGATCCTCGGCGTGAACGTCATGTATTCGTTCGAGAAGCTGGCGAAGAACCGCCAGGCCGCCGGGAACAGTACGTAGTGCGAGAACGCCGCGCCGCCGATGAACAGCCCCGACCCGATGAGCACGAACGGCACGGCCAGGCGCTTCTCGTTGGCGTAGAGCCCCGGCGCGATGAAGAGCCACACCTGCCACATGATGTACGGCGAGGCGAGCAGCAGTCCGCTGAGCGCGGCGATCTTGATGTAGATGAAGAACGCTTCGGTCGGCTCGGTGTAGATGAACGAGGCGCCAGGCACGTCCGCGACCAGCCGCTCGTAGACGAACGCGTGGATCGGTTCGATGAAGGCAAACGCCACCAGAAAGCCCAGGAGCAGCCCGACGACGGAGCGGGTGATGCGCTTCCGCAGTTCGTCGAGGTGCTCGAGGAAGCTCATGCCTCCTTCGGGCAGGTCGTCCGAGAGTTCGTCGGGCGGATCGGGATCCGGTGGGACGGGGATCGCCGCCGGTTTGTCCTCGGGATCGCCGGACGGGAAGGGAACGAGCGCCATGGGTGGGACGGCGTGTCGGGAATCGGAGGGCTCCAGCCGGGCTCAGCCGCGGCTATCGGCGCCCCGCGAAACCGTCTCCGGAGCCGCTGGCGGCTCCGCCGCCGGCTCGATGGGGGTTTTCGCTGCCGCCTCGGACGCCCTGGCCGCCTGCTCGGCCTTCTCGCGGGTCTCCTTCTGCTCTTCGAGCTTGATCTCCTGCTCGAGCGAGTTCTGCAGGTCGTGCGACGCGCGCTTGAACTCGTTCAGGCTGCGGCCGAGCGACTTGCCCAGCTCCGGCAGCTTCCGCGGGCCGAAGATGATCAGGGCGATCACGAGGATGATCACCAACTCCGGCATGCCAACGGGTCCCATATCGAACTCCTAGCCACGCCCCCCGGCTTGAAGGGGTCCGCGGACGTCTATAACCGCAGACGAACCAACAGGTTCACGTGAATCGTCCCAGTATAGGAACCCGGAGCGCCCAAGGTCAAGGCGGCCGGCGCCCGCGGCAGTGGAACTCGTTGCGGCTTCTAGGGTTATCGGAGTAGGATTCGAACATGCGTAGTTTCAGGCCCGCGTTCGTCGCGCTCCTCGCCGTTGTGCTGTCCGCGGTTCTTGGCGGCGTCTTCGGTCAGGGCGCCCTGGCCACCGACGACCGCATGCCGCAGCACTACCGCACGTTCACGGCGGCGCTCGGCGCGATCCAGGAAGGGTATGCGGAGCCGGTCGAGGCGGATCAGCTCGTGTACGGCGCCATCAATGGCATGCTGCAGAAGCTCGACCCGCACTCGAGCTTCATGTCGCCGCGCGATTACGCGCGGATGCGCGAGCGGCAGGAGCAGCGTTACTACGGCCTCGGCATCACCATCCTCGTGGTCGATGGCGACATCACCGTCGTGCAGCTCTTCGAGGGGTCGCCGGCGTACGCCAAGGGCATCCGCCGCGGGGACGTGATCGCGCGCATCGAAGGCGAGGACACCAAGGGGTGGACGAGCGACGATGCGGTGCGGAGGCTGCGGGGACCGCGAGGGACGTTCGTCAACATCTCGTTGCGGCGGACCGGGATCGAGGAACTGATCGATCTCTCGGTGATGCGCGACGAAATCACGATGTCGAGCATTCCGGCGGCGTTCATGGCGGATGCGCGCACGGGGTTCGTGCGCATCGAGGATTTCGCGGAGCACACGGACGAGGAACTTGGCCGCGCGCTCGACGACCTGACCCGCGCGGGCATGGAGCAGTTGGTCATCGACCTGCGCAGTAACCCCGGTGGCCAGCTCGATCAGGCGATTCGTATCGCCAACCGGTTCCTGCGCCGCGGCGACATGATCGTTTACACCCGAGGGCGCGTCCCCAACTCCGATCAGGACTACCGCGCCACGCGGCCGAGCAGCTTCACGGATCTGCCGGTCGTCGTGCTGGTCAATCGGAACAGCGCGAGTGCGTCCGAAATCGTGGCCGGCGCGCTGCAGGATCACGACCGCGCGCTCATCGTGGGCGAGACGACGTTCGGCAAGGCGCTGGTGCAGTCGATCTACCGGGTGAGCGAGGGCGCCGGGCTCGCGCTCACGACCGCGCAGTACTACACGCCGAGCGGGCGTCTCATCCAGCGGCCGTGGGATGGCACCTTCGACGAATACCTCACCTACGCGATGCGGGATCAACAGGACCGCGAGCACACCGCCGACCAGATGAAGCTGACCAACGGGGGCCGCAAGGTCTACAGCGGTGGCGGGATCGAGCCCGATGCGCGGGTCGAGGGCCAGGTCGAGGGCTTCACGCCGTCCCGGTTCGGCCGGACGTTGTACGCGCGGCAGCTCTTCGCGAGCTTTGCCGAGCCATTCTCCGCGCGTGGCGACATGCGTCCCGGCGCGCAGGGGCCCAGCCGCAAACTCGTGGACCGGCAGTTCGACGTTGACGAGGCCATGGTGCGCGACTTCAAGGCGTTCCTCGCCGAGCGCCGGGTGCGCATCGACGAGTCCGCCTTCGAGGCGGATCGGGACTTCATCAAGGCGATGATGCGCTTCGAAATCGAGCTCGCCCTGTTCGGCGTCGGGGAGGCCCGCAAGAACCTCCTGCTCCAGGATCCGCAGGCGCGTCACGCCCTGACGCTGTTCCCCGAGGCGAGACGCCTGTCGGAGCTCTCCCGGAACCGGTCGAACGGAATCGGTCAATAGCCAGAACTCATCGACCGCCCCGAGTTTTCGGGGTCACACCCCAAAATATTGGGGTCCGACTTAGTCCTTGCCACAACCCGTGGCCCTTGCTAGACTGAGCCCCATTCAGGCCAGTTCCGGGGAACGCTGCCCGCCGGGCGGCGGGGGCTGGCGTCGGTCCGTTGTCGTTTCACTCCCTCCGCTTCGTTTCAGGAGCCCTCCCGGCCGAGTCCGACTGCCTTCGGATCGCGTCCCGGCCTGTCCGGCCGGCGCGCCTCCTTGGGGTCGATCAAGGCGCGTGGAGCGCGGGGACGACGGCGTGGGAAGGTCCACGAAGGGGACGCCCGCAATGCGCCTCGAACGTCTAGAGATTTCCGGATTCAAGTCCTTCTCCGACCGCTCGGAGCTGGCGTTTGACGGCGGCGTGACCGCCATCGTCGGCCCGAACGGCTGCGGCAAGAGCAATGTGGCCGACGCGCTCACCTGGGTCCTTGGCGAGCAGAGCGTCAAGAGCCTGCGGGGCGAGAAGATGGAGGACGTCATCTTCAGCGGCAGCGACGCGCGAAAGCCCACCGGCGCCGCGGAGGTCAAGCTGCGGCTGAGCGGGGTCGCCGTGCCCGCGTCGCCGATTCAGGACACCGCACCCGGCGACTCTACCCCGGCGGCCGCCGCCACCAACGGCAACGGTCACGGCAACGGGAATGGGCACCTGCCGATGGGCTACGTGTCTGATCTCGTCGAGGCCGCCACCCGCGAGGTCGAGGTCACGCGGCGTCTGTACCGGTCAGGCGAGAGCGAGTACCTGATCGACGGCCAGCATTGCCGTCTGCGGGACATCCACGAGCTCCTGATGGATACGGGGCTTGGCGCGAAGGCTTACGCGATCATCGAGCAGGGCAAGATCGGGATGATCCTCAGCTCGCGCCCGACCGATCGCCGGCAGCTCATCGAGGAAGCGGCGGGCATCACCAAGTACAAGGCGCGACGGCGGTCGGCCGAGCTCAAGCTCGAGGCGGCCCAGCAGAACCTGACGCGCGTCGACGACATCGTCTACGAGGTCGAGAAGCAGCGTGGCACGCTCAAGCGGCAGGCCGCGAAGGCCCGCCGCTACAAGAAGCTGCGCGACGAGTTGCGCCGATGGGAGAAGGTGCTGTTCGCCCGTCGGTACCAGCATCTGGGGGAGGCCATCGAGTCGGCGCGGGCACGGCTTGCCGGGGCTCGCGAGCAGGAGGCCGCCGCGTCCGCGCGCCTGGCGGAAGTCGAGACCGAGCTCACGCGGTTGCGCATCGAGCTGGCCGAAGCCGAGTCGGCGGCCGCGGCCGTGCGGGGCCAGGCCCATGCGCGAGAGCTGGAGATCGAGCGGCGACAGCAGCAGGTGGCGCTCGATCGGCAGCAAGCCGGGATGCTCGAACGGCGGAGCACGGAGCTCGCCGAGGAGCTGCAGTCGCTCGAGGCCCGCAGGGAGCCTGAACGCCTGCGCCTGGACGAGCGCCGCTCCGCCGCGGCCGAGGCGGACCGCGCACGTCAGGACGCCGCGGCGGTCGCCGCGGCTGCGGCCGACGACTACGCGCGCGCGCAGCGAGGCATCGAGGCTGTCGAGCACGAGGTCGAGCGCGCGCGACAGGAAGTCTATGCCGTGATGAACACCGTCACGGCGCTGAACGCCGCCGTGGAGGCGGCCGCCTCCCAGCGGGATCGGGCCGCCGAGGCCCTTGCCAGACTCGACGCCGAGGCGTCCGATCTCCGGACGGAGCACGCGCGCGCCACCGCCGCGCGTGTCTCGTCGGCCGACGCCCTGCAGCGGGCTCAGGAGGAGCTCGAGTCGGCACGCGTGGCGCGCGCCGCCAGGGAAACCGAGCTGGCCAGCGCTCGAGTCGAACACGAATGGCGCGCCCGTGAGGTACGTGGCCGTGAGCACGACCTCGCAGGCCTGACCGCGCGACTGACGTCGCTCGAGGAACTGGACGCGCATCGTGCCGGCTACGGCGATGCGGCGCGACTCGTGCTCGCGCAGGCGAACGGACACGTCAATCAGCTCGGCGCGCTCGCGGACTACCTGGAAGTCGAGCCCCGGTACGAGCGCGCCGTCGAGGCGTGCCTGGGCGACCTGCTGCAGCACGTGCTCGTGCCGCACCACGCCCACGCCCGCGCCGGACTCGCACTGGTGCGGGAGGAAGGCGCGGGCCGTTGCGGATTCATCATCGTGGATGAGGCGGGCACCCCGCCTGCGATGGCCCAGGACGCCGCGAGTCTCGCTACAAGTGCGGTGCGCCTGTCGAGCGTGATCCGGCTGCACGGGCCGTACGGCGAGGCGCTGCGGGCCGCGGTCGGCGACGCCTGGATTGCCGAGTCGTACGATGAGGCCCTGCGGCTTGCCGGACAGACGCCCCTGGCGGTGGCCACGCTCGACGGCGACGTGTTTCCTGGCGCGCGCATCGTCACAGGTGGCGGCAAGTCCGGTTCGAGAGGCATCCTCGCGACAAAGCGCGAGATCAAGGACCTGCGCGAACGCGTGACGGCCGACCGTGTCGGGCTCGAAAGCCTCGCGGAGGAGACCGCCGCCGTCGAGCAGGTGATCGCTCACGCGTCGGCGGCCATCGCGGGGCTGACGGCGGAGCTGCACCGGCAGGAGAAGTCCATCGTCGGCGTCGAGGCGCTGCTGCAGCGAGCGGTCGATGACGAGGCGAGGCTCGCTCGACGCGCGGAGATGGTCGCGTCCGAAACGCGCCGGGTGCGGGAGGAGATTGCCGGTCTCGATGAGCGTCAGTCGGAAGCACGCGACGCGATCGGCCGCCTGACGGCCGAGAGGACGTCGGCAGACGCATTGCTGGCAGAAGCGCAGCAGCGCCTGCTGGCGGCGCGCGACGCGGCCGAGGCGCTGAGCCAGGCGGCCGCCGGGGCGCGTGCCACGGCCGCCGGCCTCGTCGAGCGGAGCGCGGCGGCGGAAGCCGAAGTGCAGCGGCTCGAGGATGCCGCGCGCGACCTCGAACGCCGTGTCGACACCTGCGGGCGAGACCTGCAGATCATGCGCGAACAGCGTGAGCGTTTGCTGACGGCCGCGTCGGACGGTGAGCGGCTGATCGACGAGGATGTCCGCGTGCTCGGGA
Organism: uncultured Bifidobacteriaceae bacterium; assembly: GCA_964574545.1. Lineage (GTDB taxonomy): Bacteria > Acidobacteriota > Vicinamibacteria > Vicinamibacterales > UBA2999 > JAUXWO01. The sequence continues at coordinate 4,892 of CAZNOC010000120.1, read as the reverse complement.
CGCTCCGCGAGGAGATGCACGTCGCGGACGACGAAACGCTGATCCTGAAGGCGAAGGTCGATCGGCAGGAGGATACGATTCGGGACGCGCGTCGCGCCCTCGACGCCGTGCGGGCGCTCGGCGCCGAACTCGATGTGACGAGAGCCACGGCCGAGGCCGACCTGGCGCACCTGGCGCGGCAGTGCGGGGATACCGTCCAGGCCACGCTCGACGATGTCGCCGCGGAAGTGGCGCTGATGGAGCGTGAGGGGCTCGTCGAGCCGGATGCGCGTGCCATCCGCGCGGAGGAGCCGGAGGACGACGCGGATGACGAGCCGGTCGTCGGGGTGGCGCCGCCGGCGCCGGACGCCGAGGCGGCAGCTTCAACACTGGGCGCCGAGGCCGCCGACGCCGTCGAGGCGGAGCCGGCCCGGATGACCGCCGAGGAAGCGATCGCCGAACTCAAGGCCCGGATCGACCGGCTCGGCCCCGTCAACATCCTCGCCATCGAGCAGTTCGACGAACTCGAGACACGGCACGTGTTCCTGACGACGCAGCGCCAGGACCTGCTCGATGCGATCGCGCAGACGAACGAGGCCATCAAGCGCATCGACGAGACCACCCACGCGCGATTCCGCGAGGCGTTCTCCACGATCAACCAGAACTTCCAGCAGGCGTTCGCCACCCTGTTTGGTGGCGGCCGCGCCGGTATCACCCTGCTCGATGAGAACGATCCCCTCGAAAGCGGCATTGACATCGTCGCCTCGCCGCCGGGCAAACGGCTGCAGAGCGTGATGCTGCTCTCTGGCGGCGAGAAGGCCCTCACGGCGATTGCGCTGATGTTCGCCATCTTCCGCTACAAGCCGAGCCCGTTCTGCCTGCTCGACGAGATCGATGCGCCGCTCGACGATGCGAACATCGGGCGGTTCGTCGAGATGCTGCGGGGCATGATGGACCGGACGCAGTTCATCATCATCACGCACAACCGCAAGACCATGGAGATCGCCAACCGGTTGTATGGCGTCACGATGGAAGAGCCCGGCGTGTCGAAGCTGATCTCGATTCAGATGAACTGATCACGGACAAACACGAAGGTCACGAGGAAACGAAGGACGCACGAAGAGCACGTTTTTCTGGCAGACAACGCACCCTGGCTGCTGGCAGCGTGGCAGCCGTGACCCCCTTGAGGGATTTCGTGCGTCCTTCGTTTCCTCGTGTGCTTCGTGTTTGTGGGTTTCGGGTGGACCGGTGAACCAGGGCGGTGTGGGCGTCGTATCTCTCTCACAGGGCCTGAGGAGGACCACACATGCGCTTGACCGCATTGCCACGCCTGGCTCGGCTGTTACCCATCCTGTCGCTCGCGATCGGACTGGCTGCCTGCGACGTCCGGGTCGGGGAGGGCGGGTTCAACCTCGACTTCGTATCGGGCCGTGCCCAGGACACGTGGACGCGCACGTACACCCTGCCCGAGGGCGGCCGTCTCGAGATCCTCAACACCAACGGGCGCATCAGCGCTGAGGCGACCGACGGCCAGACGGTTGAGGTGAGGGCCGAGCGGATCGCCAGGGCCGCGTCTGACGAAGGCGCGCGGGACCTGCTCAACCGCATCGAAATGCGAGAGGAGGTCGGGGAGGGCCGCGTGCGGGTCGAGACCCGCGCCCCTTCCACCCGCGGCGTCGGGGGCCACGAAGTGCAGTACGTCATCCGGGTGCCGGCCGGCGTGCACGTGGACCTGCGAACCGTCAATGGCGGGGTCCGGCTGACCGGCCTGACCGGGGAGGTGCGCGCCACCACCACCAACGGGGGCGTCGTCGGCAAGGGCCTGCGGTCGCAGATCGTCGAGGGACGGGTCACCAACGGGGGAGTCGAGATGGAACTCCTTGCGCCCCTGGGGCAGGATGGGCGCGTCGAGCTGGGCAGCACCAACGGCGGCGTGCGCCTGAGTGTCCCGGGCGACAGCCGGGCGACGCTCTCGGCGCGGGCCGTCAACGGCGGGGTGAACGTGGAGAACCTCGCACTCACGATCACCGGCGAGCAGACGCGGCGGCGCGTCGAAGGCACGCTCAATGACGGCGGGGCCCGCGTCGAGCTGTCCACCACGAACGGCGGTGTTCGGGTGACGGGAACCTGAGACGTTCACAGTTCACAGTTCAAAGTTGCGGAGCGGCCGGGCGGATGTGAACGAAGACAAGGCCACTCTCTATCACCGGCGCCGGCGCTGGATCGAACTGTCTGCCATGGTGGCGGCGGCGGTGGTGCTCATCGCGTTCGTGGTCAGCGGCGCCGCCCTTCGGCTTCGGGAACTGGCGGCGGTGATCGGCGAAGCGCTGCCGCTCCTCGAAGGCGACGCGGCCACGGTCTCGGTGTTTGCCACGGTGCTGCTGCTCGTCCTGCACGTGGTCGAACTTCCCTTCGCGTTCCACAAGGAATTCCTTCTCGAGCATCGCTACGGCCTGTCCACCCAGTCGCTGCGTCACTGGATGGCCGATCACGCGAAGGCCGGCGTCCTGAGCCTGGCGTTCGGCGTGACCGCGGCCTCGGTCGTCTATGCGCTGCTCCGATGGTCGCCGGACTGGTGGTGGCTGGTGTCGGCGGTGCTGACGGGCATCGTCATGGTCGCCATGACGCTCCTGGCGCCGGTGCTCCTGCTCCCGCTGTTCTATCGCGTGAGCCCTCTCGGGAGGCCGGCGCTGGAAGCGCGGCTTCGCGCGCTGGGGGACAGGGCCGGCACCTGCATCGCGGGGGTCTTCGAATGGCAGGTGAGCGGGCATACGCGGAAGGCCAACGCCGCGCTGGCAGGCCTTGGCCGGACACGCCGCATCCTGCTGTCAGACACGCTTCTCGCCGATTACTCCGACGATGAGATCGAGGTGGTGATGGCGCACGAACTCTCGCACCACGTGCACCACGACCTGTGGAGGAGCCTGGGGCTGCAGTCGACGATGATCGTCGCGGGGTTCCTGTTCGCGCACCTGGCCCTCGAGGCCGCGTCAAGTGCGATCGGGCTGCGCGGACAGGCCGACCCAGCGGGGCTGCCGCTGCTGCTGCTGGTCTGGGGCGCGTGCGCCCTCGGCTGGTTGCCGGTGTCGAATGCGGCGTCGAGGAGCCACGAACGCCGGGCCGACCGCTTTGCGCTGGAGGCGACCGCCAATCCGGCGGCGTTCATCTCGGCCATGCGGCGGCTGGCGCAGCAGAACCTGGCCGAGGACGATCCCCCACCGCTTGTTGCCTGGCTGCTCCATTCTCATCCTCCAATCCGGTCTCGAATCGAGCTGGCCCGCGTCTTCGAACGCGGAGCGTCCTGACACGCGGGTTACACTGCCGTCGTCTCTCTGTGGCATTCTGGCGCGGGAGGATTCGATGCGTTACCTTGCTGCGGGTGTTGCGCTGATGGCGCTCGTCACGACCGTTGGTTCCGAAGCCCAGTACACGCGCAAGACGAATGTGGCGCACCGGGGCGCCTCGGCCTACGCGCCGGAGCACACCCGGGCGGCCTACCGTCTGGCGATCGAACAGGGCGCGGACTTCGTGGAGCAGGACCTGGCCGTCACCCGGGACGGCGTGCTGATCTGCCTGCACGACGCCAGCCTCGAACGGACCACCAACGTCCGCAGCGTGTTTCCGGACCGGTCCGTCGAGGTTACCGTCCAGGGGGAGACGCGGAGGGTCTGGCTCGCCAACGACTTCACGCTGGCCGAGATCAAGCAGCTCGATGCCGGTTCGTGGTTCGACCAGAAGTTTGCCGGCGAACGCATCCTGACGTTTGACGAGGCCGTCGAGGAGATCAAGGGGCGGGCGGGGCTCTTTCCCGAGTTGAAGACGCCAGAGCTGTACCTCGAGCGCGGCGTCGAGTTCGAACGCCTCGTGGCCGAGGCGCTGGACCGGCACGGGTTGCGCGGGCCACGAGCGGATCCGAAGACGCCGGTGATCCTGCAGACGTTCAGCGAGGCGAACGCGAAGCGGCTGCTCGCGATGGAGATCGGCGTTCCCGTGGTGCTGCTGCTCGGCAGCGCCGCCGGGTGGGATACTCCTGCCAGGGCCGCCGAGTGGAAGGCGATCGGTATCCACGGCATCGGCCCGGCGAAGCAGATCCTGCTGAAGCGTCCGGAGCTGGTGACGTGGGCCCACGACGCGGGCCTGAGCGTCACGCCCTACACGTTCCGCTCATCCGACACGGGCACGTTCCCGGACGTGACGGCGGAGATGGCGCACTTCCTCGACACGCTGGGCGTGGACGCGGTCTTCACTGACAACCCGGATCTATTCCCGCGCCGCTGATCTCGTACAAACACGAAGATCACGAGGGCCACGAAGACGCACGAGTTCTTCTTGGAACTGCCAGGTGTCCAGCTAGCTGGGCTCGGTCGGAAGTCCATCCAGCCGCGCGGCAAGTGGACGCACTCGCGTCGATGTTGACCGCCTCACGCGAATGGCAGGGTTGCGCTTCATGTTTGAAGCGTGTTCGTGCGTCTTCGTGTCCTTCGTGATCTTCGTGTTTGTACGTGATCACCGCGGATTGACGACGAGGACGCCGCGCATCTCGCTGCAGCGCGGGTCGGACGTCATGTTGCAGTAGTAGTCGAACTGGCCGGCCTGGTCGGCGCGGAACTCGAAGGTCAGCGAACGGCCTCCGGCGACGCGCTTGACGATCCGGTAGGCGTCGATCGCGAAGCTGTGCGGCCGATCCTCGCTGCGAAGCGTGATCGCCACGATGTCGTCCTGTGCGACCTCGATGCGGGCCGGAGTGAACTGGTAATCGCGCGCGACCACCGTGAACTCCTTCCGGTTCGAGATCTCCTGCGTGGCCGCCCCTGCGGGCAGCAGCACCATCACAAGCAGAGCGGCCGCCAGGCAGAACTTCACCATAGGGTGATTGTAGGACGGGTAGTGGGTGGTGGGTAGTGGGTGGTGGG
>CAZNOC010000119.1:0-12862 GCA_964574545.1 uncultured Bifidobacteriaceae bacterium | reverse complement strand
CGAGCCGCTCGACGTAGAGCGTGCCGTCGCCGAACGCGGCCTCGGCCTCGCGCCGTGCGGCCTGCACCGCGGCGCGGACGTCGGCGGCCTCGCGTACCACCTTCATGCCGATGCCGCCGCCGCCGGCTGACGGCTTGATAAGAATGGGGAAGCCGACGCGCGACGCTGCGGCGGACAGCGAGTCGTCAGACTGATCCTCCGGCGCTTCGCCGGGAACCACCGGGACGCCGGCGTCCATCATGATCGCCCTGGCGCCGACCTTCGACCCCATGCGCTCGATCGCGTCGGCCGGGGGACCGACGAAGATCAGCCCCGCCTCTTCGACGGCGCGGGCGAACCGTGCGCGTTCGGAGAGGAACCCGTAGCCCGGGTGCACGGCATCGGCGCCGCTCGCGCGCGCGGCCTCGAGAAGCGCCGGGATGTTCAGGTAGCTCTCGGCCGGCGGTGGCGGTCCCAGCCGCACGGCACGGTCTGCCGCCAGAACGTGCGGCGCCTTCCTGTCGGCGTCGGAATACACAGCCACCGTCTCCACCCCGAGCTCGCGGCAGGCGCGGATGATCCGCAGGGCGATCTCGCCACGGTTGGCGACGAGGACGCGCCCGATCACGGCTCGAGGACCCAGACGGGCTTCTGCTTGTTGAGGAACGCACGCAGCCCCTCCTGGCCCTCCGGAGAGACGCGCTGGGCTGCGATGGCGTCGGCCGTCATGGCCATGGCGTCGGCGGGGTGGTGTCCCCACACCCTCGGAAGCAGCGTCTTGGCCGCGGCGACACCCGTTGGGGCCGCGCTCAGGATCTCGGAGACGTACTTCGCCACCGCACCGTCGAGCTCGGCGGCAGGGACCACGGCATGGACCAGTCCGATCTCTTTGGCGCGAGCCGCGTCGAACCGCATGCCGGTCAGAAACAGCTCACGCGCAGCGGAGAGCCCGATCTTCGGCAGTACGTAGGGAGAGATCACGGCGGGCAGAATGCCGAGCTTGGTCTCCGTGAAGCCGAACAGCGTGTCGTCGGCAGCGACGACGATGTCGCAGATGGCGGCCAGGCCGGAGCCGCCGCCGAGGGCCGCCCCGTGGATCCGGCCGATCACCGCCGCTGGAACCGTGTTGAGCAGGTTGAACATGTCGGCCATGGCCGTCGCGTCCCGCACGTTGTCGGTGTGCGAGTAGTCGATCATCTTCGCCATCCACGACGCATCGGCGCCCGCGCTGAAGACCTTGCCGGCGCCTCCCAGCACCACGGCCCGCAGGCCCGGGTCCTCGTGCGCCGCCCGCGCCCACGAGGTGAGCTCGGCGATGACGTGTTCGTTGAAGGCGTTGCGGACGTCAGGCCGGTTGAGCGTCAGGTGCTCGACCGGGCCGTCGCGCCGAATGGTCAGGAACTGGTAGGACATCGGGGCTTCGCTCTCAGTTATCAGTTGTCAGTTGTCAGTGCAAAGGAAGGGCGTGCCCGGTTCCGTGCTCCCAGCCGATGTCCAGCCGCCCACGCTTTGCACTGACAACTGAGAACTGGCCACTTGTCGCCCTACATCCGGAACACGCCGTACTTGGGCGGTGGCACGGGAGCATTGAAGGCCGCCGAGATGCCGAGCGCCAGTGCCTGTCGTGTCTCCGCAGGGTCCAGGATGCCGTCGTCCCACAAGCGAGCCGTGGAGTAGTACGGCGACCCCTCGGTGTCGTACTTCTCGAGGATCGGGTCTCGAATGGCCGCCTCTTCGTCTGCGGAGAACGCCTTTCCCGCACGCGCCAGCTGGTCGCGCTTCACCGTTGTCAGCACGCCGGCCGCCTGTTCGCCGCCCATGACGGAGATCCGGGCGTTCGGCCACATCCACAGCAGCCGCGGCTCGTAGGCGCGGCCGCACATGCCGTAGTTGCCGGCCCCGAACGACCCGCCGATGATGACCGTGAACTTCGGCACGACGGAGTTGGCGACGGCGTGCACCATCTTGGCGCCGTCTTTCGCGATGCCGCCGCGCTCGTACTGCTTCCCGACCATGAAGCCCGTGATGTTCTGCAGGAAGACAAGCGGGATGCCGCGCAGGTTGCACAGTTCGATGAAGTGGGTCGTCTTCAACGCCGACTCGGAGAAGAGCACGCCGTTGTTGGCGACGAGGCCCACGAGCATCCCGTGCACGCGAGCGAAGCCGCAGATGATGGTCGTGGCGTACCGCTCCTTGAACTCCTCGAACCGCGAGCCATCCACGATGCGTGCGATCACTTCCCGGATATCGTACGACTTGCGCAGGTCGGTGTTGACGATGCCGTAGAGCTCCGCCGGGTCGTAGGCCGGGTCTTCTGGAGCGGTCACGTCGCCCGGCATTCGCTTCACCGTGTTGAACGTCGAGACGATCGTGCGTGCCTGATGCAGGGCATGGGCGTCGTCTTCCGCGAAGTAGTCCGCCACGCCCGACAACCGCGTGTGCACGTCGGCGCCCCCGAGGTCCTCGGCGCTGACTTCCTCGCCCGTCGCCGCCTTCACCAGGGGCGGGCCGCCCAGGAAGATGGTGCCCGTCCCCTTGACGATGATGGCTTCGTCGGACATGGCCGGCACGTAGGCGCCGCCGGCGGTGCACGAGCCCATGACGACGGCGACCTGCGGGAGGCCTTCGGCCGACATGCGCGCCTGGTTGAAGAAGATGCGCCCGAAGTGGTCGCGGTCTGGGAAGACCTCGGCCTGCAGCGGGAGGAATGCACCGCCCGAGTCGACGAGGTAGACCGACGGCAGCCGGTTCTGCAGCGCGACCTCCTGCGCCCGCACGTGCTTCTTGACGGTGAGCGGATAGTACGTGCCGCCCTTGACCGTGGCGTCGTTGGCCACAATCATCACCTCCCGGCCCGATACTCGGCCGATCCCGGTGACGACGCCCGCGGACGGCGCGTCGTTGTCGTACATGCCCCAGGCGGCGAGCGGGGACAGCTCGAGGAACGGGGAGCCGGGGTCGAGAAGCGTCTCGATGCGCTCCCGCACGGGCAGCTTGCCCTGTTCGCGGTGCCGTTCGACGTAGCGCGCCCCGCCGCCCTGCTTCACCAGGGCCAGCCGCTCGCGGTACTCCGCCACGAGGCGGGTCATCCGGTCACGGTTGTCCTTGAACTCCGGGCTGTCGGTGCGGATGTGTGATTCGAGGGGGTCCATAGGTCACAGGGGCGGTAGGCTCGCGTCGCTCGTGGGGTCCGGCGAGCCGCCGCCGGGCCACGAGCGGCGAGGGCCATGGGGCCTCAGCTCACGAGTTCGAAGGACGGGTGCCGAGCGTCTGAGGCGCCCTACCACCCACAACAGTCCGTCTTGAAGCGGCACTCCGGGCAGCGCCACACGGCGTGCATCCGGTACATCTCCGCGCCACACCGCTCGCACAGGGTCTTGTCGGTGCTCTCCGAGGCCAGGTTTCGCTGGAGCGCAGAGACAACCGGGGTGATGGTGCGCTTCGGCTGCGGTTCGGCCATCACGCCGCATTATAGCGTGTGAACCGAAACCCTGGGCTGACTTGAATACGGACAGACACGGCCAGACTGTATTGAATTCATGCGATCTGCTACAGTCGCATGAGGAGGGTCAGACGTGCCAGAACCGGCGAGGCGTCGTCGTCGCGTGCTCGTCGTGGACGACGAGCCCATGATGACCGAGTGGCTGAAGATGGTCATCGAGCAGCTCCCCGGCCCGCCCGGCTACGAGGTCCGGGTGGCGGGGATCGGGACTCGGGGCGAGGAGCTGTACGAGTCCTGGCGTCCTGATGTCGTGCTTCTCGACCTGCTGCTGCCCGACATCGACGGCATCGCCCTCCTGACGCGGCTCAAGGCCATCGACCCGGCGCCCGAGGTGATCGTCATCAGCGGGCAGGGCACCGTGAAGCGGGCGCTCGAGGCCGGGCGGGAGGGGGCGTTCTACTTCCTCGAGAAATCGGATCTCGATCCGGCCGGCCTCGTGCCGATCGTGGAGCGCGCCGCGAGCCTGCAGCACGAGCGCCACCAGCACGAGCAGTTGCGCGACCGGATTCGCAACCAGTACGCCTTCTCGAACATCATCGGGAAGAGCAATGGCATGCGCGATTTGTTCGAGCTCATCGAAGCCGTGGCCGTGAGCGACGCCAACATCCTGATCTCCGGCGAGAACGGTACCGGCAAGGAACTCATCGCCAACGCGGTGCACTACCGGAGCACGCGGGCCAAGGGTCCGTTTGTGAAAATCAACTGTGCGGCCATCCCGAAGGACCTGATCGAATCGGAGCTCTTCGGCTACAAGAAGGGCGCGTTCACGGGCGCGATCGGAGACAAGGTGGGCCTGCTGGAGCTGGCGGAGGGCGGCTCGCTGATGCTCGACGAAGTGGGCGAGATGCCCCCGATCCTGCAGACGAAGCTCCTGCGGGTGCTGCAGGAGCGCGAGTACCGGCCCCTCGGCAGCGACCGATCGGTCAAGGTGGACTTCCGGTTGATCTGTGCCACCAATATCGATCTCGATACCGCGCTCAAGGACGGGCGGTTGCGCGAGGACCTCTACTTCCGGATCAATACGATCACGATGCGCGTGCCGCCGCTCCGCGAGCGGACGGAGGACATTCCGTTGTTGTGCTCGTGGTTCATCGACAAGTACAACAAGCGGTACCAGAAGCACCTTCGGGGAATCGCGCCGGCGGCCTACCACTTGCTCATCCGCAACCGGTGGCCGGGCAACGTGCGGGAGCTGGAGAACGCCATCGAGCGTGCGGTGCTCGTCGGGAAGGGGCCGGAGATTCAGCCGTCGGACCTGCCCGAAGCGCTGCGCGACGAGGGTGCCGCGCAGGACTTCGTGATCCCGGCCCACCGGACCCTGGCGGAGATCGAGAAGATGACCATCGAGCAGACGCTGCAGCGGACGAACTGGAACAAGCAGGAAGCGGCACAGCGCCTCGGGTTGTACCGCCCCACGCTGTACAGCAAGATGCGAAAGCACGACATTCAGGACCCGCGGCGCGCCTGAGCGCCGTGGGCGTCAGGAGGAGCCTCATGGACGAACGCGCGAAACTGATGGCCGGCTCCGTGCTGGGGGCCGTGGTGGGCGTGGCGGTCAGCTATCTTTTCTTCACTCCGGGCGGGCGTCGGTGGCGCGCGGAGATCGGGCCGCACGTGGACGACCTGATCCGCGAGGTCGGCCGGGTGCATCTCGCCGTAGAGCACTTCCGGGAGAGCGTCTCGGGCCGCACGTCCGGGCCGGACGTCCCGGGGCCGGCGTGGCCGAGGCGTTCTGCCTGACGTGCTGACCACCGCCGCCGCCTTCGTCCGGCGGGAGCTGCGGATCATCGGGTTGGCCGCGTGGCGCGGATTCCTGGAGCTCGTCAACAGCTCCGTGCTCACCCACGCCGCCTCGATCGCCTATTTCGCCCTGCTCTCGCTCTTTCCGTTCCTGCTGCTCATCTTTTCGGTGCTGGGATCCGTCACGGCCGACCCCGAGGTGCGCGCGGCGGTCGTGAACTTCGTGTTCCAGTACTTCCCGCGGCAGTTCGACTTCATCACCGGCCAGATCGACGCCTACGAGGACCAGACGGTGTCGCTCGGCGTCGGCAGCGTGGTCGCACTCGTGTGGGCGTCGCTCGGCGTGTTCAACGCCGTCAGCTCCGCGGTGAATCACGCCTGGGGTGTCGAGCAGCACCGTAACTTCCTGGCCCATCGGCTGATGTCGTTCGTGATGATGCTGTCGGCCGGCCTCGTCCTTGGCGTCGCGCTGGTGCTCGCCAGCGCGGTGCGCCTCGTGCAGACCCAGTGGTTCGCTCCCGTCCTCGAGGATGTGCCCTGGCTGCTGTGGCTCAGCACGCTGACGGCCAGCTACGCGGCGAGCGGGCTGCTCGTCTTGTGCGTGGCGCTGCTGCTCTACTTCGTTCCGAACACGAAGGTGCGCTTTCGCGACGTCTGGGCGGGGGCCATTGTCACGGGCCTGTTGTGGGAGGGCGCGCTGTCGGCGTTCTCGTGGTACGCCGCCGACCTCGCGCGCTGGAACGTGCACGGCTCGATTGCCGCCGTCGTGGTGTTTCTGTTCTGGGTCTATATCTGCGCGGCGATCCTGATTTACGGCGTCGAGTTCACGGCCAGCTACGCGCGCCTCAAGGATGCCGCGGAGCGGCATCCGGATCTCGTGAAGGACGCCATCTAGTGTTTCGTCTCCGAAGTCTTGTTAGCATCGAGGGTCGCGATGCGCCCGGCCGGCAAGGCACGACGAGTGAGCATACTGGGCGTATTCGAACGAGGAGTAACGCCGCCGGCCGGGATGCAGCGCGAGCCGAATGCAACAAGACTTCGGAGACGAGACACTAGCCGGTCAGTGTCCAGGGACGCCGCGGACCCTGCGCCAACTGACGAAGTATGATCGACGGATGGCGAACCGACTGGCCGCCGAGCAGAGCCCGTATCTGCTGCAGCACGCGCACAACCCCGTTGACTGGTATCCCTGGGGCGAGGCGGCGTTCGCGCGCGCGCGGGCCGAAGACAAGCCCATCTTTCTGTCGATTGGCTACTCCACGTGCCACTGGTGCCACGTGATGGAGCACGAGTCGTTCGAGAACGCGGCCATCGCCGAACGGCTCAACCGCGGTTTCGTGTCCGTGAAGGTCGACCGCGAGGAGCGGCCTGACGTGGACCGTGTCTACATGACGTTCGTCCAGGCGTCCACCGGCGCCGGCGGGTGGCCGATGAGCGTGTTCCTCACGCCGGACCTGCAGCCGTTCTTCGGCGGGACGTACTTCCCGCCGGCCGCCCAGTTCGGACGGCCCGGGTTCGACGACGTGCTGGATGAACTGGCGCGCGCGTGGCGCGAGGAGCGCGAGCGCGTGCTTCGCTCCGCCGCCCACATCGTCGATCGGCTGCACGCGGCGACACGCACCAGGGTCGAGGGTGATGCCCCAGGCGTGGAGGTGCTGGCGAGCGCTGCCGCGCAGTTCGCCCGGGCCTTCGACGCCCGTCGCGGCGGCTTCGGCGACGGGCCGAAGTTCCCCCGGCCGAGTGAGCTGCTGTTCCTGCTGCGTGAGCACGCCCGGACGGGGGAAGAGCAGCCGCGCGACATGGTGCTGCAGACACTGCGGGCGATGGCGCTCGGCGGCATGCGCGATCACATCGGCGGCGGCTTTCACCGGTACTCGGTGGACGGAGGCTGGCGCGTCCCGCACTTCGAGAAGATGCTCTACGACCAGGCGCAACTCGTCTTCGCGTACCTCGAGGCGGCGCAGGCGACGGGTGATCCGTTCTACGCGCAGGTCGCGGAAGATACCCTGCAGTACGTCGAGCGGGAGCTGACCGACCGCGCGGGCGGTTTTCACTCCGCCGAGGATGCCGACAGCATCCCGCCAGAGGAGGCCGGACGGCCGGGCACGCGGAAGATGGAGGGCGCCTTCTACATCTGGCGGCAGTCGGAGCTGCAGGCGGCGCTCGGCGCGGACAGCGCTGTGTTCGAGCGGCGCTTCGGGGTCCTGCCGGACGGCAACGCGCCCTTCGACCCGCACAGCGAATTCACCGGGCGCAACCTGCTCCACACCGCCCGGTCCCTTGCCGATGTCGCTCGAGACACCGGGCTCACGCCCGACGCCGTGGCCGATGCCCTGGTGCGCGCGAGACGGCGCCTCTTCGAGGTGCGATCGGCGCGGCCGCGCCCGTACCTCGACGACAAGGTCCTGACCGCGTGGAACGGGATGATGATTGGCGCCTGCGCGCGCGCGGCACGCGTGTTGTCCAGTGGCCGAATCCTCGGCCAGGATGTCGGAGACGATCCCGGCACGCGCCACCTGATTGCCGCTCGCCGAGCCGCCACGTTCCTGCGTGAAACGATGTGGGACGGAGACCGCCTGCTGCGCCGCTACCGCGGGGGGCACGCCGCCATCGAGGGTTACGCGGAAGACTACGCGTGCCTGACCTGGGGGCTGCTCGAACTGCTGCAGGCCGACGGCGACCCTGCCTGGCTGGCCTGGGCGCAAGCCCTGCAGGCGCGGATGGACGAGCGATTCTGGGACGAAGAGGGTGGCGCGTGGTTCAGCACGACGGGCGAGGATCCGTCGGTCCTCCTGCGCATGAAGGAGGACTACGATGGCGCCGAGCCCGCGCCGAGCTCGGTGGCGGTCATGAACCTCGTCACGCTGGCGCACCTCTCCGGTGGATCTGACGAGCGCGCGCGGGCGAACCGTGCGCTGGCGGCCTTCGGCGCGAAGCTCAGGGAGCAGGCGCGCGGAGTGCCGATGATGCTGGCGGCGCTGGCCGCCTCGACCGCGCCCTGGCGTCAGACGCTGGTGGTCGGGCCGCGCGCCGACGCGCGCACACGCGCGCTCCTCGATGCGGCCAACCGACCCTATGCGCCGTTCGGCATCGTGCTGCCCATCGAGCCCGGCCCTGACCAGGAGGCCCTGGCCGAACTCATGCCGTGGGTGGCGGCGATGACCGTGGTCGATGGCGCACCCGCGGCGTACGTGTGCCGTGACTTCACGTGCGATCGCCCCGTGACCTCACCGGACGAGTTGAACCGCTGACCCACAGCCAGGACCCGACTGCGAGCGACCGAATGGCCATCGTCAGAACAATCAGTGAACGAGGCGGCGCGTGGTGCCGTCTCGTGATGGATGCGCCGAAAGGCCACCTGCTCTCGCTCGAGATGGTGCGGGCGCTGCGCGATGCCGTGGCGCGGCATGGGGCGCAGCCTGGTCTGAAGTGGCTCACGATCGAGGGCGCCGGCGGGCAGTTCAGTTACGGCGCGAAGATCCAGGAGCATCTGCCCGCCCCCATGCAAGTGGTGCTGCCGGAGTCGCACGGGCTGTTCCGTGATCTGCTCGCCTGCCCCGTCAGCACGGCTGCGCTCGTGGACGGACGCTGCCTCGGGGGCGGCTTCGAACTCGCGCTGGCCTGCGACGACATCATCGCGGCGACGGACGCGGTGTTCGCGTTGCCCGAGATTGCGTTGGCCGCGTTCCCTCCGGCGGCCGCCGTGCTGCTGCCATGCCGCGTCGGGGCGTCACGGGCGTCGCGCGCGGTGCTCACCGGCGAACCTCTGGGCGCCGCCTATTGGCATGACGCGGGACTGGTGTCCGTCGCGGCGCCCCAGGTGACGGTCCTCCGCGCAGCCGGCGAACGGTTCGACCGCCACCTGGCGCCGAGGTCCGCGGCGGGGCTGCGTCATGCCGTGGCTGCGTCCAGGCTGGTGCTGCGGGCTCAGGTCGAGCCCGCACTCGATCTGGCCGAGCGGCTCTACCTGGATGGCCTGCTCGAGACCGCCGACGCGGTCGAGGGCGTGCAGGCGTGGATCGACAAGCGCCCCCCGCGCTGGACCGACACGTAGCAGACGCCCGCGTCGGCGGCTGGCGGCGAGCAACGCTTTGAAGGGCCGCGGATTTCGAGAGGGCAGGAATGGACGACGCGAAGATCGAAGTATGGGTGAGGGGGACGGGGCAGACATCCACGGTGGCGTTGCCCGATCTCCCGGCCGATCCCACGACGTGGGGCGATGGGGATGTCGCGCGGTTGCTGGAGGGCATGCTCCGCGGTCTTGAACGCCTTCGGAACCCTGGCGGAGAAGACCCGCCCGTCACCCTGCGCGGCTTCAGCTGGATCGTGAGTCCGGCCGCATCCGGGGGAGTGTTTCTGGCGTTGGAGATGCAGCTGGGTGCGGCCGTGGCCGGCCCGCTCGCGGTCGCCGAACCCGTGCTGACGGCTGTCATCCAGCGGGTCATGGCTGCGCAACCGCAGGCGGTCACCGGACCCACCGTCCACTGAGCTTGCGCCGGCGTCACGCGCTCGTGTAGAATTCCGGGGTTTCGGGGCGCCGATGGCGTCCCCACTCAAGGACCACACGCCGATGCGACTCATTGCCCTCCCGCTCGGAGCTGCCGCGACGCCTGTTGCGGCCGGTGTGGATCCGTGTGCGCCTGCGACCTTGTCGCGCCTGCGCATGCCCGGCTCGTCGCCGGCGCCCGGCATCCGCCGCTAACTCCCTTTTTCCTCGTTGTTCGCCGCGTGCAGCCCAGGGACCGGGCGCCGCTGGAGATGTGGTGACGGTCCCGATGACGGCATGGGCCCCCGCACGTGCGGCGCCGGCCCGGCCGAGAGCGGCGGGTGATCATGAGTACGGTGCAGGAAGAGATGGCGATGACATCGCCAGCGCCCCCCGGGGCATGGCGGGTCATCGCGGACGCGTTGCGCGGTGTCGAGCACAACTACACGGAGGGCAGCGTCCGGCGCGCCGTCGTGTTGCTCGCCGTCCCGATGGTGATGGAGATGGCGATGGAGTCGGTCTTCGCCGTCGTGGACGTGTTCTGGGTGTCGCGCCTTGGCGCGGACGCCGTGGCCACGGTGGGACTGACAGAGGCGATGCTCGCCATCGTCTACACGGTCGCGCTCGCCCTGGGCATCGGGGCGACCGCCGTCGTCGCACGGCGTATCGGTGAGCGGGACGAAGAGGGCGCCGCTCGCGCGGCCGCGCAGGCGCTGATGCTCGGCCTGATCGTGGCGCTCTGCATCGGCGTCGCCGGCGCCTGGCAGACGGAGCGGCTGCTGGCGCTGATGGGCGCGACCCCCTCGATGGTCGAGAGCTCTGCCGGATACGCGCGCATCATGTTTGGCGGCAACGCCACCGTGACGCTCCTCTTCCTGATCAACGCGATCTTCAGGGGGGCGGGGGACGCGGCGATCGCCATGCGAATGTTGTGGCTTGCCAATGCCATCAACCTGGTGCTGGACCCGCTGCTCATCTTCGGCGTCGGGCCCTTTCCGGAACTGGGCGTGGCTGGCGCGGCCATCGCGACAAACATCGGACGGGGCACGGCCGTGGTCGTCCAGCTGGCGGTGCTCATGTCGGGTACCGCGCGCGTGCACGTCCTCTGGCGGCACCTGCGGCTCATGCCGGGTGTCATGTGGAGCGTGTGCCGGCTGTCCTCCACCGGGTTTCTGCAGATCCTGATCGACACCTCGAGCTGGATCGGCCTGGTGCGGGTCGTCGCGTCATTCGGCAGCGAAGCCATGGCCGGCTACACGATCGGCATCCGCATGGTGATGTTCGCGATTCTGCCTGCGTGGGGGCTGAGCAACGCGGCAGCCACGATGGTTGGGCAGGCGCTCGGGGCAGGGAAGCCGGACCGCGCCGAGGAGGCCGTGTGGACCGCCGGCCGGCTGACGATGTACCTGCTCGGGACGATTGGCGCGGTCTTCATCGCCTTCGCGCCGCAGATCGCCGCCGTCTTCACTGAGGACGCCGCGATCGCGGCGCATGCGGTGACCTGCCTGCGCATCGTGAGTTCCGGGTTCCTGTTCTTCGCCTACGGTCTGGTCCTGACGCAGGCGTTCAATGGCGCCGGCGACCCCTGGACGCCGACGTGGCTCAACTTCGGCTGCTTCTGGCTGTGGCAGATCCCCCTGGCGTGGCTGCTGGCGTTGAAGCTTGGCTGGGGGCCGTCCGGAGTGTATTGGGCGATTACGATTGCCTTCTCGACCTTCGCCCTGGTGAGCGCTGCGGTCTTCCGGCGTGGCACCTGGAAGCGGAAGAAGGTCTAGCTTCGGTAGTGGGTGGTGGGTAGTGGGTAGTGGGTAGTGGGTGGTGGGGGTGGGGAGTGAGCGAGAAGGCCCAACTGCTGGCGATGCTTGACGAAGCCTACGACGTGCGGTCGTGGCACGGGACGAACCTGCGCGGCTCCATTCGCGGGCTCACCGATTCGGACGCGGCCTGGCGACCAGGACGGGGCAGGCACAACATCTGGGAGATCGTCGTGCATGCGGCGTACTGGAAGTACGCCGTCCGGCGGCGGCTGCTCCGAGAGAAGCGGGGCTCGTTCCCTTTGAAGGGCAGCAACTTCTGGCCGCGGCCCGGCGAAGGAGCCGCGAGCGAGCGTCTCGCCCTCTGGAAGAGCGATGTGCGCCTGCTGGCCGACATGCACCGCCTGCTGCGCGCCGCGGTCGAGGCGCACCCGTCGGCGGGGCTCTCCACGAGCGTGCCTGGGAGTCCCTTCACGTACGCGGGTCTCATTCGAGGCATTGCGGCGCACGATGTCTATCACGCGGGCCAGATTCAGATGCTGAAGCGGCTGAGCCGTTCCTCGCGCCGTTCGTGAACTCGTGCCGTTGTGCCGGTCTTCACCCGTCGCAATCGGACTTGGTCAGAGGGGAGACATATAATGCCCGTTCATGCGGACCACGCCCTATCGCACGCTTGATGATGTCGTCGAGAGCTTCACACGGCAGGAGGCTCTGTGGCGAGCGCAGCAGGACCGGCGCTGCATCTTCCTGACGCTGTACGGCACCGTGTCGGTCGAGATGCGGGCTCGGGTGGCGCAGCGTGCGTTTGCGGATGCCGAGTGGGTGCACCGGTACGCGGTCGCGTTTGCCAACATCTACCGGGAGGTCGTCCTGGCGTACGACGCCGGGCGGCTGGACGAGGTCCCGAAGGCGTGGCAACTGTGCTTCGACGCCGCGAGGTCGGGGAGCACGCTCGTCCTGCAGGACGTGCTCCTCGGGGTCAACGCGCACGTCAACCAGGACCTTCCGTATGCGCTGACGGCCATCTCCATCGATCCCGACCGTGCCGCGCGGTACGCAGATCACGTTGCCGTGAATGAGGTGCTGCGATCGATGGCGGATCCAGCGGTGGCGCGGATCTCGGCGCTCTACGCGCCTGGGCTGACGGACATGGCGGACGTGGCCGGAGACCTGGATGCCGTCGCCAGCCAGTTCGCGATGGAGGTGGCGCGCGAGAGCGCGTGGGAGTCCGCGGTGTCGCTCGCCAACGCGCGGTCCCTCGTCGAGCGCGCACTGGTGTCGCGGTTCGTCGCGTCGCGAGCGGCCGTGATGGCCCGCCTGCTGCTCGCCCCCTCGCGGAGTCCACGCGTGAGGCAGGCGTGCGAGCGGGCGGAGCAAGGCTCGGCCTGGCTCACGCTGGCC
>CAZNOC010000118.1:9301-12906 GCA_964574545.1 uncultured Bifidobacteriaceae bacterium | reverse complement strand
GGTTCGTCTGCCCCGGGGTCCCGCCACCCGACGCCAGGGGAGCGGAGGAGTTGAGAGCGCTCTTGCGGGATCCGTCGCCGGAGTTCTCCTACTGGCTCGACGCAGTACGCGGCTTCCACCGCGTGCACGCCGAGGGCCGCTATCCTATCGTGTTCTTCGTGAACATGGCACCGGACGTCTGCCCAGGCGCCGACCGTTTCTACGACGCCGGCTCGCTGGCGTTCGACGAGGTGCTCCTCGAAACGCTCCGCGGAGACGATGTGCCGGCGGTCAGCAGCACGAGGGCGTTCCTGCACCACCGTCCCTCCCAGATGCCCCTGGCCGCCGGCCACTCGCTGGGCAACGCCAACAAGGTCAAGGCGGACGTGCTGTTCGACTACCTGGTTCAGCATGGGCTGGTGATGTGACATTCTTCCGGCCGCGCCGGGTGGCCGTGAACGGGGCGCCCCGCCCGCCGCGCAGGCGCCACCCCCGTTGCAAGTGCCCTTGGCGCCGAGGACGGGTGGGGCTGTTCACGGACAGGACCCGCCGCGGCCGACACGGGGTCGCCTCACCGCTCATGAAGAAACAGATGGCTCGTCAGGATTCGGCGAGCCCACGCAATCAACTGCAGCAGCGACTCATGAAGAATGTCACATCAGTACCAATAACTGACGAAACGCAGACCACCCATGTGCGGCATTTGCGGTGAGCTGAGCTTCGACCGGGACCACCCGGTGTCCGCCGACGTGGTGTCGCGGATGACCGCCACGCTGCAGCATCGTGGCCCCGACCACCACGGCGCGTACCTGTCGCCGGACGGGTCGGCGGGTCTTGGCTTCCGTCGCCTGAGCATCATCGACCTGCGTCCCGAGGCGCATCAGCCGATGGGCAACGAAGACGGGTCGATTCAGCTCGTCTTCAACGGGGAAATCTACAACTTCCGCGAGCTCCGCCGGGGTCTTGTGGCGCGCGGCCACGTGTTCCGTTCGAACGCCGACTCCGAGGTGATCCTTCACCTGTACGAGGAACTCGGCGATCGCGCCATCGACGAGCTCGACGGCATGTTCGCGTTCGCCATCTGGGACAACAGGGCGCAAAGCCTCACGCTTGCGCGCGACCGCGCCGGCAAGAAGCCCCTCTATGTCTGGCACGACGACCGCCGCGTCGTGTTCGGGTCCGAGATCAAGGCCCTGCTCGCGCACCCGGGGCTCGCCATCGATGTGGACCCTGGCGCCATGCCCGACTACTTCCTCCACGGCTACGTGCCGCACCCCCGCACCATGTACCGCGGGGTGACGCACATCGAGCCCGCGACGGTGGCCGTCTGGCAGCGCGACGGGGGTCGCGCGGATCGGCGCTATTGGAATCTGTCGTTTGCCTCTCCCGGCACAGACGCGGCGCCGACCCGTGAGGAAGCCGCGGCCCGCGTCCGGGAGCTGACGACCGCAGCGGTGGAGCGGCGCCTGATCAGCGACGTCCCGCTCGGCGCCTTCCTCAGCGGCGGCGTCGACTCCACCATCATCGTCGGGCTGATGAGCCGGCTGCGATCCGAGCCGGTGCGCACCTTCAGCATCGGCTTCGAGGGCGACGCGGCGTTCGACGAGACTGCCGTGGCGCGGCGCACGGCGCGGCTCTTCGGCACCGATCACACCGAGTTTCGCGTCACGCCGTCCGCGGTGGATCTGGTGGACACGCTCGTCTACCACCACGACGGTCCGTTCGCGGACTCGTCCGCCATCCCGACCTACCTTGTCTCGAAGCTCACGCGCGAGCACGTCACCGTGGCGCTCACGGGTGACGGCGGCGACGAAGTGTTCGCCGGCTACCTGCGGTTCGGCGCTGCCATTGCCGCCGAGCGGGTCCCGCGCTGGGTGTCCGGCGCCGGAGCGCACGTCCTGAACCTGCTCCCGACACCCGCGAACGAACGCCACTGGCTGGCCCGCGGGCGCCGGTTCCTGCGTCATGCCCAACTGCCGCTCACTGACCGCACGGCCGCCTGGGCCGGCGTGTTCCAGGACGACCTCGCGTCGCTACTGAATCTCTCCGCGTTCGAGCCGTCCGGAGATCGCGACCGACGCCCGTCCGGCATGGACGAGATGGGCGCCGAGTCGCCGCTCAGCCAGTTGCTTGCCGCGAACTTTCACGGCTATCTGCACGACGATCTGCTCGTGAAGGCCGATCGCATGGCCATGGCGAACTCGCTCGAAGGGCGCGCGCCGTTTCTCGACCGCGCCCTCGTGGAGTACGTCGCCCGGCTGCCCGACGACTACAAGCTGCGGGGCCGGACGACGAAGGCCGTGCTGCGCGAGGCGTTTGCCGATCTCCTGCCGGACGAGGTCCATCGGGGAGCCAAGAAGGGATTCGGCGTGCCGCTGGACGGCTGGTTCCGGGGCGAGCTGCGCGCCTGCCTTCACGACACGCTGCTGTCCCCGTCCGCGGCCCTCACCACGTTCGTCTCCGGCGACTACGTCCGCACGCTGGTCGCCGATCACGGAAGCGGAAGGGTCAACGCCGGCCACAAGCTCTGGACGCTGCTGACCTTCGAGCGCTGGCTGCGGCTGCTGCCGGAATGGCGGCGGTCGTGAGGCGCTTTGTGGCCGTGTGCGCCCCTGCACCTTGGCGGCGGCCGGCGGTGGCAGTAGGATGAGCGGGCCCGCCGAAGGATACATGTCACTGCTCCTGCAGCCGTTCGGCCTCGGCCTGATCCTCGCCGCGGCGCTGGTACCCGCCTGCCGGGTGCTCGCGCTCCGCACCGGCCTCGTCGCGCACCCGCGTGACGATCGCTGGCACCGCGCCATCGTGCCCATGCTCGGCGGCGTGGCGATCGCCGTCTCGCTGCTAGTCGGCGCGCTCGCGACCGACGTGGCGTGGGAACTCGTCGTGCCGCTCAGCGGCGCGCTGCTCATCTTCGCCGTCGGTCTGGTGGACGATGTCATCACCCTGAAGCCGGCGACGAAGCTCATCGCGCAGATCGCCCTCGCGGCCCTCCTCGTGTACTTCGGCTACCGGCTGCAGTGGCTCGATTCACGCCTGCTCGACAGCCTCCTCACCGTGGTCTGGGTCGTCGGCCTGACGAACGCGTTCAACCTGCTCGACAACATGGACGGGCTGTGCGCGGGCATCGCGCTGGTCGTGGCAGCGATGCTGATCGTCGGCCTCTCCACAGGGGCGGCGCGCGACGTGGCCGGCGACGAGATCGTCCTGCTGGCCGTGCTGGCCGGCGCCACGGCGGGCTTTCTCCTCTACAACTTCCCGCCGGCGTCGATCTTCATGGGCGACAGCGGGAGCCTGATGCTCGGGTTCACCCTCGCCGCCATGACGCTCAGCCCCGAGGGCGTCCGCGGCAGCCGCGCGGACGTGGTGTCCGCCATCGCCGGCCCGGTGTTCGTGCTGCTCGTCCCGATTTTCGATACAACCCTTGTGACCATCTCCCGCCTGCTGTCGGGGCGGTCGCCCGCCATGGGCGGACGCGATCACTCGTCGCATCGTCTCGTGGCCCTCGGGTTATCGGAGCGCACGGCCGTGTTCGTCCTCTGGGGGCTGGCGATTGCCGGCGGCGGCATGGGACTCCTCCTGAGGCAGATGAGCGACGGCGGGTCGCTCCTCGTCGGCGGGCTCTTCCT
>CAZNOC010000118.1:0-9201 GCA_964574545.1 uncultured Bifidobacteriaceae bacterium | reverse complement strand
GGGGTCTACCGCGGCGTCTGGCGTCACTTCGGGCTGGTCGACAGCGTGACGATCGCGGTCGGCATCGGCCTCGGCGTGGCCGGCACGCAGGCGCTCTTCTGGTTTCTGTACGACTACGCGAGCTACTCGCAGAGCGTGTTCGTCATCTACGTCGTGCTGCTCGGCGCGTTCATGATCACGTCGCGCGCGTCGTTCCGCCTCCTCGACGAGCTCGTCCTGCGACGCCGCCGCGGCGGGCGGCGCGCCGTGATCTACGGGGCGGGGGAACGCGCCGGCGTCGCGTTGCGGCAATTGCAGGACCACGACGATGGGGATCTGCGCATCCTTGGGTTCCTGGACGACGACCCGCGCCTGGCCCGGACCAGCGTCCACGGCCATCAGGTGCTTGGGGGCGGCGATACGCTCGAGCGTCTGATTGCAGGGAAGGAAGTTGACCTGGTGATCCTGAATGCGCCCGCCGTCGAGCCCGCGCGGATGAGGGAGATCGTGGCCCTCGGCGATGCGAACGACGTGCCCATCCTGGGCCTGCACATCTCGCTCGAACCCGTCGTCGTCAGCCCCTCCCCGGCCTCGCCTGCCTCGTCCGACGCGTAGCCGCGCCCCCTCCGCCATCAACAAGGTCGCCGTGCTCACGAGGGCGGAGCACCGCGGTGGCCTCGATCGGTGTCGAGATCAGATGAGCGGGGAGCGCTCGGAGCGTTCGGACTCTGGCTCGTCGAGCCGCAAGGCCGCCGCGAGCGCCACGGCGATGAAGGCGAACATCAGCGGCTGCACCGTCACGGTGTAGCGCATGTTCGTCAGCACGAACGCGATCGTCAGCGGGATGTAGGCGATCGGCAGGAGGAGGATCAGCAGTCCCGGATAGCGCCGCCATGCGCGGAACGCGCCCGCGAGGAAGGCCAGGAGGTACGCGGACGACAGGATCAGGCCGGCCCCATAGATAAGGCCGCTACGCGAGAACTGGTATGTCGCCGAGGGCTCGTCGCTGCCACGGATGATGAACATCCGCCCGGCGCGGTACGCGGAGGCGGCCGCGAAGGCCATCGGCGTGCGCGAGATGTTGTCGAAGGCGAGCGCCGAGTACCGGCGCATCCGGTGGAGCTCGTCGCGGTAGAACACGTCGTTCGCACGAGGCTCGACGAGCAGCTGGCAACGATCAAACGCCTCGTCGCGTGTGACGGCCGCCTCTGGAGCGAGCCGGCCGTGCGATGCCACCAGCCAGCCTGCCCACTCCCCGTCCACGTCCAGATCAGTCACGCGGGTGAAGCGGTCCCGGCGTGTCGTCAGCGACGACCCGTCAGCCAGCAGCAGCACCGCCGTGTTCGTGGTCACGTCCAGCGCCTCGAGGGGGGAGCCTCCCGTGGTGGTGCTGCCGTGACGAAGCAGCCGCGTCACCGCCATGTCGAGATCGCCGGGGCCGATGAGGCCATCCCGGTCGAGGTCGAGACTCGGATGCGGCGGCAGCGCCTCGTCCCAGGCGAGATGGCGCACGAGCCGCACGACGTCGAACACGTCGAGGAGGTCGCCGTGGCGGTCGAGATCGCCCAGGTGGTCGTCCGACACCAGATACACCAGCGGCGCCTGCTCGCCGCCGGGGGGTGTGGTCTGCCGGTCCGGCGCCGCTCCCGCCATCGTCCACGCCGCTTCGAAGTAGTAGTAGACGGCGGTGGGTGAGGGCTGGCCTGGAATCGTGAACGCCAGCGTCGAGGGCGGCGTCACGCGGCCCGGCACCTCACCAGGCTCCACTCTTCGTCGCTCCCCGTCACGATCGGTCCAATACACGAGCGCGACGTTGCTTGCCGCCCAATCGCCGCACCCCGGCTTGTCGGCCTCGACGACGATCGGCGTGCCGGCAAGGCTCGTGTAGTCGAATGCCGGCCACTCGAAGGCGGTGCGTGGGTTGCGCGCCCGGTTCTCGAGGTACGGGCCTACCTGCAGCGACCCGTACCAGAGCTGCACCGCGCCGTGCGTGCTGGTGGGCACGAAGGCGCCCGTCAGCTGGTAGTTGCGGACGATCCACGGCAGCAACGCCACGGTGAAGAGCGCCAGGAACACCGTGGAGTGGAGCACGGCCCTTCGCCGCGGCGGCCTGAGGAGGACATAGACCACCGCGAGCCCGAGCGGCAGCAGCACCAGGTTCGGCCGGAACTGAGGGACGAGCCCGGCGAGCAGGCCGGCCGCGGCAAACCAGCCCATGGCGGACGACCGGGCGCCGCGCGAAAAGACGGCGAGCGACGCGAGGGAGAGCACCGTGCAGATGGCGTCGGAGGCCTGCGTCGAGGCGTAGATCGTGTTGAACGAGAAGAGACCGACGAGCAGGGCGGCGAGCGTCGCAAGGCGCGGGCCCACGGCCGGTCGCACGATCAGGAACAGCAACAGCGGCACCGACGCGTTGAGGACCACCTGGCCGAGCACGGGCAGCCACGTGTGCTCTCCGAACGCGGCGTACCACGCGGCCACGTAGTACGCGTATCCCCACGGCACATCTGTTGTGCCGAACGGCTCACCGCGCGCCAGCCCGCGCGCCAGCTCGTGATACTGGTCGATGCCCCGCCATCCCCAGGGGTGTGGCGCTCGCACGAAGGCGAAGAAGAGGCCGAGGACGAGCGTGACGACCGAGGCCGTCACGACGCCCATGGGCGAGTCGAGCAGCCGGATCAGGCGGCGGCGCATCACGGGTTCCGCTGGTCGATCGGCCCCGAGAACTCAGGGCCGCCGGCCGCCGGGTACCCCCGGCTCTCGCCTGACGGCCAGGGACTCACCCAGAAGGCGTACAGCCGGCCGCGTGTCATCGAGAACCGGAAGCGCACGTCCGTGCCCGCCAGCTCGCCGATCGAGGCGCTCGCCCACTGAACGGGAAGCCGCGTGCCGTCCTCCGTGATTGGCTTGCACGCGTCACGGGAGTACGCCGGCATCAGCCGGCCTTGTCGATCGAGCACCTCGACGCGAAGCTCGCCACCCCCCACGTCGGCGTTGACGAACATGTGGCTGCCCTCGAACCGCACCGGTCTCGTCGTCAACACGCCCGGCGCGTCGGGTGCCCCCGCGAGTCGCCTCACGGGCATCTCTCCCGGCAGCCAGTCCATCGAGGCGAAGCCGTCGCGCCGCAGCGTCGCGAGCCCTGTCGAGCAGATGCCGGGATCGTTGGTTCCGGGCCGGCCCTGCCGCCCACTCACGTAGAAGTGCAACCGGTCGCCCACGACCAGGCAGCCGCCGCCGGCTGACTGGATGTTGGCCCAGTTCCAGCTGCCGTGCTCTTCGGACACCGGCAGGAAGGAACGGCGATCAGGCCGGTCCCAGTGGAAGCCGTCGCGGCTGAAGCCCAGGGCCACCTCGTTGATCTTCTCTCGCGTGTCCCACTCGCCGCGCCACACCGAGAACAGTCCGAGGACGATGCTCTCGTAGGCGACGCAGTCGAGCGTGTAGAGCTCGGCGGCGGTGGTGGCTTCGGGCCGCGCGGCATCCGCGGAATCCGCCTTCACCCAGGCCACCGGATCCACGTGGTCCCAGTCGATGGCCGAGGCGAACGTCGGCGCTTCCCAGTAGCGTCGATACCGGCCGCTCACCTGCGTGGTGAACTGGTCCGCGCGGAGGCTGAACGCCCAGACCTGACGGAACGGGTTGTGGAAGAACGTGGATCGATCGCCGGTCCTCCCGGTTCGTCCGATGTCGGTCCAGTGCACGCCGTCGGGCGAGACGCGAAGGGTGAGGGCGTGGTCGTACCACACCGACATCTTGTAGCGGGCGGCAGGATCGGGGTCGAAGAGGTCAAGCCACACGGTGCTCGAGTCTCGCGCGCCGCCGTGCACGATGTTGGTCTCCGGCACCACGTCGAACTGCGGCCGCCGCCAGGCGATCCCGTCGTCCGAGAGGGCCAGGCAGGTGTACATGCCGTAGCCGCCCATGTACCACATCTTGAAGACGCGGTCGCGCGGGTCGAAGAACACGCCGTCGCTGAAGACCATCGCCGAGGGATTGGGCGGCACCCCGGTCCGCTCGGCGACGTCATCACGCAGTTCCCACGCCGTCTCGGGCCGGAGGATCGGGTTGGCCGGATGGTAGGTGGCGTGATGGAACGTGCGCGCGAGCGTCGTCTCTTCGATCAGGAAGTCGTCCACGAAGAGCTGGCGGCCGACGTCGATGGGGATGACGGCCGGCGGATCTGACAGGTACGGCGGCCTGATCGGGTGCTCGCTGGGATAACGCAGTCGCGGCGGCCACGGCGAGCCGAGGCGGATGCCGTTGTAGAGGACCTCGGCGTCGGATGCGGCGGCCACGAGCGGCAGGCGTGAGGCCAGCGGCGCGAGCGTGGCACCGGCAGCCGCATATCGAAGGAGTTCGCGTCGTGAGATCACGGCAATGGTAGGTGGAACGGCCCACGGGCCGCACTGGCTGGCGCCAACGGCTGTTGTACTATACCCGAACGGTGTGGAGCAGACGGATTCCCCGGGGCCTCCCGGGCATGGTCGCGGTGGCGATCGTCCTGGCGACGTCTCCGGCCGCGAGCCGCCAGGCACCTCCTGGTGACGCCGCGGTGACCGTCGAGTCCCTCACGAGCAGCGGCGTTCCCGCACAGGAAGCGTCGGCCCTGGCAGCGGCCATCGAGGGCCTCGCGGTGGTGCGTGACGAGTACGCACCTGACGCCCGTCCGCCGGTAGCGCTGACGCTCCTCATCAAGCCTTCATCGGCTCACCTCGCCGAACCTATCGTCGAGGCCACGCGTTCGGCGCTCGGGCTCTTCGACGAGTGGTACGGTCCCTACCCGCATTCGAGCCTGACCGTGGTGGACGCGCCGTGGGGCAGCGGGCTCGATGGGGCGTCGTACCCCGCGCTCGTCGTGCTGAACACGCGCTGGTGGGCGCCGGCCGAGGATCGTTCGTTGGAGCGGATGCTGATCGCGGCGATCGGCCGGCAGTACTGGCACGGTGTCGTACCGCGCGACGCATCGCAGGGATGGTTCGAGGAGGGGCTGGTCCTCTACACCGGCGCGCGCGCGATCCACGATCGGCTCGACGGCCGCCACGTCGCGACCATGCGGTACCTCGGAGGGTTCGTGCCCCATGTCCTCCGTTCGCTCGTGTTGTCGCCCCGGCCGGCTGATCCTCGCCCGCGGCTCCAGAGGTTCGCCGAACTCGACGAGCCACGGTCCGCGCCGTGGCGCGCGTGGCCGGTGGAGAACGGCGGCGAGGCGGCACGCGCGCATCGGGCGCTCGCGACGCTGGAGCGCTACATCGGCTGGCCGGCCGTGCAGCAGGCGCTGATGACGTTCCGGGCCGAAGGCGGCGGCACGCCAGACGCGTTCGCGGCCGTCGTCTCGAGGCAGCGCGGCGTGGATCTCGGCTGGTTCTTCGACGAGGCATTCCGCTTCGGCACCCGCTTCGACTACGGCGTCGCGCGCTTCACGAGCGAGCCGCGGGCGGGGGAGACGTCACGGTACGAGACGGTCGTGGGCATCGAGCGCTACGGTGACGCCGTCTTTGCCGGCACGAGCCAGCCGGCGGTCGAGGGATCGGCCGGCGCTCAGGCGCTTCCCTTACGGATTTGGTTTGCGGATGGTACGGAGGTCGTGGACTGGCTGGACGGCCGCCATCCTGCTGTCGAGCTCTCGTACGTAAGCGCCAGCCCGGCGGTGGCGGCGTCTGTGGATCCCGGCGTGTTCCTGCTGCTGGACGATGACCTGATGAACAACACCCGCGTTCGGCAGCCGGCGCGTGCCGAGCCTTCCGGGATCCGGCTCGCGCTTCACTGGCTGGCCTGGCTGCAGAATGCCATGCTCACATACGCGTCGATCGTCTGAAGGGAACCGCGGAACCATGATGAGCGCGTTGCGGTCGCTGCTGGACGGAGCGTGGATGGTGCTCAGGGCGCCGGCGCTTCTTGCCGGCGTCGCGCTGCTGACGCTGATGACGGCGCTGCCGTTCGGGCTGGTCCTCGGCTCGCGTCTTCAGACGGCTCTGGCGCATCAGCCGCCGATCTGGAGGGACGCGGGTGAGATCGACCCGGAGTGGTGGCGGGAGTTCCGCCATCACGCACGAGGGATCGAGGCGACCTTCACGCCCACCGTGATCGGCTTTGCGGCCCCGCTCGACAACCTGAGCGCGCTCCTCGACCGCACGCCGCGCCCGTGGGTCATGGTGGCGCCGGCGGTCCTGTACGGACTGGTGTGGGTGTTTCTCTGGGGCGGCGTGCTCGAACGCTTCGCGCGAGGACGCGGTCTCCCGCCTCGCGCCTTCTGGGCGGCGGGACGCCGGCACGCGCCCCGCATCGCGGTCATCAGCCTGGCCGCGGGCGCCGCGTCGCTCGCGCTCTTCCTCACCGTGCATCCAGTGCTCTTCGGCCCGGTGTACGACGCGCTGGCCGCGGGCGCCTCGCACGAACGCAGCGCCTTCCTGTGGCGCCTCGCGCTCTACTGCGTGTTCGGCGGCTTGCTGGCCGCGGTGAGCCTCGTGGCCGACTACTCGCGGATCGGTGTCGTGACCGGGGCGGGGACGGCGCGGGAGGCCTTCGGGATCGGTGGACGGTTCACCCGGCGCCATGCGGCGCCGGTCGCGCTCCTGTACGTGCTGACGGGGATGTTGTTCGTCGCGCTGCTCGTCCTGTACGGTGCGACGGAAGCCTGGGGCGGCGCGCGCGTGGGTGGGTGGCGTGCCGTCCTGATCGGTCAGGGATTCATCCTGGGCCGGCTCGCGATCAGGCTCACCGGGGCCGCGGCCGAGGTGAGGTTGTATCAGCGTCTCAACGGGACCGCGCCTCAGGCGTCGATCGCGCCGGGGTAGCCAGGCCCGCCCGCCGCCAGATACCCTCCGCTGCTGCCTTCCGGCGTCCCACTGACCCAGAAGCTGTACAGGCGCGCGCGAGAGAGGGTGAAGCGGAAGCGCACCGGATCGCCGGCCACGGCGTCAAGCGTCGGGGTTCCCTCCCAGTTCACGGCCAGGCGCGTGCCGCTTCCCGTCACCGGCCTCGCCCGCGCGCGAGAGAAGCGCTCGATGGACCGGCCGCGCCTGTCGAGCACCTCCACGACCAACTCTCCCTCGACATCCGCGTTGACGAACAGGTGGCGTCCATCGAAGCGCAGCGGACGCGTCGTCAACGTCGCGGCGCTCTCCGTCACCCGTCGCGCGATGCCCTCCGGCCAGCGGTCGGTGACCGAGGCGAACCCGTCCCGTCGCAGCGTGGCGAGCCCAGTGCTGCACACCCCAGGCAGGCTCGTGCCAGCCACTCCCTGCCGCCCGCTCACGTAGAAGAAGAGTTCGTCGCCGACCACGAGGCAGCCTCCTCCGGCCGACTGCACGTTGGCCCAGTTCCAGTCGCCCTCGCGCTCGGAGACTCCGATGAAGGGCGCACGCGAGAGCCGCGCCCAGTGGAACCCGTCGCGACTGAACCCCAGGCAGATGTCATTCGGCTTCTCGCGGTCCGGCCGCTCGCCTCGGTACATCGTGAACAGCCCCAGGAACAGGCTCTCGTACGCCACGCAGTCGAGGCAGTACAGCTGGGGCGCATCGCCGATGTCCTTCCGAGGAGGGTCGGCGCGGTCGGCCGCGGCCCAGACCACGCCGGCAGGGCTCGGCCCGCCTCCGGCTGCGAACACGTCGGATTCGAGGTAGCGCCGGAACCGGTACAGGCCGCCCTCGTCGTCCGCGCGGAGACTGTAGACCCAGCGCTTCCGGAACGGGTTGCGGAAGAAGGTGCTGCGATCGGCGAACGGTCCCGTCCTGCCGATCGGCCGCCAGTGGACACCGTCGCGCGAGACGTGCAGCCTCAGCGCCTTCTCGCGCAGGTCGTAGGCCGCCATCTTGAATCGGGCGGCCGGGTCCGGTTCTTCGGGATCGAGCCAGACCGTACTCGAGTCGCGCGGCTGCGGCGAGACGATATTGGTGCCGCGCACGACGTCTAGGGACGGCCGCTGCCACGACGTGCCGTTTGAGGAGATCGCGAGCGCCGTAGAGTGCTGGTACCCCGCCATGTACCACATCTTGAAGAGGCGATCTGAAGGGTCGAAGAAGACGCCGTCGCTGAACACCATGGCCGTCGGGCTCGGTGGATCACCGGTCAGCTCCGCGTGCGGGTCGAGGCGTTCCCAATCGCGCTCGGGTGTCAGCACCGGTCCCCCGCTGGCGTACGCCGCGGCGTGGAACTCGCGGTAGAGGCCGGACTCCGCGATCAGGAAGTCGTCCACGAAGAGCTGACGCCCAATCGTGATGTCGATCACGTCCGGCGGCGCCGCCAGGTACGGCGGCCGCTGCGGCAGGTTTGAGTATGACTCGAGGCGCGGGGGCCACGGGGAGGGGAGGACGATGCCGTTGTACAGGGTCTCGCGCGCAGCGGCGGCCTGCGCTCGCGCGGGCGTCGGCAGCAGCACGCCCGCCGCCGCGGCCTTCAGAAACGATCGCCGCGTCACCTTGAGCGAGGAAAGCGACACCGCTCGATATACTACCGCGATGATGCCGGCGGGCGCAGCGGACGGGCGGCGGTTGGCGTGGGCGGCGCTCCTCGTCGCGATGACTGCGCTCCTGATCCCCCACGCCGTCGCCGGGCAGCCGGTCGTTCCTGTAGACATCCGGATCGACGCGCGTCACGAGGTCCACCGCAACCGCCTCGCCGACGCTGCCGCAGAGGTGGTCGCCAGCTACGCGGCCTGGCTCGGGGCGCCACCCTTCGGTGCGGTGATCGTGACCGACGTATCCTCCGCCGCGGCGCCTGCCGGCCAGGAGGCGACGCTCTTCATCGACATCCCATGGCGGTCTCCGGCCCGCATGATGGAGATCGAAGCACAGGTGGCCTTTGGGCTGGCTCGCCTGTGGCTCGCGCGCCTGGGGGACCATCCGGGCGACCCGGTGCGCGACGGACTCGCCTGGTACCTCCAGAGCCGCGTTGTCGAGGAGATGTTCGACCGCCGCTTCCTGGCAACCGCGCACAGCGTCGAGGGCGCGCGCTTTTTCGGCGGCGTCGTCCCCTGGTCGTTCCCGTCTCTGAGGCTGAGCCGGTGGTCCGCCGGCCTCGGGCGCGCGCTGTACATCACTGATTCGACTGGCACCACCGCGCCGCTCAGGCGGTCGGTCTACCCTTCGGCGGTTGACGCGCGCGTGGCACGGGGCGCGCTGGCCTTTGGCACGGTCGAGCGTCTCATCGGCTGGCCTGCCCTTCAAGGCGCGATCAAGGCAAGCCTGCAGGATCCCGTGGTTCAGACTGGGGATGCCCTGC
>CAZNOC010000117.1:1650-12910 GCA_964574545.1 uncultured Bifidobacteriaceae bacterium | reverse complement strand
CCCGCGCCGGGTGGGCCCATCATCACGACGTTGAGCGCCATCGTCAGCCGCGCCGCCCCTTGATCCTCGTCTTCTTCATGAACCCGTCGTAATGCCGCATGATGAGCTGCGACTCGATCTGGTTCACCGTATCCATGGCCACGCCCACCACGATGAGCAACGACGTGCCGCCGAAGTAGAACTGCACGTTCAGGCCCTCGGTGAACCACTGCGGCAGCGCCGCATCGAGGTTCTCGCCGATGAACGGGATCGGGGCCACCTTGAACCCCGTGATCAGGAACTCGGGCAGAATCGCGACTGCCGCGAGGTACACCGAGCCGGCCGCCGTGATGCGCGTCAGGATCGTGTCGATGTACTCCGCCGTCCGCTTGCCGGGGCGGATCCCGGGCACGAAGCCGCCGTACTTCCGCATGTTCTCCGCGACGTCATCCGGGTTGAAGATGATGGCCGTGTAGAAGTACGCGAAGAAGATGATCATCCCGACGTAGGCCAGGTTGTACAGCGGCATGCCGTACGTGAGCTGCCGGATCACGGCGTCGGCCCATCCCCCCGGGGGCGCCACGGCGGCGAAGGTCGCCGGAAACGCCAGGATCGACGAGGCGAAGATCACGGGGATCACGCCGCCCGTGTTCACCTTGAGCGGAATGTGGGTGCTGCTGCCGCCGTACTGCCGCCGGCCGACCACGCGCTTCGCGTACTGCACGGTGATGCGCCGGTGCCCGCGTTCCACGAAGATGATGGCCGCGATGACCGCCACCATCAGGAGGCCCAGCAGCAGCAGCCGGATGAGGCCGATCTGGCCGGTGCGCATCTGGTCGAACGTGATCGCCACGGCGCTCGGCAGGCCGACGACGATGCCGGCGAAGATGATGAGCGACATCCCGTTGCCGATGCCGCGCTCGGTGATCTGCTCGCCGAGCCACATGATGAACACGGTGCCCGTCGTCAGCGTCAACACGCACATGAACCGGAAGCCCCAGCCCGGCTCGTACACGAGGGGCAGCCCGCCGACGATCTCGGTCTGACGCTCGAGGAAGATCGAAATGCCGAGCGCCTGGACGATCGCCAGCACGAGCGTCAGGTAGCGCGTGTACTGCGTGATCTTGCGGCGGCCCAGCTCGCCTTCCTTCGAGAGGCGCTCCAGGTACGGCCACACCACGGTGAGCAACTGCAGGATGATCGACGAGCTGATGTAGGGCATGATGCCCAGCGCGAAGATCGTCACCTGCGACAGATTGCCGCCCGAGAACATGTCGTACAGCCCGAACATGGTGCCGCTCGCCTGCTCGGCGAGGATCGCCAGGGCCTCGGTGTTCACCCCCGGCGTCGGGATGTGACTGCCAATGCGGTACACGCCCAGCATCGCGAGCATGAAGAGCACGCGATTGCGGAGATCCGCGACGGCAAAGAGGTTCTTGAGCGTTTCAACCATGAGATCTCTCGACGGACGTCTCAGCCCTGAGCGGCGACGATCACTTCAGCCGTCCCGCCGGCCGCGGCGAGCTTCTCGACCGCCGTGCCGCTGAACTTGTGGGCGTGCACGGTGAGCGCCTTGGCCACCTCGCCGCGCCCGAGCACCTTGATGGGCGCCGTCCGGTCGTGGACGACGCCGGTCTCGCGCAGCAAATCGGGCGTCACCACGGTGCCGGCCTCGAAGCGTTCCACGAGCGTGTCGAGGTTCACCACGGCGTACTCGATCCGGAACGGGTTGGTGAAGCCGCGCTTCGGCAGGCGGCGGTGCAGGGGCATCTGGCCGCCCTCGAACCCGCGCTTGAACGTGAAGCCCGATCGCGACTGCGCGCCCTTGTGCCCACGCCCGGCCGTCTTGCCGTTGCCCGAGCCCGGGCCACGACCGACGCGCTTCTTGTTCTTCTTCGCGCCCTTGGCAGGCTTGAGATTGCTCAGATCCATACTCGCTCGCTCCGCTCGCCAGAGTTGTCAGTTGCCAGTTCCCGGTTCAAAGGGCGGCTGTGCCCTTGTGAACTGGCCACTGACCACCGGCCACCCGCGTCCTCAGTCCCCGACTTCCACGAGATGCCGCACCTTGAGCAGCATCCCGCGCGTCGCCACGTTGTCCGGTACTTCCACCGTGTGGCGGATGCGCCGCAATCCGAGCCCGCGCACGACCTCGGCCTGGTTCCGGTTGAACCCGATCGTGCTCCGCACCAGCGTCACCTTCAGCGTCTTGCCTTTTTGCTCTGCCATGACTGTCTGCCTCGCCAACTCAGGCGGTCACGGCCAGCCGGCCGGACAGCTCGTCCACGCTGTCGAGCCCGCGAAGCCGGGCCACGGTTGCCGGGTCCTTGAGCTGCGTCAGCGCGTCGAAGGTCGCCCGCACGACATTGTGCGGGTTGGGCGACCCGAGCGACTTCGTCATCACGTTCTGGATGCCGGCCGACTCCACCACGGCGCGCACGGCGCCGCCGGCGATGATGCCCGTGCCGTCAGGCGCCGGCTTCAGCAGGACCCGGCCCGCCCCGAACCGCCCGAGCGACGGGTGGGGGATCGACGTGCCCTTGAGCGGCACCCGGGACAGGTTCTTCTTGGCCGCCTCGATGCCCTTCTTGATGGCCGACGGCACTTCCTTGGCCTTGCCGACGCCGAAGCCCACCACGCCGTGGCCGTCTCCGACGACCACCAGCGCGCTGAAGCTCAGGTTCTTGCCGCCCTTGACGACCTTGGTCACCCGGTTGATGGAGACGACCGTGTCCTTGAGGTCGAGCTGCGACGCGTCGATCTTTTCACGTGTGCGGATCATTGGCTTTCCTAGGAGCCTTGACGGCCATAAATCTGAGCTTGATGAGTCAAGTGTAGTCCGTCAAGGCGACTGCCCTGCCGGAGGCAGGGCCCAACAACATAGCGGCCAGCGAGGCAGAGCGCTCCCACACCAGCCTCGCTAGAACTCGAGCCCGGCTTCGCGCGCGGCTTCGGCCACGGCGCGCACGCGGCCGTGGTAGAGAAAGCCGTTGCGATCGAAGACGACCCGCGTCACGCCCTTCTCCTTCAACCGTTCGGCAATCGCCTTGCCGACCACCGCGGCGCCCTTCGCGTTGCCCGACCGCACCTCGCCGCCCATCTGGGCCTTCAGTGCCGGCTCGATGCTCGACGCCGCGGCCAGGGTCGCCCCGGCCAGGTCGTCGATCACCTGCACGTAGATGTGCGACACGCTGCGGAACACGCTCAGCCGGGGCCGGGCGTCCGTCCCCCGCACCCGCTTCCGGATGCGGTACTTGATGCGCTGCCGGCGCTCGTCTCTCGTCGTGACCTTCATCGCCTTAGGCTCCCGTCTTCCCGGCCTTCTTCTTCAACACTTCACCCGTGTAGCGCACGCCCTTCTGCTGGTACGGGTCGGGCTTGCGCAGGCGCCGGAGGTTGGCGGCCACCTGGCCGACGAGCTGCCGGTCGACCCCCGTCACGGTGATGTGGGTCTGCTTCTCGATGGCGACCTCGATCCCCGCCGGCACGTCGAACACCACCGGGTGCGAGTAGCCGAGCGCCAGGTGGACCTGCTTGCCCTTCACCTCGGCACGATAGCCCACGCCGACGATATCGAGCTCCCGCTTCCAGCCTTCGGCGACGCCCAGCACGGCGTTGGCCACCAGGCTCCGGGCCAGGCCATGGAACTTGCCGAACTCGCGGGCCTCGCTGTCTCGACGCGCCACGACCTCGCCGTCCTCGATGACCATCGTGATTCCGGGAGGCACCGCCTGACGCATCTGCCCCTTCGGACCCTTGACGTCCACCACGGGCCCGTCCACCTTCACGGTGACCCCCTTCGGGATCGGAATCGGTTTCTTGCCAATACGCGACATGTTCAACACCCCGCAGAGACCGGGGACCTGGGACCAGCGCCCGGGGGAACGCTCGACGCGTCCACATCCCAGCTCCTGGTCCCCGCCCCCTGTTCCCCGCTGTTTACCAGACGTTGCAGAGCACCTCGCCGCCGACGCCCGCCTTCTGCGCCGCGCGGCCGGTCATCACGCCCCGCGAGGTCGT
Organism: uncultured Bifidobacteriaceae bacterium; assembly: GCA_964574545.1. Taxonomy (GTDB): domain Bacteria; phylum Acidobacteriota; class Vicinamibacteria; order Vicinamibacterales; family UBA2999; genus JAUXWO01. The sequence continues at coordinate 8,914 of CAZNOC010000117.1, read as the reverse complement.
GAGAATCGAGACGCCCAGTCCACCCAGCACGTGAGGCACTTCGCCGTGCGCCGTGTAGACGCGGCGGCCTGGCCGGCTCACCCGCTGGATCCCCGTGATGACCCGCTCGCCACCAGGACCGTACTTGAGCAGCACCCGCATGAGGGGCTTCGGCATGCGGCCGGGCCGCTCGGGCGGGCCGTCCACGAGCTTGAAGCCCGCGATGTAGCCTTCGTCCTGCAGGATCCGCGCGATCTCGGCCTTCAGCTTCGATGCGGGCATATCGACGCGCGGGTGGCGCGACGACACGGCGTTGCGGATCCGGGTGAGCATGTCTGCGATCGGATCGGTCATAACTCTTGCTCTCAGCTCTCAGCGTTCAGCTCAGCCGGCGCCGGGCCCGCGGGTCTGCGGCCGTCCGGCCGCACGCCGCGCGCCACCGGCGCCTGCCCTACCACGAACTCTTCGTCACCCCGGCCACGTCGCCCGTGAGCGCGAGCTCACGGAAGCAGAGGCGGCACAGGGCGAACTTCCGCAGGAACGCCCGCGGGCGGCCGCACCGGCGGCACCGGTTGCGCAGACGCACCTTGAACTTGGGCGTCCTGTTCTCTTTGGCAATCTTGGCGGTCGTAGCCATGGCGATTCGGTCCCCTGCTAGTTGGCGCGGAACGGCATGCCCATCAGCTGCAACAGCCGCCGGGCTTCCTCATCCGTCTTCGCCGTCGTCACCACGCACACGTTCATGCCGCGGGCCTTGTCGACCTTGAGGTAGTCGATCTCGAGAAAGTTCAACTGGTCCCGCAGGCCCAGGGTGTAGTTGCCGCGCCCGTCGAACCCGCGCGGCGAGATGCCGCGGAAGTCGCGGACGCGGGGCAGCGCGATGCTCACGAGGCGGTCGAGGAACTCGTACATCCGCGGCCCGCGCAGCGTCACCATGGCGCCGATGGGCTGCCCCTCGCGCACCTTGAACTGGGCCACCGACTTGCGGGCGCGGCGCACGGCGGCCTTCTGGCCGGCGATGCGGGCGAGCTCGTCGGCCGCGACGTCGACGATCTTCGCGTTCTGCGTCGCCTCGCCGAGCCCCATATTGATGACGATCTTCGTCACCTTGGGCACAGCCATGACGTTCGTGTATCCGAACTCCTTCGTCATGGCCGGCTTGACGTCCTGTTCGTACTTCTCTTTCAACCGGCTCATTTGTCCACCACTGCGCCGCTCTTGCGGCCGATACGCACCTTGTGGCCGTCGGTCAGGAACTTGTAGCCGATGCGGGTCGGCTCGCTCGTCTCCGGGTCGATCAGCATCACGTTGGAGGCATGAATCGGCGCCTCGCGCTCGACGATGCCGCCCTTGATGTTCTTCTGCGGGTTCGGACGCGTGTGGCGCTTGATGAGGTTCACGCCCTCGACCACCACGCGGCCCTTGTCGGGCAGCACGCGCAGCACGCGCCCGCGCTTGCCGCGGTCGCGGCCCGCGCGCACCAGCACCGTGTCGTTCTTCCGGATAGCCGTCTGCCCCTTGGCCATGATCTACAGCACCTCCGGCGCGAGCGAGACGATCTTCATGAAGCGCCGCTCGCGCAGTTCGCGCGCGACGGGGCCAAAGACGCGGGTGCCCACCGGCTCGCCCTGGTCGTTGACCAGCACGGCGGCGTTGCGGTCGAAGCGGATGTAGCTGCCGTCGCGCCGGCGCTGCTCCTTGCGGGTCCTGACGATGACCGCCTTCACGACCTGTCCCTTCTTCACGTTCGACTCCGGCGTGGCTTCCTTCACCGAGGCCGTGACGATATCCCCGAGCCGCGCGTAGCGGCCGGTCGACCCGCCGATCGGGTTGATCACGGACAGCTTCCGTGCCCCCGAGTTGTCGGCGACGTCGAGAATCGTGCGCATCTGAATCATGGCGAGTGCTCCGTCGTTCTTCGCTGCAGCGCCCGGGCGCTAGACCTGCGGGGCGCGCTCGATGACGCGCGTCACCGTCCACCGCTTCCGGCTGCTCATGGGCCGCGTCTCGACGATGGCCACACGGTCGCCCTTCTTCGCCTCGTCGCCCTCGTTGTGCGCGAGGAACGTCGAGGTGCGCTTCTGGATCTTGCCGTAGACCGCATGCGGCACGCGCCGTTCGATCGACACGACCACGCTCTTCTGCATCCGGTCGCTGACGACCACGCCCTGCAGTTCCGTCTTCCCCGCCATGGCTAGTTCGCCTTCTCTCTGAGAATGGTCTTGACGCGCGCCAGGTCCTTCCGGGCGTCGCGCACCTGCCGCGGGGCTTCGAGCGTCCCCATCGACTTCTTGATCCGGAGGCGGAAGACCTGGTCCTCGAGCTCTCGCTCGCGAATCCGCAGCTCCTCGGCCTCGAGTTCGCGCAGTTCCGTCGCCTTCATCACGCCTTCTCCTCAGCGAACCGCGTGGCGAACCTGGTCTTGATGGGCAGCTTCGCCGCCGCCAGTTCCATCGCGCGGCGGGCGTCGGTTTCGCCCACGCCTTCCATCTCGAACAGGATGCGGCCGGGCTTGATCACGGCGACCCAGCCTTCCGGCGCGCCTTTGCCCTTGCCCATTCGCGTTTCCTGGGGCTTCTTGGTGACCGGCTTGTCGGGGAAGACCCGCACCCAGATCTTCCCGCCGCGCTTGATGAACCGGGTCATCGCCACGCGGGCGGCCTCGATCTGCCGGTCGGTCAGCCAGCAGGGCTCCATCGCCTTCAGGCCGTAGGTGCCGAACGCCACGGACCCGCCGCGCCACGCCTTGCCGCACATGCGGCCGCGCTGCTGTTTCCGATACTTGACCTTCTTCGGCATCAACATGATGACGGCTCTCGTTCCTCGCTACTCGCAGTTCGCACGTTCGCTATTCGCGGTTCGCTATTCGCAATTCGCAATTCGCTGTTCGTCAGCGCATCTCGCCTCGTGGCGCGCGCCGCGGGGCGCGCTCGCGCTCGCCGGCGCCGCGCCCGTACTCTTCCTCGCGGCCCACGCGCGGCGTCAGCCGCTCGCCCTTGTAGAGCCAGACCTTCACGCCGATCTTCCCGTAGGTCGTGTTGGCCTCGGCGAAGCCGTAGTCGATGTCCGCGCGCAGGGTCTGCAGCGGCAGCTGCCCGTGCAGGTACCACTCCGACCGCGCGATCTCGGCGCCGTTGAGCCGCCCGGAGACGCGCACCTTGATACCGCGCGCCCCGAACCGCAGCGCCGACTCCACGGCCTTCCGCATCGCACGCCGGAACGCCACGCGCTTCTCGAGCTGCTGAGCCACGGATTCGCCGATGAGCTGCGCGTCGAGTTCGGGCTTCTGGATCTCCTGAATGTTGATGAAGACGTCGCGCTTGGTCTTCTTCTGGATCTCCTGCTTCAGCTTGTCGACCTCCGCGCCCTTGCGGCCGATGATGATCCCGGGGCGCGACGTGTGAATGTCGATCTTCAGCTTGTTGGCCGCGCGCTCGATCTCGATCTTCGACACGCCGGCGTGGGCGAACCGCCGCTTCAGCGTGTCGCGCAGCTTCAGATCCTCGTGGAGCAGGCCGGCGTAGTCCTTGTCCGCGAACCAGCGCGAGCGCCACGTCTTGTTGAAGCCGATCCGAAACCCGTACGGGTGAACTTTCTGGCCCACTGACTGCTCCTATTCCGCGGCGGCGCCCACGGCGCCCTTCGTGGCCTTCGCGGCCCTGGTCCCGGCCGGCGCGGCCTCGACGGCGCGCACCACCAGGGCGCGCTCCGTGACTTCGACGGTGAGATGCGCCGTCCGTTTGATCACCCGGAACGCCCGGCCCATCGGCGCGGGGCGCACCCGCTTCATCGACGGCCCCTGGTTGGCGTAGCACGCCGACACGAACAACCGCTCGACGTCGCCGCCGAAGCCCTCGCGCTGCTGCGCGTTGGCGACCGCGGACCGGAGAACCTTGGCCACGTCCCGCGCGACACCCTTGCGGCTGAACTGCAGCGTCGAGAGCGCCTGGTTGACGTCCTTCCCGCGGATCAGATCGCACACAAGCCCGGCCTTCTGGGCTGACGTGCGAATGTACTTCGAGGTCGCCTGCGCGCGCACCATGACTATCCCCTCGCCGCGGTCTTGTCGGCCTTGGCCGCGTGACCCTTGAACGTCCGCGTCGGCGAGAACTCGCCGAGCTTGTGGCCCACCATGTTCTCGGTGACGTAGACCGGCACGAACTTGCGGCCGTTGTGCACCGCCATCGTGTGCCCGACCATCTCCGGCAGCACCGTCGATCGGCGCGACCAGGTCTTGATCACCTTCTTCTCGCCGGCCCGGTTCATCCCCTCGATCTTCTCGAGGAGGTGGGTATCGACGAACGGCCCCTTCTTCAGTGAACGGCTCATATTGGCTCTTCGCTCTTCGCTATTCGCTATTCGCCCGACTTACTTCTTGCGGCGCTGGACGATGAACTTGTCGCTCGGCTTCGTGCCGCGCGTCTTGTATCCCTTGGTGGGCATGCCCCACGGCGACACCGGATGGCGGCCACCCGACGTCTTGCCCTCGCCGCCGCCGTGCGGGTGATCCACCGGGTTCATCACGACGCCGCGCACGTGCGGGCGCTTGCCCTTCCAGCGGCTCCGGCCGGCCTTGCCGACCGAGACGTTCTCGTGGTCCACGTTGCCGACCTGGCCAATCGTCGCGAGGCACGTCATCAGGATCTTGCGAATCTCGCCCGACGGCATCTTGAGCGAGGCATACTCGCCTTCCTTGGCCACGACCTGCACGGACGACCCCGCGCTCCGCGCGAGCTGTCCGCCCTTGCCGGGCTTGAGCTCCACGTTGTGCACCTGGGTGCCGAGCGGGATGTTCCGGATCGGCAGGGTGTTGCCCGGCAGGATGTCCACCTGCTCCCCCGAGACGATCGTGTCGCCCACCTTCATGCCTGCGGGCTGAAGGATGTAACGCTTCTCGCCGTCGGCGTAGGTCACGAGCGCGATCCGCGCGGACCGGTTCGGGTCGTACTCGATCGTCGCGACCTTCGCCGGGATGCCGTGCTTGTCCCGCTTGAAGTCGATGATGCGATACAAGCGCTTGTGCCCGCCACCGCGCCACCAGCTCGTGAGCGATCCGGTGTTGTTGCGTCCGCCCGACTTGTGGAGCGACTCGGTCAGGGGCCGGTGCGGATCCTGCGTGGTGATCTCGTCGAACACCTGCACGGTCTGGAACCGGCGGCCCGGCGACGTCGGCTTGTACTTTCTAATCGGCATAACAACCCTCTCGGGAGTGTTCAGTGGCCAGTTTCTCAGTTCAAAAGCGCAGCCGCGCCCCTGTGAACTGCCAACCGGGGACTGACGACTTCCTTACGCCCCCTCCAGGAACTCGGGCATCTTCTCGCCGGCGCGGAGCCGCACGTACGCCTTCTTCCAGTCGGGACGGCGGCCCACCCAGCGGCCCTGACGCTTCGTCTTGCCGTGCGTCAGCGACGTCCGCACCTCGGCCACCTTCGACCCGAGCAGCTGCTCGACGGCGCGGCGGACGTCGATCTTGTTCGCGTCCCGCGCCACCTCGAACACCAGCGTCTGGCCCCCTTCACGCATCACCGTGGTCTTCTCGGTGATGAGCGGCCGGCGAATGACTTCTGTGGTTTTCATGACTATGCCCCTGTGCGCGCCTCAGGCGAGCACATCCTGCAGCTTCTCCATCGCGGCGCGGGTCACCACCACCTTGCGGGTGTCCATCACATCGCGCGCGCTGATCCGGTTGCTCGGGAGCAACTGCACGCCCGGGAGGTTGCGCACCGAGAGCGACAGGTTCACGTCGGGCTGCACGTCCACCAGCAGCGCCTTGCCCTCGACGCCGAGCGCCTTCAGCAGGCTGATCGCCGCCTTGGTCCTGGCCTCCTCCGACGACAGCGTCTCGACGATGACGACCTGGTCGTCGCGCAGCTTCTGCGCCAGCGCGGCGCGGAGCGCCCCGCGCTCCACCTTCTTCGGCAGCGCGTAGTCGTAGCTCCGCGGCTGGGGGCCAAACACGGTGCCGCCCCCGCGCCACAGCGGGTTGCGAATCTCGCCTACGCGGGCCCGGCCCGTGCCCTTCTGCCGCCACGGCTTCTTGCCGCTGCCCGAGACGAGCGCGCGGTTCTTCGTGGCGTGGGTGCCCCGGCGATCCGCCGCGTTGGAGCGCACCACGGATTCGTGGATCAGGTCGGTCTTGATCCGCCCTCCGAACACCTCGTCGCGGAGGTCGACCGTGCCGACCTTCTCGTTCTGCGCGTTGACAACATCAATGGTCATGGCGCCCTACTTCTTGCCCTTCTTGGGCTTTTCCTGCAGCTGCGGACGCGGCTCCGGCTTGGCCGCCACGGCCTTGCGGATGATCACGTAGCCGCCCTTGGCCCCCGGCACCGCGCCGCGCACCACGATCAGGTGGTTATCGGCGTCCACCCGCAGCACCTTGAGGTTGCGCACGGTGATCCGCGCGTCGCCCATGTGCCCGGCGGCCCGCATCCCCTTCACCACCCGCGACGGGTAGGACGAGGCGCCGATCGATCCGGGCGCGCGATGGAACATCGACCCGTGCGTGGCCGCGCCGCCCGCGAAGTGGTGGCGCTTGACGACGCCCTGGAAGCCGTGGCCCTTGCTCGTGCCGATCACGTCCACGCGCTCGCCCTGATTGAAGATCGAGGCCAGCACCTGGTCCCCCGGCTTCGGCGCGTCCTGGCCGGCCGCAAGGGCGACTTCGCGCCTGACGCGGGTGCCCGGCACGTTGGCCTTCCTGAAGTGGCCCGCCGTCGCCTTGTTGACCCGCGCGGGCCGGTCTTCGACCAGTCCGAGCTGCACGGCGTCGTAGCCGTCGGTGGCCACCGCCTTGCCCTGCACGACCACGCAGGGGCCCGCTTTCAGCACCGTGGCAGGTTCCACCGAGCCGTCCTCGAGGAACAGCTGGGTCATCCCGATCTTCCTGCCGATGATTCCATTCACCATCGTCGAATTCCCTTCCGGGCCAGCCGGCCCGGCCCCGGATCCGGGTTACTTCCCGTGTTCCTTGCCGAACGCCTTGATCTCGACGTCCACCCCGGCGGGCAGGTCGAGCTTCATCAGGGCGTCCACCGTCTGCGGCGTCGGTTCGAAGATGTCGATCAGACGCTTGTGCGTCCGCACTTCGAACTGCTCCCGGGACTTCTTGTCCACGTGCGGCGAGCGCAGCACGGTCCACTTGTTGATCTCGGTCGGCAGCGGAATCGGTCCCGCCAGCCGCGCGCCCGTGCGCTTGGCCGTCTCGACGATCTCGCCCGTGCTCTGATCGAGCACCCGCGAGTCGTAGGCCTTCAGGCGGATGCGAATCTTGTCACCCAACATA
>CAZNOC010000117.1:0-1550 GCA_964574545.1 uncultured Bifidobacteriaceae bacterium | reverse complement strand
ACTTCCTCGCTCACGTGCGACGGCGCCTGCTCGTAGCGGTCGAAGTGCATCGAGTAGGTGGCACGTCCCTGGGTGCGCGAGCGCAGGTCGGTGGCGTAGCCGAACATGTCGCTGAGCGGCACCCGGGCCGAAATGATCTGCGTGCCGCCACGGTCTTCCTGCGACTGAATCCGCCCGCGGCGGCTTGCCAGGTCGCCCATCACGTCGCCCAGGTATTCCTTGGGCGAGACCACCTCGACCCGCATCACCGGCTCCATCAGGACCGGCTTGGCCTTCTTGGCGGCGTCCTGGAACGCCATCGAGCCGGCAATCTTGAACGCCATCTCGGACGAGTCCACTTCGTGGTACGAGCCGTCGTAGAGCTCGATGCGCACATCGTCGATCGGGTAGCCGGCCAGCACGCCGCGCGTGAGCGCTTCCTGGATGCCCTGATCGATCGGCTTGATGTATTCCTTCGGCACCGTGCCGCCGACGACCTTGCTCTCGAACTCGTAGCCGCTGCCCGGCTCGAGCGGAATCACCCGGATCTTGGCGTGGCCGAACTGGCCGCGGCCGCCGGTCTGACGCACGAAGCGGCCGTCGCCCTCGGCGGGCCGCGTCAGCGTTTCCTTGTAGGCGACCTGCGGCTTGCCGACGGTGGCCTCGACGCCGAACTCGCGCTTCAGGCGATCCACGATGATCTCGAGATGGAGTTCGCCCATGCCGCGGATCACGACCTGGTTGGTCTGCTCGTCGGTGTTGACCCGGAACGTCGGGTCCTCGGCCATCAGCTTGGCCATGCCCTGTCCGAGCTTCTCCTGGTCGGCCTTGGTCTTGGGTTCGATGGCCAGGGAGATGACCGGCTCGGGGAAGTCCATCGACTCGAGCAGGACCGGCTTCTTCTCGTCGCAGAGCGTATCGCCGGTCGTGACCGACTTGAGCCCGACGGCAGCCGCGATATCGCCGGCGTAGACTTCCTTGATTTCCTCGCGCTTGTTCGCGTGCATCTTCAGGATGCGGCCGATGCGCTCGGTCTTGCCCTTCGTCGCGTTCAGCACCGAGGAGCCCGACGTGAGCACACCCGAGTAGACGCGGAAGAAGGTGAGCTGCCCCACGAAGGGGTCGGTCATGATCTTGAAGGCCAGGGCCGAGAACGGCTCGTCGTCGGCCGCGCGGCGCTGGACGACCACGGGCTCCTCGCCGCGGCCGTCGGGGTCGATCCCGTCCACCGCAGGCACGTCGAGCGGCGACGGCAGGAAATCCACCACGGCGTCGAGCAGAAGCTGGACACCCTTGTTCTTGAAGGCGGTGCCGCAGATTACGGGGACGAAGGGGGCTTCTTCCTCGCGCACCGAGGTCATGACGCGCTTGCGCAGGGCGGCGCGAATCTCGTCCTCGCTGATCGCCTCGCCGCCCAGGTACTTCTCGAGCAGCTTGTCGTCGGCCTCGCTCACCTTCTCGATGAGCTTCTCGCGGTACTGCTGCGCCTCGGCCAGCATGTCGTCCGGGATGTCGCCGACGATGTAGTCGGCGCCCATCGTTTCGTCCTTGTAGGTGATCGACTTCATGCG
>CAZNOC010000116.1:0-12925 GCA_964574545.1 uncultured Bifidobacteriaceae bacterium | reverse complement strand
CTGGGACCGGCATCCGCACCGGTGACCGTGGTCATCCCGAAGTAGGGAACAGGGCACTCCTCGCAGCGGTGTTCGTGGACATCCGGCGCGCAGGGGAAGGGTGCGGCGCGCAGGACGGGACGCCGTGCCGCTGGTCCGACGGCCGCGATCTGGATCTGCCGGGCTCCAGAATCTGGACGATCGCGATCCAGTAGCTGGATTCCGGGCGGCCTCGAGCGTGGCTCTAACCCAGTTACCCTTTCAAATACAAACACTTACGACGAGATCCCCGATCCGGAATCCCGGCACGGTCCCTGCAGCCATCGTGGCTGTGCTGCTCCATCCACGACCATCCGCCGGCCGCCGTCGCTCTGGCTTCGAGGCGTTGGCGGTTCAACCCTGGTTGAACGGAACCGGCAGGGTTGCGCGGCCTCGGGCGCCGGACCTGGTTACGCCGCCTTCCGGAGCGCGGCTGGCCGACGGCGAACCCCTGATTCCAGGCGCGGCAGCGATGCCTGTCGCCTGCCGCATCGCCTTCTACTCGCACGACACGATGGGTCTCGGTCACGTCCGCCGCAATCTGTTGCTCGCCCAGACGCTCCAGGCGAGCGCCCTCTCGCCGGTGACGCTGCTCGTGGCGGGGTCCCGAGAGGCCGGCACCTTTGCTATCCCGCACGGAGTGGACTGCCTGACGCTCCCGGCATACGCCAAGAATCTCGACGGCGAATACGGCGCCCGCCACCTGGAGATCTCGGTCCAGGAACTCGTTCGCCTTCGCGCGCGGACGATTCGGGCCGCGCTCCAGGACTTCGCTCCGGATCTGCTGATCGTCGACAACGTGCCTCGCGGCGCGCTGGGAGAGCTGGACGAGACGCTCGACGCCCTCCACGCCGCCGGCACCCGGATCGTACTGGGGATCCGCGACATCCTCGACAGTGGCGAGGCAGTCCGGCGGCAGTGGACCAAGGAGGGCAACGAGGCCGTCCTGTTCAAGTACTTCGACGGCGTCTGGGTGTACGGCGACCGCCGCGTGTGCGACCCCCCGACGGAGTATGGGTGGTCCGCCAGCATCGCCGCGAAAGTCACGTTCACCGGCTACCTCGATCAACGGCGCCGCCTGACGAGCCTCCCTGACGCGGCAGCCTTGCGCCGTCAGCTTGGCATCCCGGACGGGGTGTTGGTGCTCGGGATGGTCGGCGGAGGGCAGGACGGCGCCGACTTGGCCGAGGCGTTCGTGAGGACGCCGGTGCCTGACGGGACGGTCGCGGTCCTGGTCACGGGGCCCTTCATGCCGCCCGAGGCACGCGAGCGCTTGAGGGTGCTGTCCAGACACCGGCGCGATCTGTGCGTTCTCGACTTCGTCGCGGAGCCCACGATGCTCCTCGCCTGCGCGGACCGCGTCGTCTCCATGGCCGGCTATGGGACGGTGTCCGAGATCCTGTCGTTCGGGAAGCCAGCGCTCCTCGTGCCCCGGGACACACCGCGCCAGGAGCAGCTCATTCGCGCCGAGCGCCTGGCCGCCCTTGGCCTCGTGGACTGCCTCCGCCAGTCCGAGCTGAGCCCCGGCGCGATTCAGCGCTGGTTGCTGGCGCCGAAGCGCGGGTTCGAGCGCGAGGTCTTGGACATCAACGGGCTCCAGCGGATCCCGCGCCTCGTCGCAGAGCTCTTCAACCGTGGCCCCGACTCCCCAGCTGTGTCACACGCGCGGAGGGCCGTCCCCAATGCCTGAAAATCCCGCGACCGTCGGCTACGTGGTCAAGAGATATCCCCGCTACTCTGAAACGTTCATCGTCTCGGAGATCCTCGCACACGAGGCGGCGGGACAGCCCGTAGAAATCTTCGCGCTGCGCCCTCCCTGTGACACGCACTTCCAAGACGCGATCGCCAGAGTCCGGGCACCGGTCACCTACATCCCGAACGACGGCCAGAAGGCCCAGGACCTGTGGTCCCTGTTGCAGCAGGCCGGGCCGGCAGGCGTGGCCTCGATGCTGTCGTCTGCGGCGGGCGAGAACGCGCACGACGTGTGTCAGGCGGCGTGGCTCGCGCGCGAGGTCCGCCAGCGCGGCATAGGCCATCTTCACGCGCACTTCGCCACGCTTCCGACCACCGTGGCGAGACTGGCCGCGCGTCTCGCCGGGATCGGCTACACGTTCACGGCGCACGCCAAGGACATCTACGCGGAGACGGTGTCGCATCAGGATCTGCGCCGGAAGATCACGGACGCGGCCGGCGTGGCCACCGTGAGCGACTACAACCTGGGCTACCTGCGTCGTACGTTTGGCCCGGCGGCCGAGAGGGTGATGCGGCTCTACAACGGGCTGGACCTCTCGACGTTCACTTACGAGGAACCTCGGGCCCGCCCCCCTGTCGTGCTTTCAGTCGGCCGCCTCGTACCGAAGAAGGGGATCCCGTATCTCGTGGATGCCTGCGAGCGGCTGCGTGACCGCGGCGTCAGGTTCGAGTGCCGCATCATCGGGGCAGGACCGGACGAGCGCGAGATCGCCGCCCGCGTGACACGGGCGCGCCTCGGCGATCGGGTGCGACTGCTCGGTCCGCGGCCCGGGGCGGCGGTGATCGACGAGATGCGTCAGGCCGGCGTCTTCGCGGCGCCGTGCGTGGTGAGCCCGGATGGCGATCGCGATGGCCTGCCGACGGTCCTGCTCGAAGCGATGGCGCTCGGGACGCCGTGCGTCGCAACGGACGTGACCGGCATTCCTGAAGCGGTGAAGGCCGGCGAGACGGGCCTCCTGGTGGGACAACGCGATGCCGCCGGGCTGGCGGAAGCCCTCGAGCAACTGCTGGGCGACGCCGAGGCACGGGTACGGTTGGCCACCCGCGCGCGTCGCCATATCGAGCGCCACTTCGATGGGGCCGCCAACGCATTGCGCCTGCGCGGCCTGTTCGCGGCAGCGGTCGCCTCCCGCGAAGCCGCCGCGGAGTTCGGGTGATGCGCATCGCGTACGTCTGCCAGGATGGAGGCGTCCCGGTCTTCGGCGCAAAGGGGGCGTCGGTGCACGTGCAGGAGGTTCTGCGTGAACTCCTCGCGCGCGGGGCGTCCATCGATCTCTACGCCGCCTGTCTCGGGGGAGATCCACCGAGGTGGTCTGACGGCGTCCGCGTCCATGGCATTGGCCGGCCCGCCGGGGCCTCGGTGGCCGACCGCGAACAGTCGGCGGTTGCCGCGGATGCGCTGGTCGCGGAGCGGCTCGAGTCGGACGGGCCCTTCTCACTCGTGTACGAGCGCCACGCGCTCTGGGCCTCGGCCGCGATGCTGTACGCGCGCCGGGCGCAAGTCCCCGGCATCCTCGAGATCAACGCCCCGCTGATTCACGAGCAGGCGCGGCATCGCGGCCTGGTGCACGGCGATCTGGCGGAAGGCGCGACCCGCGCGGCCTTTGGCGCCGCGCCGGTGCTCGTGGCCGTCTCTCGCCCTGTCGCGCAGTACGTCCTTGACTTTCCCGGAACGGCTGGCCGGGTCCACGTCGTTCCCAACGGCGTGCGCCCTGAACGATTCGACAGGGTGCCTCCGGCGATTCCACGCGAGCCAGGCACATTCGTCGTGGGCTTTCTTGGCACGCTGAAGCCGTGGCACGGCATTCCGCTGCTGCTCTCGACGTTCCGGCGCCTGTACGCGGACGATCCGGGGATGCGGTTGCTCGTCGTTGGCGACGGCCCCGAGCGGGCCCGCATCGAGGCGTTCGCGGCCGGCGCCGGACTCGCCGATGCCGTGTGTGTCACGGGAGCGGTCGCACCGGACAAGGTTCCGGCGCTTCTCGCGTCGATGGACGCCGGCATCGCTCCGTATCCCACGGACGACGACTTCTATTTCTCGCCGCTGAAAGTGCTCGAGTACATGGCCGCGGGCCTCGCCGTGGTGGTGACGCCCGCCGGGGATCTGCCGACGCTCGTGCAGGACGGCGTAACCGGCCTGGTCTGCCGTGCGGCCGATCACCGGTCGCTCACCGACGCCCTGCGGCAGCTCCGGCGGAATCCGGGAATGGCGAGGCGCCTGGGCGAAGCCGCCCGGATCGCGGCGCGCGCGGACCACACGTGGTCGGCGCGGGTGGACCGGATGCTCGAGCTCGCGGGCGCTGCGCGCTTCGCTGCGCCGATCGAGGTCCGTGCATGAAGAGACGCCCGGGGCCACGCCTCGCGATGCGGCCTCTGGCGGGGCTGCTCACCCGGTTCGCTCCGCTCGTCCGGCGGGAACGGCTGCTGGTGGGCGGCGCGTTCTCCGCGCTGCTCGTGGAGGTGGCGCTCCGGCTGCTCGAGCCCTGGCCGCTGAAGGTCATCATCGACCACGTGCTGGTGGACACCGGGCAACCCTCCGGGCTGGCCGCCATCGACGGGCTGCCGCCGCACACCCTGCTCCTCGCCGCGGCGGGGGGATTCCTCGCGATCACGGGGCTTCGCGCGCTGGCCTCGTATACGGCAACCGTCGGGTTCGCGTTGGCCGGCAACCGCGTTCTCACGGCGGTCCGGGCACAGCTCTTCGGCCATCTCCAGTCGCTCTCGCTCGGCTTCCACCACGGCGCGCGGCAGGGGGATGTCCTCACCCGCGTCATCGGCGATGTCGGGCTGCTGAAGGATGTGGCGGTGACGGCCTTCTTCCCGCTCGTGGCCAACGTGCTGGTGCTCGCCGGAATGGTCGCGTTGATGCTGTGGCTCGACTGGCGGCTCGCCCTCCTGGCGCTGGCGACGCTGCCGCTCTTCTCGCTCACCACCCTCCGTCTCGGACGGCGGATCAAGGACGCGTCGCGGGCGCAGCGGCACCGTGAAGGCGCGATGGCGGCCACCGCCGCGGAGGCGCTCGGGGCCATCCGCGTCGTTCAGGCGCTCTCGCTCGAACGTCTGTTCGCCGAGCGGTTCGGTGGCGCCAACCTGAAGAGCATGCGGGAGGGGGTGCGCGCGACCCGACTCTCTGCGCGGCTCGAGCGGTCCGTGGACCTGCTGGCGGCGATAGCCACCGCTGCCACGATGTACTACGGCGCCCGGCTCGTGCTCGACAGGGTTCTCACCCCAGGCGACCTGCTGGTGTTTCTGTCCTACCTGAAGAGTTCGTTCAGGCCGATGCAGAGCTTCGCGAAGTACGCCGCGCGGCTCGCGCGTGGGTCCGCCGCGGCAGAGCGGGTCGTGGAGCTGCTGGATCGGCAGCCGGACGTCAGCGACCTGCCGGGCGCGCGATCCGCGCCGACGCTGGCGGGGCATATCCGGTTCGAGAACGTCAGCTTCGACTATACGCCCGGTCGTCCGGCACTGCGGGACGTCACGTTCGACGCGCCTGCCGGCGCGCGCATCGTCCTCACCGGCCCGTCCGGCAGCGGGAAGTCCACGATCCTCGCACTGCTGTTGCGGCTGTACGACCCGTCCGAGGGGCGGGTGCTCATCGACGGCATCGACGTGCGCACCTTGACGCTCGACTCGCTGCGCGGGCAGCTGTCGGTCGTCCTCCAGGACTCGCTTCTGCTCGCCGGCACCGTCCGCGAGAACATCGCGCTCGCCGCGGGACCGATCGTCGCCGACGAGGTGGAACGCGCGGCGCGGCTCGCCAACGCCCACGACTTCGTGATGGCGTTCCCCAGAGGCTACGACACGATGCTGGGCGAGCGCGGCCTGACGCTGTCGGCCGGCCAGCGCCAGCGGCTGGCGATCGCGCGGGCCGCGGCACGGCGCGCGTCGCTGCTGATCCTGGACGAGCCGACCACGGGTCTCGATGAGACGAACGCGCGTGAGGTCACGTCGGCGCTGCACCGGGTCGCCCAGGGCCGCACGACGATCGTCGCCACACACGATCTCGACTGGGTCGAACCGGACGACCGGGTGCTCTACGTCGAAGCCGGAGCGCTCGTCGAGCACGGCTGTCATCGCGAGCGTCTGCGAGCCGGCGGACGCTACGCGGATCTCTACCGCACACGACAGGCGCGCCGCAACGCCGGGGAGGGGGACCTTGCTCTCGCCAGATGACGCACGGATCGTCGCGCGTGAGCCCGAGATTCCCGGCATGCGCCTCGTCCTCGATCGGGAGGCGCTTGGCGAAACGCTGGCGCGCGCGGTCCCGTCGGTCCGGTTGGAAGCGCTCGAGATTCAATACGTGCGGTACAAACCCGGGGCGAACTGCCTGGCGGCCGGGGTGCTGCGCGTGGAGGGCTCGCCGGTGTGGGTGGCGTGCAAGGCCCACCGCAGTCGGTCGGTGGAGAAACTCGCCAAGCCGCTGCAGAAGCCGGGCGTGCCGGGACCGCTCGGCCCGGGGCGGGTCGTGCTCCGCGACCAGGCGCTGGTGGTGTCGGTGTTCCCCAACGACGGCAAGGTTCGCGGACCGGCGAGGCTCACCCGCGACGATGGGTGGCGTCGCCTGCTGCGCGCGGCGGGCATTCATGAACACCGCAGCCGGGCGTCGGTCCATCTGCTTCGCTACAACCCCGAGCGGCGCGCCATCAGCCGCCTCGAGTGGGACGGGCGGGACACGGCCGTGCTGCGATCGTATCGGGATGGCGACTTCCGGCGAACCCTCGGCGTGATGGCCACGCTCGAGCGGCTGAACAACCCGCTGATCCCGCGGCGCCTCGGATGGATCTCGGGTGCCGCCACGATCGCGCTCCAGTGGATGCCCGGGGAGCCCCTGCAGCGGCGCATGAATGCCGGTCTGGCGTCGGCTGGCGAACTGCGGACGATCGCGGACGCGCTCGCGGCGCTCCACGCCCTCGATGGAGCCGGCCTGTCGCGGCGTGACGGGCCCGGCGACGCGGCGCGGCTCCTCGCGCTCGCGGACGACCTTGCCGCCATCGTCCCCTCCCAGGCCGCACGCGGTCGCGATCTCGCGGCGCGGCTCGGCGCGTGGCTCGCCTCGCAGGACTCGGGCCAGACGGTCCTGCATGGGGATCTGCACGCCGGGCAGATCGCCGTGTCCCCGGCCGGCGTGGGGCTGCTCGATTTCGACGAAGCGTGCGCGGGGGATCCGGCATTCGATCTCGCCAACCTGCGCGCGCACCTGGAGGCGGATGTCGCGGCGGGACGCTTGCGACGTCACGACGCCGAGGAGGCCACGGGCATCCTGCTCGACGAGTACGCCTCGGCCTCCGGCCACCCGATCCCGCCGACGCTCGATCGACTCACCGCGTGCGCGCTCGTGCGCCTGGCGCCGCACCCATTCCGTCAACGGCGGGAGGGGTGGGCGGACCAGATTGCCGCGCTGATCGATGCGGCCGATCGCCTGAGCGCGACGCCCGACGCCGTCCGGATCAGGCCGCCAGCGGTGTGTCAGGGAACCGGCGTCTTTCGCCGCGATCGAGCGCTCGCCTTCCTGCGTTCAGCCGTGGATCCGGTGGCAGCCGTCGAGCCGCTGCGGGCGGCACTGGCGGCAGTCTTGCCCGCCGCTCCGCTTCGGATACGCCAGATCGAGGTCCTGCACCACAAGCCGGGGCGGCGGGCGGTCCTCGGATACGACCTGGAAGCCGGCAGCGTGACGCTCGCGCTCATCGGGAAGCTCCGCGCCAAAGGAGTGGACCGCACGACCCACGCGCTGCTGTCACGGCTCCGCGCGCTCGGGCTCGATGGCAGAGACGGGGTGGCCGTGCCGGAGCCGCTCGGTCTCGTGCCGGAGTTCCACATGAGCCTGACGCGCCGTATCCAGGGGAGGAACCTGCTGACCGCGCTCGAACGTCCCGGCGCCGGCACACTCGCGTCTCGCGTCGCCGACGCGCTCGTGCGGCTACACGCCGACGCAGTGCCGGTCCCACGCCAGCGTCACGCGCTCGAGGACGAGCTGGGAATCCTCGACCGGCGTCTGGTGCGTCTCGCCGATACCCGAACCGACCTGGCGCCGCGGCTTCGCGCCGTCAGCGCGGCCTGTCACGACCTCGCCGCGCGCATCCCGGCGCACCGCGAGACCGGCGTTCACCGCGACTTTCACCCTGGCCAGGTCCTCGTCGCCTTCGGTCAGGTGCATCTGCTCGACTTTGACCTCTACTGCCCCGGCGATCCGGCGCTCGACGCGGGCAACTTCGTCGCGCACCTGGAGGAACACGCCCTCCGCGTTCACGGTCGCGTAGAGGCGATGGCGACACCGGCCCGCGCCTTCGTGGCGCGCTATTGCGCCGCGACCGGTACTCCGCCATCCGTCGTACGTGCCTACGCCGCCCTCAGCCTCGCCCGCCTCGTCCAGATCGCGAGTGAGCGGCCCGGTCGCGCCCACGCCATCGAGGTGCTGTTGTCTCATGTGGAGGCCAGCGTCGATCTTCGTCCCGCTGGAGTGGTGTCATGAGAATCACGACGCTCATCGCGGTCGCAGCCGCCCTGCAGCTTGGCGTGGCCGCCGCTGCCGCGCAGGAGCCGCAGCCACCGAGGCCGCCTCCGGCCACCGTCCCGTCCTCCGAATCCGATCGGCCGTCGCGCCCGGACGCGGACTCGTCCTGGGGTCTGCACGTCTCGATTGCGAATGTCCTGTCGAACAACATTCACTTCGACCGCGAGGACATCCAGTCCTACGGCCTGGTCCTGGGGGCGGCCGTGAACTACACGGTCTGGGACGACGTGGTCATCGGCTACGAGGTCGCGAACCATCGCTACCAGAACACGAGCCGCTGGGATCGCGTCAGCCATCTCTTCTACGGCGAGGCGGAATACGACCTGGCGCGCTGGATCACGGCCGGGCTCGAGGGACTCGTGGCGTTCAAGGGCTCGTCCGAAGATCGCGATCTCGTGGACCGAGACTTCGACCTCGAGCCTCGCCTCGACATCGACGTGGCGCCGGGCATGCGGATCCGGCTCCACACGCGGCACCGGCTGAAGCAGTACCTCGACGCGCCAGAGACGGATGCGGTGAAGCACTACGCCGGGGCAGAGTTCCGCCGCACGACGCCGGGAGGGGGCCTCTGGGAGATCGGCACCCGGTTCGAGACCAACAGAGAGGAACTCGAGCGAGGCACGTTCACGCGCTGGACGCACGCCATCGAGTACGCGATCCCGCTGACGGCCCGGGCCCGCCTGGCCGTCGGGGTCCGCTACCAGCTCAAGCGTTATCCAGAACGCTTCGTCACCGTGGACGATGAGGACGTCCCGCGACTCGACCATCGCTGGCTGCCGACCGTGACGTGGAGCCGGCCGGTCGGCAACCGCACCGAGTTCCGCGTGCAGTACGCCTACGAATCTCAGTTCTCCCTCGACCCGGGCCGCGTCTACGACGCGCACGTGTTTCAGGTGGGGCTGGGCCACCGCTGGCAGTGAGCAGAGTAACATGATGACGCGCGCCAGCGTCGCGGGAGGTGAGAGGCGAATGCCGTTGACGGTCCGGCGGAAGATCGGCCTGGGGATCGCGCTTATCGTGGTGCTGGGCGCCATCCCACTGCTCATCGTGTATCAAGGTCTGGCCGAGTTGCGCCGGAGCCTTCATGCTGTCACGTACATCGAGGCCCCGACGCTGGAGGCGGCGTTCGAGATGGAGGTCAACGCCCTCGAGAAGGCGGCGGGGGTGCTTACATACCTCGAAAGCGGCGACGACGCCGACCGCCTGAGCGTCGAGCGGGATCAGCGGGACTTCCAGGAGTACTACGACGCGTACGTGGAACTGGCGCCCCAGACGCCGGCCTCGCGCGAGCTCGCCGAGCGGGTGGCGAAGAAGTACCAGGAGTTCGTCACGCTGGCCGAGCGCATGATGGCCGATCGGGACATCGAGCGTCAGCGATTCTCGGACGTCATGGAGCACATCCAGCAAATCGACCGGATGTTGGATCGGATGCAGAACCGGATCGACGATCGCAGTCTCGGCGCCTTCGAACGGCTTGCCGGAGCGCTCGAGCTGGAAGCCGACCTGGCGGAGCTGGGCATCGGCCTCGCGACCTACCGCCACACGCGGCGGCCAGGCGACCGCGTGCTCCTGCAGACGAACAAGGAGCGCTTCGAGTCGGAGCTGCGGCGGATGCTCAGTCTCGAGGGCCTCACGCCGGACGAGCGGCGGCGCCTCGTGGAGGTCGAGGCCGCGTACCAGGAGATGCGCGCAGGCATTCAGGATGTCCTGCTGCACGACGACCGCATCGTCGCCGCGAGCTCCGAGTTCGCCATCGTCCGCGCGGCGCTCGACGACATTCTCGACGACGAAGTGCAGCGGCAGGCGCTCGACGCGCTGGCGCTGCCCGCCCGCACCGCGGATGCCGCCGTTGCGGTGGTCGCAAAGCGCATCTGGATCCTGCTGCCGTTGTTCGTGCTCGCCGCCGGCATCCTCGCGTTCCTGCTGGCACGCACGCTCATGGGCCGCGTGTCGCGCTTGGCGTCCGGAACCGAAGCGATCCGGCGGGGCGATCTCGGCTATCGCATCCCCGTGACGGGCCACGACGAACTGTCGGACCTCGGCCGCGACTTCAACCTCATGGTGGAGCGCCTCGAGGAGACGACCGTCTCGAAGGTGGCGCTCGAGAGCAGCGAGAGCCGCCTGCGGGCCGCCAACAAGGAGCTGCGACACGAGATCGCGGAACGACTCCGGGCCGAGGAGGCGGAGCGCCGCGCGCGCGCCGACCTCCACCGAGCGCAGCTGCTCGCGGCCATGGGTTCGCTCGTCGCCGGGGTCGCCCACGAAGTCCGCAACCCGCTCTTCGGCATCTCCTCCACGATCGACGCCATCGAGGCCCGTCTCGCGCGTCGCGGATCGCGCGGCGACTTCGCGGGCCATCTGTCGGTGCTTCGCGGCGAGATGGACCGCCTCACCACGCTCATGCGGGACCTGCTGGACTACGGCAAACCGGCGCGCTTGCACCTGGCCCCCACCTCGCTCGGCCGCGTCATCGACCGGGCCGCTCAGGCCGCGCGGCCGATTGCCGAACGTACCGGAGCGGCTGTGCGCATCGATGTCCCCGCGGATTTCGATGCGTTCAAGCTCGATGAGGACCGCATGGTCCAGGTCTTCGGCAATCTGATCGACAATGCCATCCGTCACGCGCCCGGCGGGGTCGTCTGCGTCGCTGCCATCCCGCCTGCAGCCGGCGACGCCGGAATCGCCATCGAGGTCCGCGACGAGGGGCCGGGGTTCGCTCCGGAGGACCTCGAGCGGGTGTTCGAGCCGTTCTTCACGCGACGGGTTCAGGGGGTCGGGATCGGGCTGTCGATCGTCGAGCGGGTCGTGCACCAGCACGGCGGATCGGTCGAGGCGCGCAACAGGGAGGGCGGTGGCGCCGTGCTGACCGTGCGCCTGCCGCTCTCGCTTCGAATGGAGGAGCCGGAAGGTGTCTGGCAGGATACTGGTCGTTGACGACGAGGCCGCGGTGCGGTTCGGCGTTCGCGACTACCTCGAGGGTGCGGGATACGACGTGGACGAAGCGGGCAGCGCCGCCCGCGCCCGAGACGTCTTCCGCGCCATTCGTCCCGACGTGGCCGTGCTCGACTACATGCTCGGCGATGGAACCGCCCTCGAACTCCTGCGGGACCTGCGCGCCGTCGATCCGCATGTTCCGCTGATCGTGCTCACCGCGCACGGGTCCATCGATCTTGCCGTGCAGGCGGTCAAGGAGGGCGCGGAGCACTTCCTCACCAAGCCCGTCGAACTGCCGGCACTCGAGCGGATCATCGAGCGGCTCGTCGAGCAGCAGCGTGCGAAGCAACGGGAAGCCGTGCGCCGTCACCGCGACGCCCGTGTGACCGAGGATCCGTTCCTCGGATCCAGCGGCGCGATCCGGACGCTGGCCGCCCAGGCCCTCAGAGTGGCAGGCGCAAGCAGTCCGGTCCTGATCCAGGGGGAGACGGGCACCGGCAAGGGGGTGCTCGCGCGGTGGCTGCATTCCAGGAGCGCGCGCGCCGCCGGGCCCTTTGTCGATCTCAACTGCGCGACGCTCACGCGCGAGTTCCTCGAGACCGAGCTGTTCGGACATGAGAAGGGGGCCTTTACCGGCGCCGTCGCCGCCAAGTCCGGATTGCTCGAGGTCGCTCACACCGGCACGCTGTTCCTCGATGAGGTCGGTGACATGGATTTCGAGGTTCAGCCCCGGGTGCTCAAGGTCATCGAAGACCGGAAGTTCCGTCGGATGGGGGACGTGCGCGACCGGCGCGTGGACGTCCGGCTGATTCTCGCCAGCCACCACGACCTCCCCTCACTTGTGGCGGCCGGCCGCTTCCGTCAGGATCTCTACTTCCGCGTCAGCACTGTACCGCTGCGCGTGCCGCCGCTACGAGAACGGGTGGAGGACATTCCGGCGCTTGCTGGCCACGTGCTGGACGGCGTCGCCAGGGACCTCGGGCGTCGAGGCGTCCGGCTCTCCGCGGATGCGGTCGCCGCCCTCATGCGGTACCCATGGCCAGGCAACGTCCGCGAGATGCGCAATGTGATCGAGCGGGCGCTGCTCCTCGCGGACTCGTCCGACCTTTGCGCCCGCGACCTTCATTTCGAACCAACCGTCGGTCAGGAAACGACGCCGGACGTATCCATTACCCTTCTGGAAGCCGAGCGGCGCCACATCACCGCCGTCCTGCAGGCCGAAGACGGCCACGTGGAGCGAACCGCGGCGCGGCTCGGCGTCCCTCGCAGTTCGCTGTACGAGAAGCTCAAGCGTCACGGCATCGCGCTGCCCCGGGTGCCACGCGCCGGCGTGCCGATGGTCGAAGACGCGGAGGCCGATTCGTGAGGTTCGCCCTGCCGCCCACCGCTGCAATCGCACTCGGCGCCCCATCCGCCGGACGCCTCGACGCGATCCTCATCGAGGACGTTCTCCATTCGTTCACGAGCACGACCGGTACGGACCGGTAGCCGCGGTCCCGAACGCGCGTCAGCCCGGCGGCGTCCGCCGGCTCGACTTCGGCGGGCTCCGCTGAAGCGACACCCGCAGAGCGCCGTGCCGCCGCGCAGGGCGAAGTGGAACGGCGAGCACCGGGCGCCGCGGTCAACCGCGTGAATCGCAGGTCTCCGGCGTCGGACGGCGCCGGCGTGACACGGCCATCGCGGCTCCGGCAAGTAGGAGTGTCAGGATGC
>CAZNOC010000115.1:0-12936 GCA_964574545.1 uncultured Bifidobacteriaceae bacterium | reverse complement strand
GATTCCGGCTGTCGTGCCCGCGGCAGCGCAGGCGCCGGCCCCAGAGGCGGCGACGCTGGCGGCGCGTGCGTCGGGAACGGCGGTGCCTGTCGCCGAGGCCCCCGCGCTCGACGGCGATGTATTGAACGACCCGGCGTACAAGGACGCCCCGGTGCTGTCGGGATTCTGGCAGCAGCAGCCGAATGAGGGCCAGGCCGCTTCTGAACGGACGGAAGTCCGCATGGTATTCACGAGCGACACGCTGTACGTCGGCGTCGTGCTCTACGACAGCGACCCTTCCGGCATTATCGTCTCCGACTCGCGCCGAGACTCGTCGCTGGAGGAGACCGACAGCTTCCAGGTGATTATCGATACGTACCGAGACGGCCAGAACGGGTTCGTGTTCGGCACGAACCCGGCGGCGATCGAGTACGACGGGCAGGTGACCAACGAGGGGCAGGGCGGCGGCGGCATGGGCGGCGGCCGGGCGCAGATGGGCGGTTCTGGTGGCGGGTTCAACCTGAACTGGGACGGCGCATGGCAGGTCCGGACACGGATCACCGAGATCGGCTGGACCGCCGAATTCGCGATCCCGTTCAGGACGCTGCGCTATCCGGCGACGCCCGAGCAGACGTGGGGCATCAACTTCCAGCGGAACATCCGCCGGCGCAACGAGAAGGCGTTCTGGGCGCCGATTCCCCGTCAGTACAATCTCTACCGTCTGTCCCTGGCGGGCACGGTGTCGGGCGTGCAGACGCCGGCGTTCCGCAACTTCCGGTTCACCCCCTACGCGCTGGGGCAGGCCCTGGCGTCGGGGGAGCGTCCCGTCGACAACGTGTTGCTTGGCGACGTCGGTGGCGACTTCAAGTACAACCTGACGCCGAGCATGACGCTTGACGCCACCATCAATACGGATTTCGCGCAGGTGGAAGTGGACGATGAGCAGGTCAACCTCGACCGGTTCAGCTTGTTCTTTCCCGAAAAGCGGCCGTTCTTTCTCGAGAACGCGGGCTTCTTCTCGGTCGGCAACCCCGGTGAAGTCGATCTGTTCTTCAGCCGCCGCATCGGCATCGGGCGCTCCGGGGAGGCGATTCCGATCCTCGGTGGCGCGCGCGTCTCCGGCAAGACCGGCGCATACAACATCGGCCTGCTCAACATGCAGACCGCCAGCAACGACACCACGGCCAGCAACAACTTCGGCGCCGTCCGCGTAAGCCGCGACCTGCCCAACCGGTCGTCCGTGGGCGGCCTCTTCGTCAACCGGCAAGGGACCGGCGATCTGGCGGGCGACGACGACCACAACCGCACGTACGCCGTGGATGGCCGGTGGGGCGTCGGTCAGAACACGGTGCTGTCGGGGTTCCTCGCGAAGACCGACACGCCGGGCGTGGACGCGGACGACTACGCGTTCAACATCCGATCGCGCACGAACCTGCAGCGTCTCGACATCAACCTCGGGTATCAGGAGGTCGGCGATCAGTTCAATCCGGAGGTCGGCTTCCTCTCACGGCGAGGCTACCGCAAGCCGGACATCTCGCTGTTCTCGCGCTTCCGACCGGGCAACTTCTTGAATATGCAGGAGATCCGGCCGCATACCACGTACCGCGGCTTCTGGGGCTTCGACGGCTTCCAGGAGACGGGCTTCTGGCACATCGACAGCCACTGGGAGCTGAAGAATGCGTACGAGTTCCACACGGGCATGAACATCACGCACGAGGGTGTGCGAGCGCCGTTCGAGATCTTCCCGGGTGTCATCGTGCCTCCCGGCACCTACGAACACGCCGAAGCGCAGCTCGTCGCCATGACGAACCAGGGCGCGCCCGTGAGCCTGAATCTCCAGACGTTCATCGGGGGGTTCTTCGGCGGTTCGCGCGTGACGCTGAACCCGACGCTCCGCTTTCGCGTGGGCGAAGCCCTGACGACGCAGGTGACCTACAGCCGCAACGACGTCAAGCTGCCGTACGGAGACTTCGTGACGAACCTGCTCCGGGTCCGCAGCAGCTTCTCGTTCAACCCGAACACGTTCGTGCAGGCGCTCGTGCAGTACAACGACCGGGCCGACGTCTGGTCGATGAACCTCAGGTTCGGCTGGCTCCAGGCCGCCAACACCGGCCTCTTCATCGTCTACAACGACACGCGCGGCCTCTACGATCTGTTCGATCGCCCCGAGCGCACGGACCGCAGCCTGATCATCAAGTTCAGCCGGATGTTCGACGTCATGCGGTGAGGTCGCGCGGCGGCCTCACTGGCTCAGGTCCGCCAGGAAGTCCTCGATGCGGCGGGCGTTGGTGCCCACGTCGCTGCGGCCAACGCGCGACACGGAGCGCATGTCCACACGGCTTCCGCCGTCCGGCATTGCCGACACGCGAATCACCACATCGTCCTTGAAGCCGAACCAGCGAGTGGTGTCGGTCGCTTCAATCACCCGCGTTTCGGCGCTGTCGGCCACGAGTTCCCAGCCCCGCGCCCCGACGAGCGCCAGCGCCCGCGCGTAGGCGTCGCCTGGTGAGGCCTCGAGGTGGAGGGGGCCGAGCGCCGGGTATCCCTCGCGCTGTGCCGCGGCCTTGTCCTCCGTGTAGGCGAGGGGGTTGGCGTCCACACGGAGCGGGACGACGGCAGTGAAGGTGGGTGGGGTAATGGTGTCGGTCGTGATGTCGTGGATGCGTGGCACCTGCTGGGCGGTGCGCTGCCACTGCCAGGGTACACCGGCGACGAGCAGGCCGCCCACGAGCGCGACGAGAGCGAGCAGGAATCCCTTGAACGCCCGGTTCGGGGGATTGAGGACGAGACCGATCAGGCCGAGCACAGCGCCGGCGAGGCCGGCGTACGCGCCCCATCGAAGCATCTGCTGCAGTCCGGTGCCGAGCGTCCACCACCCCATCCGGTAGCCGGGACCCGCCAGCGCAAGAAGAATCGCGCCCGTTGCCGACACGAGCACCGCCAGCGCCGCCACCCACTGCCACTTCGATCGTGCTGCCATGCCACCCCCTCGCAACGCCTGACTGCGATAACGAGGGAAGGCCATCTGCCCCCCGCTCGTGACGTCGGTCCCTATAATGCCCCAATGGTCCACGAGCACAGCATCGAAACGCGCATCCACGGACGCTACCTTGTCTCGACGCCGCCCGGCGACGGCCCGCTCCCCTGGCTGCTGGGCTTCCACGGCTACGGCGAGCAGGCCGCGCAGCAGATGACCGTGCTCGACACGCTCGACCCGGAGGGGCGCTGGGCCCATGTGAGCGTTCAGGGGTTGCACCGCTTCTACACACGACGCGAGGAGGTCGTGGCCTCCTGGATGACCCGCGAGGATCGGGAACTGGCGATCGCAGACAACGTGGGGTACGTCACCGGCGTCGTGGCCGCCGTGCGGCGCGACTACCCGGTCGGTGCACCGCTCGTGTGCGTGGGCTTCTCGCAGGGGGCCGCCATGGCCTACCGCGCAGCGGCTTCCGGAATAGGCGCCGCAGGCCTCATCGTGCTCGCTGGCGATGTCCCCCCGGACGTCCGGTCTCGCGCGTCGGGACTTCCGCCGACCCTGATTGGACGCGGCACGAAGGACGAGTGGTACTCGGCACCAAAGCTTCAGAGGGACGCCGGCATCCTCGAAGGGAACGGCGTCGTCGTGGAGACCGTCGAGTTCGACGGCGGGCATGTGTGGGACGAGGTGATGGTTCAGGCGGCGCGTGGCTTCCTCGACCGCCTTGTCGGGCGGGGGCCCGGACGGGACCCGCGCACGTGAGATCCGGCAGCCAGGCGGCTACGGCATCAGGCTGGACGACAGCCGGTACGCGCCCTGAGCGCTGCTGAACGCGCCCGATACCTTGATGTGGACCGTCTGGCCGGCGCGCACGTTCACCGAGACCGATTCGCTGGTGGCGTTGCCCTGCAGGTCCTGGTCGGATCGGGCCGTCGCATTGTCGAACACCCCGTCGAGAAAGGCCTCGAGGACGAGGTCCGGCCCGTCCTCTCCTTCCGGCCTTGTGACCACGACCAGAGTTCCGCTCTGCGCGGCGCTGACGACATACCAGTCCCGGAGGTCGCCTGCCGCGCTGTCGAGGCTGCCCGAGATGGACTCGCCGACGGTGATGGCGCGAGCCAGGCTCGGTTGTCCGTCGGCGTCTTCGGGGGCCGCGAAGGGCGGGAACGGTAGCCAGCTGGCGGCGATCTGGAACGTACTGGTCTCTTCCCCGAACTGCACGCGGACACGAACCCGGTAGTCGCCAGGGGCGGTGAGGGTCACCGCGAGGAGTTCGCGTCCGGTATTCCCGTTGATGTCCCGATCGCTCATTCCGTCCGGCACCTGCTCGCCGCCGGCATCGAGCACCTCGATGACGAGATCACCCTCCCCCAGCACGGCGACGGTCAGTACCCCGGCGCTGGCCGCCTTCAGCACGTACTCGGCAGGAGCATCGGCCGTGGTCTTGGCCGACTCCAGCTTCCCGAGCGCCAGCGGGGCCTGTGCCCACGCCGGGGGTGCGGCCAGACACGCCAACAGGGCCATCACAAGCGTTGACAGGATCGCGTTCATCGTTCTCATGCGGAACCTCTCTGAAGGCCAGCCCGTCAACTCGCGGGCATGGACGCGACACTATATCAATGTCGCGGCCCCGGGGTGCGCCCGAACCGACTCTGGGCGTCCTGGCCGGACTCCGGCAGCGCCGGCGGCGTGACGGAGATAGACTTGACTCACGCACCGATGTCGTGGACGTCGGGATTCCCGGGAGGCCGGTGCGGACCACGTGCAAACGCGAAGTTCACGAGGAAACGAAGGACGCACGAAGAACATGTCTTTTCAGGGATCCGGACTCCCCATTGAAAGGCCCCGTGCGTCTTCGTGGCCTTCGTGACCTTCGTGTTTGTACGTGATCCGCGAGAGGTCGAGCGGACGTGACAAGCGAAGTGACACCATCGGCATCGGGCGAGCCCGAAGGCGGCATCGACCTCGCGGTGCTTGGCTGGGATGCCCGCTGGGCAGAGGCGTTCGCCGAGCACGCCGCCGCCGGCCTGGTGCCGGCGCGTGTGGCCATCGAGTACAACCATATCTTCCGGCTCCTGTCGGCCGACGGCGAGATCGCGGCTCAGCACGCGGGCCGGCTGTTGCACGAAGCCACGGGCAGGCACATGCTTGCGGCGGTGGGCGACTGGGTGGCGGTCGACGCGCGTCCCGGGGAGCGCTCGGGCACGATCGAGGCGATCCTGCCGCGCCGCTCCAAGTTTTCGCGGAAGGTCGCAGGCGAGGCCACCGAAGAGCAGGTTGTGGCCGCGAACGTCGACGTCGCGTTCCTGGTGATGGGGCTGGATCACGACTTCAATCTGCGCCGGCTGGAACGCTACCTGCTGCTGGCGTCCGAGAGTGGCGCCATTCCGGCCGTCCTGTTGACCAAGGCGGATCTCGTCGAGGATGTGCCCGCCCGCGTGGCAGAGGTGGCGGCCGCAGCGCCGGGTGTGCAGGTGTTCGCCATGAACGCCCGATCCGGCGAGGGCCTCGACGCGGTGTTCGGTCTGCTCGCCGCAGGTCGCACCACCACGCTGCTCGGTTCATCCGGGGCGGGCAAGTCCACGATCATCAACGCGCTCGCAGGCGCTGAGGTGATGAAGACCCAGACGGTGCGCGCCCACGATTCCCGTGGCCGCCACACCACCCGCCACCGTCAACTGATCGTCTTGCCGGGCCGCGGCCTGATCATCGACACCCCCGGGATGCGCGAGTTGCAGCTGTGGGACGTCACGCGCACGTTGCGGGACACGTTCGCGGACATCGAGACGCTGGCGCCGCTCTGCCACTTCACCGACTGCCAGCACCGCGACGAGCCGAGGTGCGCTGTGACGGCGGCGATCGCGGACGGCCGGTTGCCCGTCGAACGCCTCGAGAGCTACTGGAAGCTGCAGGGCGAGCTTCGCAGCCTCGACAGCCGGAAGGACGCACGCGCGCAGATCGATGAGAAGCGCCGTTCGAAGACGCTCTCGCGGGCCCTGAAGAAGCTGCAGGCGGAGAGAGGACGGTAGGCGCGATCAGTGCCCGCGACCGGAGAGCGGCGAACAGCGAATAGCGAATAGCGAATAGCGAATGGCGAATAGCAAACAGCGAACAGCTAGTAGCGAGTACCGACATGCCCACCCGCCCCCTGCAGTTCACCGTTGTACCCGAAGACGAGATGCGCGCTCGAGCGCGCGCGTTTGCGGTGGAGATGGGTCGGCGGAGGACCGTGCGGGACTACACGGACCGTGACGTGCCTCGCGAGGTGATCGAGGAGGCCATTCGCGCGGCTGGGACGGCGCCGAGCGGCGCGAATCTTCAGCCGTGGCACTTCGTGGCGATCGGCCGGGATCCGGATCTGCGCCGCCGTCTCCGCGAGGCGGCAGAGGCCGAGGAGCGTGACTTCTACAGCCACCGCGCGCCAAAGGAGTGGCTGGAGGCCCTGGAGCCGCTCGGCACGAGCGCGAGCAAGCCGTTTCTGGAGGTGGCGCCCTGGCTCGTGGCCGTCTTCGTCGAGGCCCACGGGGTGCGTGCGAACGGTTCGATCGTGAAGCACTATTACGCGGTGGAATCCGTGGGGTTGGCTACGGGCCTGCTGATCGCGGCGCTGCATCGCTCTGGGCTGGCCACGCTCACGCACACGCCGAGCCCGATGGGGTTTCTCAACACGTTGCTCGAGCGGCCGGCCAACGAGCGCCCGTTCCTGCTGCTTGTCGTCGGGTATCCCGCAGGGGACGCGCGGGTCCCGGACATCTCACGCAAGCCGCTGGCGCAGATCGCGACGTTCGTGCCCTGAGGCGGCTCCCGCGGGCGCCCACCTACCTGGTGGGATTGCGCAGCCGTTCCTGCCAGCCGTAGATGAGCCTCGCCTGCTCGAACTCCCCGTCGAGCGTTGTCAGGGTGGCGGCGGCCTCGTCGCGGGACCGGAACCGGCCGACGAGCACCCGGCGCTCGACGAGCGTCGGGCTCAACCGCACGTCTACCACGTAGACGGGCAATCCGAGTTCGAGCAGACGCGCGTAGGCGCGCGTGGCCGCCGCTTCATCCGCGAAACGCCCGACCAGCACCGACAGCCCGTTCTCGACCGGCGGCGGCGGCGTCACGTCGGGGAACGCGTCCGGGGAGGCCAGGACCGCGGCGGGCGCCGGCCTGGCCCAGACGGGCGGGGCGGCGGGCATCGCCACCCCCGCCGTGTCGAACCACGCGCGCGGATTGCCCGACAGGACGGCGACGGCCCCGATCGCCGCGACCGTGAGGATGGTGCCGACCGCCAGTGCGGGCCTCTGCCACGCCGCCGGTTCCGTCCGACGCCACGACTGACCTCGCTGTGCGCGCCTCGGAATCGGAAGGCCGAGCGCGGTGGCGCCGCTGATGACTTCCGCGGCGGAGATCTGCGCCGTCTGAGCCGTGCATCCGGCCATCAGGGCGCGATCGCACACGAGGTTGATCATGCGTGGCACGCCTCCCGTGATGGCGTGAACCATGTCGAGTGCGTCGGGCGCGAAGCCCACGGAGGTCGATCCGCGCGCCACCCACAACCGATGGGTGACGTAGGCTTCCACTTCCGCTCGGTTCAGGGGCATGAGCGTGCACCGGATCGAGACGCGCTGGTCGAACTGCCGCATGTTCTGCTGGTGGAGCAGGTCGAGCAGGTTCAGCTGGCCCGCGAGCACGATCTGCAGGAGCTTCTGCTCGGTGGTCTCGAGGTTCGAGAGGATCCGGATCTCCTCGAGCACGTCCGCCGAGAGGTGCTGCGCCTCGTCGATGATCAGCACCGCGCTGCCGTGCAGCGGGACGAGCGAGAGGAGGAAGTCGTGCAGCGTGCGGACGAGCTCGTGTTTGCTGACCGACGCCAACCGTCCTGAGCGCAGCGCCTCGCGCGAGGTGACACCGAAATGGAGGAGGACCTCGCGCAGCAGCTCGTCAACCGACAGGAACGGGTTCAGAATCAGGGCCGTGAACGTGGTGGCGTCGAACTGCTCGAGCAGGGTGCGGCAGACGGTGGTCTTGCCCGTACCGATGTCGCCCGTCAGGACGATGAAGCCTTCCTTGCGGCGGATCGCCTGCCAGACCTGCTGCAGGGCGACCTCGTGCGATTCGCTCCTGTACAGAAAGCGTGGATCGGGCGTCAGGCTGAACGGCGGCCGGACGAAGCCGTAGTAGTCCTCGTACATCCGTGGTCGTCGGGCAATCGGCACAGCCCGAGGGACGGGCAATCACGCACAGGATATCAGGACGGGACGCCATCGTCATTGGACTCTGAAGGCGGGACATCCCGGTCCTCCCGGCGAAGTTCACGCCGATACCACGTCGTCCAGTCTGCCAGTGCGGATCCGAGCGAGGTGACGGTGGCGGCGATGGCCGGGCGCGTGATGTCTCTGCGGACGGTCGCGCCCATGTCCAGGGCAGCGATGGTGTCCCAGGCGTGGCCCTCGCGCGATCGCGCGAGTCCGATAGTGCGGAAGTGCGTCAGCAGCGACAGGGGGCAGACCACGTGGGGCGCGTCCATCACCTCGGCGACGTGCTGCAGCTCGTGAGCGAGGGTGGCGATGGCGTCGCGCGCCTGCAGGCGAGGACTGATGGAGACACGGACGTAGCGGTAGCCGCCAGACGCGGCCAGCCAGGTCAGGCCGCCCCCGAGGTGGGGGCTCAGGCGCGGTTCGGTCTCGACATACGCGATCACGGTTCCGGCCTCGATGCGCCGGGCCAGCGCCCGGAGGGCGGCCGACCGGTTCAGGCCCTCCTGGAGATAGCGCGCGACACGCGCGTCTTGCGGGCGGATGCGTGGCCCGCCGGCCTGCTCGACCGGATCAGGGATCGCCTCGCTCACGCCAGGCCATGTGGGAATCGCGAGAACTGCCACGAGCAGCCAGTGCATACTGCCTCCGGCTCTCACCGCCCCTCCGGGCCCGCCAACCGCGCGGTCGCCCGCGCATCACCAACGTGGGCGCGCGTCGTCTGGCTGCGCACGCTGCCACGTTTGTCGGAGGTAGACGGCCGTGATCTCCCGGGGGGTTCGTCGGCTGGTCCCACATCCGGACCCTGCGCGCGGGCGAACGCCGTGCCGCTGGTGACGGACGGCATGCTCGCCGCCACGAGAGGCCGACAGGCGAGGATGGTCGAATGCCTGTAATATTTTTTCCGAGGGAGCCTCACGATGCTCAGAGGGCTTGTGATCCTGGCGCTCGTCACCCCGGTTGTCGCGGCTCAGCGTCCCGCACCGCCGGCGCCGTTCGTGACGCCGATGGCCGTCGATGACATGCGGGGCCAGCAGGCCGTGGTCGAGACCACGCTCGGAACCATCGTGATCGACCTCCTGCCCGAGGCCGCACCGAACCACGTGGGGCTTTTCATCAAGACGGCGCAGGAGGGCGGGTATGACGGCACCGCGTTCCATCGCGTGGTGTTCCAGGGGATCATCCAGGGCGGCGACCCGCTGTCGAAGGATCCGGCGGCCGGCGATCGCTACGGCACCGGCGGCCTGAGCCTGCTGAAGGCGGAACCGAATGCCGAGGCGCACACCCGTGGCGCGGTCTCGGCCGTCCTCATCCCGAACCGGCCGGACAGCGCCGGCACCCAGTTCTTCATCTGCATCGTCGATCAGCCATCCCTGGATGGTCAGTTCACGGTCTTCGGCCGCGTGGTGGAGGGGCTCGGGGTGGCGCAGAAGATCTCGGAGGTGGCGGCCGACGACCGCGGCATGCCCAGGGAGCGGATGGAGATCGTCCGTGTGACGATACGCTCTCGCCCGCCGCCCGAGCCCGAACCGTTCTCGACCGAGAGCGTCGCGGAACTCGCGGGCTATCGGGCCGTGCTCGACACCTCGCTCGGCGAGATCACGGTGGCGTTCACGCCCGACCACGCGCCCGAGCACGTGCGCAACTTCCTGCGGCTGGCGTCCGTCGGCGTGTACGACGGCATGAGCTGGCACCGCGTGGTGCCCGGCTTCGTCGTGCAGACCGGGCACCTGCCGACGCGCCGCACGCCCCTCGAGGAGTCACAGCAGCGCCACGTGCGCAATCTGCAGGCGGAGTTCAACGAGCAGATCCACGAGGCGGGCACGCTCTCCATGGCGCGGCTGGGCGATCCAGACTCCGCCAGCACATCGTTCTTCATCGTCACGGCGCGCAGCGAGGCTCTCGACGGCCAGTACACCGCGTTCGGCCGCGTCGTGGACGGGATGGAGGTGGTCGAGGCGATTGAGCGGGTGCCGCTCGACGGCGAAACGCCGGTGGAACGGGTCGAGCTTCGGCAGATAAAGATCATCAGATAGATCAACAGATCGAGAGATAGATCAACGGATGGCCCATCTGGTGATCTGGTGATGTGGTGATCTGGTGATGGAATGTAGTGATGTGCGGATGTGGCGATCTATCTGCTGACCGCCCACACGCCCAACATCACCAGATCCGCACATCGATCATTACATCACCACATCACGAGATCATCAGATTCGGCCTGCCAGCACCCATCTATCTATCTGTTACCTTGTGCCCCACGCGAATCATCTCGTCGCTGCCGATGAGCAGCCGGAACCCTTCCTTGATCCGGCGCTCCACGTCGTTCGGGCCGGACGTGATGCCGCAGATGACATCGAACTCCTTGCAGGCGGCCAGCACGGTCTGGATGTCGCGCTCGACGGCGGCCTGATCGCCGTTGTAGTACGAATTGAGGTCGCCGGGCGCCGGCACGACGGCGCTCACGCCGGGCACCTGGACGATCTCGCGGATGTTCCTCACGCCCTCGCTGTTCTCGATGAGCAGCAGGTTGAAGATCTCGCCGTCCGGGTTGAGCGGCCAGACGTCGGCCTTCGCGCGGTACTGCTGAAACGGCACGCCCAGATAGCGGACGGCGTTGCCCGCGCCGGACCCGCGGTGCCCGAGCGGCTCGTAGTGCGGCGTGCCGGGGCGCTGAGGATACCGCGTCGCCTGGACGAGGTTGCGCGCCTGGTCGGCGTTCTCGATGAAGGGAGCGATGATGCCCATGCCGCCCGTGTCCAGGATCTGCTTGGCCATCCACTGGTTCATCTCGCGCCCGTTGGCCGGGATGCGCACGAGTACCGGCACGAACGACGGACGCGCCTGGGCGCGGATGAGGGTCGGCTCGAGCAGGAACTGAAGCCAGACACGGAAGGTTTCCATGTCGAACGGCGTGTGCTCCATGTCGTAGAACCAGAAGTCCGCCAGCGTGTTGCGCGAAGCGGCCACGGCGCTGTCGGGCGATTTGTCGCTGGCCATCGAGCCGAAGATCACCCTCCCGGCGGCGGCGACGTTCACCAGGCGGCTCCAGTGCGTGCCGTCCACGCCGCCATTCGCGGGGAACTGGGGGCCTCCAAATCCCTGCCCGTTCACCAGGGTTGACGAGAACAGGGCGGCAGCGGCCAGCAGGGCCAGAGCGGTTGGACGTCGGTGTCGCATGGTCTCCCTCTGTCGCGCCGGATGGGCCGGCGCACACGATGTGAGCCGGTATCGTAGATCAGGTCCGCCGCACTTCGACCACCTGGCCCAGCAGGAGGTCGAGCTGCACGGTGTCGCCGGCGGTCAGATCCCTCGGGGCGGCCTCCACGCCCACTCGCGCGCTGGCCGGCGGCGCACAGGGCTGGGCGGCCGGCACGTAGACGATGTCCCACGACCGCTGCCCATGAATGCTCACGGGCGTGACCCGCTGAATGATGGCGTTGAGCGTCCCTTTGAGCACGGCCCCTCACAAACTGTGCACTGTGAACCTTGAACTGTGAACTTCGAACTACTCGAACGGCAGCTTCGGCCCTTCGTCCCGCTGTCGTGCGATCGGCGCGTCGGTGTCCTGCAGGTTGTGGACGCTGACGCCGAGCAGCCGCACCGGCCGGCGGCCGGCCTCCGTCTTGTCGAGGAGCGCCAGCGCCCGCCGCGTGAGGCGCGCGGCCTCGCGCGTGGGCGGCCATTCGCTGTGGCTGCGTGTGACGGTGGTGAAGTCGCTGTAACGCACCTTGATCACCACGGTGCGCGCCAGCAACTCACGCCGCGACAGCCACGCGGCGGCTTCGCCGGCCATCTCCTGGATCTCCGTACGGATGCGCGTCATATCTGTCAGGTCCTGCTCGTACGTGCATTCTGACCCCGACGACTTGGCGGAGCGGTTGGGCTCGACGGGACGATCGTCGTGGCCTTCGGCGAGGGCCTTCAGCCAGTCGGCCAGGCTGCCCACGACGGCGCGAAGTTCGTCGAGCGCGCGCGCGCGGACGTCGGGCAGCGTGACGACGCCATGGGCCCTCAGTTTGTCGGCGGTTCGTGGTCCCACCCCCCAAAGCGCGTCCACTGGGAGTCCCTGGAGAAACGCCTCGACGCGTTCGGGAGCGACGACCGTCAGGCCATCGGGCTTCTTCCAGCCGGAGGCGATCTTGGCGAGGAACTTGTTGGGCGCGACGCCGGCCGAGGCGGAAAGCCCCGTCGTTTCCCGGATGGCCGCCTTCAGCCGGCGGGCGACGGTGACACCGAGTGGTTCCCCCCAGGCGTTCTCGGTCACGTCGAGATACGCTTCGTCCAGCGACAGCGGTTCGACGAGCGGTGTGACGTCACGGTAGAGCGCAAAGATCTGCTGGGAGATGGCGCGGTACTTCTGGAAGTCGGGGCGCACGATCACGAGTCCCGGGCAGAGCCGCACGGCGTGTGCCATCGAGATCGCGGAGCGCACGCCGTAGCGCCGCGCTTCGTAGCTGGCGGCCGCCACCACGCCGCGCTTCGTGGGGTCGCCGCCCACGACGACCGGCACTCCGACGAGCGCCGGGTTGTCGCGCTGTTCCACAGACGCGTAGAACGCGTCCATATCAATGTGCAGGATGCGGCGGGTCTGTCGTTGATCCACGGATGACGAGTCCACAGATTACGCCGATTTCGCAGATTCGCGAGCGCATGAATCCGTCGACGTGGTGTCCCGCGGCTGCCGGGCGTCGCCCGGCAGCCCGGCGTGGGTGGAGGCGCCGGGACATGAGCCGGTGTTGC
>CAZNOC010000114.1:0-12999 GCA_964574545.1 uncultured Bifidobacteriaceae bacterium | reverse complement strand
AGAGGGTGTGAACCAACTATGCGGGCTGTGGGATCTCCGTGGTGACGCGTCGCAGCAGCCGACGCCCTTCAGCCAGCCAGATCCAGCCCTCGCTGACGGCGAGGTTCCGGTCGTGGTCCTTGTTGAGGCGCCGGGGGCGGTCGTTCCAAGCGTTGGTGCGCTCGATGATCCAGCGCTTGGGGAGCACCACGAAGCCGCGCGTGGGCGCTTCGAACAGCCGCGGCTGCTGCGTCTCGACCCAGGTGCCGACGTTGCGGTTACCCGGGTGCCGCACCACCTCGATGGCGACGTCGTGCTTCAGGGCGATCTCCCGCGCGCGCTGCCCCGCGTAGCCGGCATCGACGTACACCACCTCGATGCCGGGCACCTTCGCCTTGGCCAAGTCGATCATGCCCATCGCCGCGTCGCGATCTTGCACGCTGGCGCTGGTGATCGCCACCGCCAGCAGCAGCCCGAGCGTATCCGTCACCAGGTGCCGCTTGCGGCCCTTGACCTTCTTGCCCGCGTCGTACCCCTTCGGGCCTCCCTGGGCGGTGGTCTTCACCGACTGCGAGTCCAAGATCGCCGCCGAGGGGTCGGGGTTGCGGCGCTCGTGAGAGCGCCACAGGGCGCGCAGCTCGTCGTACAACAGCTCGAAGTAGCCCTTCGCCAACCAGCGCCGGAAGGTGCGGTACACCAGGATCCAGGGCGGCATGTCCTTCGGCAGCATCCGCCACGAGCACCCAGAGCGCAGCACGTACACGCACGCATCGAGCATCACCCGCCGCGGGATCTTCGGGGGCCGGCCCGTCCTGCCGGACGGATCGAAGATGTGCCGCACCGCCTCCCACTCGGCGTCCGTCAAACTCGACGGGTACCGCAGCGCGTCCCCCTCATTCCGATGCGCCGGCCGGTACCCGTAACGCTTGGCCTGCTCCGGCGGCGAGGGCGCCGCTTCCACCAGCGCAACCGCCCGCTCCGGCTCCTCCCCCGCGTCCCCCGCGCGTGGCGGCAGCACCCGCTCGAAGCCCGCCTCCCGCAGGTACTTGCTCACCGTCTCCGCCGCGATCGTCACCCCCGACGCGCGACGGAACACATCCACCACGTCCAACAACGACAAGAACGGCCGCTCCCGCACCACCCCCAGAAGCACCTCTACCTGCTCCGGCGACAACTTCCGAGGACGACCCACACGCCGTGACCCAGCCGATTCCGACGACATGCGCCACGATACCACGAACGCGCCTAGTTAGTTCACACCCTCTAAGGCGAAAGGAAGCATGAGAAGAAGACAGACGTACGTGGAGGTCGCGTAGTACAGGACGGCCGCAGGATCAGGCACAGCTACGAGTGCGCCACCAGGGGACGCGTCGACGGTCGCAACCGCGATGAACAGCAGGAGCGCACCGAGCGCCATCATCGCGCGGTAACTCTGGTGGTAGTAGTGGTTGCGCGCATCGAGTTGTCGCTCGTCGAGTCGGCCTTCGCGTTGATCGACAAGCCGCAGGGTCGAACGGTTGAGGCGCACCAGTAGAACGACCAGTAGAACGAGCCAGAGCATCTGCAGAATGAAGGGAACGCTTCCTCCGAGGAGCCTCGTGCTCGCAATCGAGGCAAGAAGGCCCGCGACGACCGCGAGGAGGAGCACTCGGCGGCGGCGTTGCGGGATGGGACGATGGACCCATGCGATGACGCTTGAAGTGAAGACGTTCATGACCTTCCTCTCTCAAGGCTGCGCTGCTCGTGCAGGACGCGGCTCATCGGGGCGAAGGGTGCGGTGGAGAAGATCGCTTCGATGGGCAACTCGAAGTACTCGCTGAGGCGGAAAGCCAAGTCCAGACTCGGGTTGTAGTCGCCCCGCTCAAGGTAGCCGATGGTCTGGT
The DNA here is from genome assembly GCA_964574545.1 of uncultured Bifidobacteriaceae bacterium. Taxonomy (GTDB): domain Bacteria; phylum Acidobacteriota; class Vicinamibacteria; order Vicinamibacterales; family UBA2999; genus JAUXWO01. The sequence continues at coordinate 11,137 of CAZNOC010000114.1, read as the reverse complement.
AGTTCACGTCGATGGCATCGGCGAGTGCTTGTCGGGAGAGGTTTCGTTCAGCGCGGAGCACGGCGATGCGGTTGTGCAGAGGGCGCTTCTGTGGGGGCATTCGGACTCCATTTCTACGACTTCCTCTGCTGGAATGTTAGATGAATACAACGGGATTGTCAAGAGATGCGACAGTCATCGGCGCGCGGAGAGCCGCCGAACGTCGGTGACCGGCAAGACACGTCCACGCCATGGGCGCCGCTGCTGCCGCCGGCGGTTGCGTTGACGATATCGCCGGTGGCGCGGATCGCGCGTCGTTACTGCATCAGTCGGCAGAGCGTGTACAACGTGGTGAACGGGGTTTCTGGTGCTGCTCGTGAGCGGGTGCCGCGGCCGTCGCTGCTCGATCCGTTCAAGCCGCACTTGCGGGCGCGGTTGGCGCGGTTCGGCCTGCCGACGATGACGCGTGGCTCAAACGGCTTCTCCCGTCGCTCGAGCGAATGGTCGGCTACCTGGTTGCTTTGCCTCTGCGCTGGGACGCGGCGCACGGCCTAGTGAAGCGCGCGTTCACCATCGACACGTGGGACTTCGACTACAGCGCCGGCCGCGAACCGTGGCTCAACCTCCGCATCACCTCGGACATCATCTGGGGGATCTTCCACGGAGACAACTCGGTGCTGTACGAGGCAGCCTCGATCGTCGCCGCCGAGCACAAGCGCTTCGGCAACGCGGAGCAGGCCCGGCGCTTCGGGGAGCTCGCTGCCGGCGTGCGCTCCCGCGCCAACGCTCTCCTCTACAACGGCCCTTCCTCAACGCACTTCCACAAGCTCACGCCGGTGAGCATCGAAGGGGTCGATGACCCGGAGCAGCTCTCGCTCGGTACCCCCATGGCGGTCGAACGCGGGCTTGCTACCGATGAGATCGCGCGCGCCGTCATCGCCGAGTACGGAGTGCGGCGGCAGACGACCGGCACGATCGCCGAGTGGTTCCTCATCGACCCTCGCTTCCCGGACGGCAGCTTCGGCGACCCGAAGCGCGTGGCCGGCGCCTACGCGAACGGCGGGGTCTTCCCGCTCTGCGGCGGCGAGCTCGCCCGCGCGGCGCGCGCGAACGGCGCCGAGTCGTACGGAGTCGAGATCCTCGAGCAATACGCGGCGATACTCGACGGCTTGATCGACGGGCTCGCCGCCGGAAGGGACGGCTGCGTCGTCGCAGGGCCGCGCTACGTCCAGTTCGCGTCGATCGCGGAGGGAAGGGGAGCGCTCGAAGTCGAGTACCGCGGCTGAGGTTCCCGACGCGACGGTTCACGGCCGAGTGACAGCCTACAGCAGGTCGTCGATCGGTCCGAGGCTGACCGTGCCAGCGGACTCCCGGACCTCGAACTCCTCCACGGCGTCGCGGTCGCAGGCACCTTCGTAGAGATCGCCGCTCTCGATGTGGACGATGGCACCGTGCTACACACCGGAAGGAGTCACGAGATCCGAGGAACCGTCACTGTGCGGGATGTTGACCGCCCCGCCGCCGTTGGATACGCTTTCTGATGCGTCGCCGCCCAGGGGGCGGCACGGGAGGCACCGAGTGCACACCGCCGAAGACCGCCTGCTCGCTCTCCTCGAACGGCTCGACCGGACCTTCGACCCAATGGTCGAGGCGGCCTTGGATGAGCGCCACCTGCGTGCGGTCTGCTATGAGCCGGTGGACCGGCTTCCGGTGGTGATCCCCTGCGCCGAGCCGCTTCCCGAGGAGCTCGCGCCGTACCCGCTCGCCGAGGCGTTCGCCGACCCGGCGAAGATGCTCTGGAACGAGCTCGGCTTGGCATGGCAGACGAGCATCGCGCGGCGGCACCTCATCGGCGACGACCTTCCGGCCACCGTGCGCGCGAACTTCGGCACGGTGCTCGTCGCCTCGTGCTTCGGCGGGACGGTGGAGCAGCACGGGGAGAACCCGCCGTGGGTCCGGCACTTCGGAAGCCGGGAGGAGTTCGCGCGGGCGGTCGAGTCCACGGAGGTGGCCGCCACCTCCGTGGTGACCTCGCCGCTCGTCGAGCGGGCGGTCGAGTTCATGGAGTACTACCGCGAGGTGCTCGGCCGGTTCGACACCCTCGGTCGGGTGGTGAAGGTGACCATCCCCGACCTGCAGGGGCCGCTCGACAATGCGGCGATGCTCCGGGGGAGCGGGCTCTTCATCGACGCGCTCGACGATCCGGCGTTCTTCAACGACATGCTCGGCCGGATGGCGGAGGCGCAGGTGGCGCTGTGGCGTCGGTTCCAGCCGCTCGCCGTGAACGAGCCCGACGGCTTCGTCCACCAGCACGGGGTCATGGTCCGCGGCAACATCCTCATCCGCAACGACTCGACGGTCATGGTCTCTCCCGACCTCTACCGGGACCAGGTGGCGCCACACGATGAGCGCGTCATGCGGGCCATCGGCGGCGGCGCGATCCACTCGTGTGGCTGCATCGACCACGTGGTCCCGGTGTACCTCGAAGGCCCGTCGCTCCGGTCGGTGGACTACGGCCAGTCGCAGATGAACGACGTCGACGCACACTACGCCGCCGCGTCCGGGAGGCGCGTTGCGCTCGTTCGCGTCGTGGTCACGCGGGAGGAACTCGTCACCGGGACCGTCCTGGACCGATTTCCTACGGGCGTGGTGCTCCTGCACCGGGCCGAGACCGTCGCGGAGGCGCAGCGCACGATGTCCGCGTACGTCGAGGCGGCAGCGAGGCGGGCGTAACGGGGGTGATCCGCGGCCGTCGGCAGGCTGTTGCCTACGGCAGACCAGTGACCGGCGGCTCCTGAAGGATCCGTCGTCGTTCTGGCCCCATCGCGCGGGCCCCAGCTTTGCTGCCGATTCGCCGGTCTTCCGGCCGGCGGGAGGCTACTGGCTCGGGTCCACCTCCGCCTCCGCCGGATGGGCGAGGTCCTGGCCGAGACCGGTCAGCTGTGGGAGAGCTACGCGAGCGAGCGCCACGTTCGTGGTGGAGCGCCGGAGCCGTCCGGTGATCACGTACTCGATCCCCTCGCTACGCAAGGCCTCGAGGTTCGCCTGCGGCCTGTCGCCGCGCTTGTCGCGCGAGGACCCGAACGGTGCGGCTCCTCCTTCAACACCTGTCCACGAACCGGAAGCGGGCCGTGTTCATCGGCCTTTCGCTATTCCGCTTGCTCGGCCGCACCTAGCTTGATCATCCTTTCGATCTCGGCTTCCGGCACGCCGAACTCGGCCAGGACTTGCCGCGTATGCTCGCCGACGAGGGGTGCCGGGCGGTCGACCGAAGGTGGGGTTCTACTCATGCCAACCGCTGGCCCGACGATCTTCACTGTCCCCGCTCTCGGATGCTCGAAGCTCGTCAAGAGCTTCAGATGCTCTACCTGCGGGTCGGCCGCTGCGCCGAGGTGAGACTTCACCTCCCCGCACCAGATGTCGGCCGCGAGAAGTGCCTCGATCAATGCAGCGGTCGTCCAGCTGGCCGTTTCATCCGCGAGCGCGCGCCAGACGGCATCGCGATCCTCGAACAGTGTCTCGGGGTCGTCAAACCGGAGGAGATCTTCGTTCCCCAGAGTCCCGACGAGCGTCCGGTAAGGACTCATCGCGATCGTTACCCATCCATCCGATGTCGGATAGACGCCAAAGGGCGCGTCCATGCCCGGGTGACCGATGCCCGAGTTCGGGCGGACGAAGTCTTCGCCAAAGTTCATCGCCGTCACCATTTCTTGGTTCTGGTGAGCGAGCATCGCGGCTAGGAGGTTGACCTTCACCTCCTGCCCTTCCCCCGACCTCTCGCGCCACAAGAGGGCTGTGAGAACGCCGTAAACGATGTTCATCGCGCCGACCTGGTCCGAGAAGCCTGAGCCGACCGGGGTCGGCGGGTTGCCCGCCTGACCCGTGGCTGCCATGATCCCCGTCAAGCCCTGGATCAACATATCCTGGCCGGGCCGGGCCACATATGGACCGTCCTCGCCATAACCCGAGCCCGAGCAGTAAACGATGCGCGGATTGACCGCGCTGAAGTCCTCGTATCCGTAGCCGAGGCGCGCCATCACGCCGGGCCGGAAGTTCTCCACAACGACATCGGCCGTTTCGGCCATCTTCATGATGACGGCGCGGGTCTCTGGGGACTTCAGGTTCAGAGCGACGCTGCGCTTGTTGCGGTTCCAAGCGAGGAAGTTGGGGCTCTCACCCTCGCCGACCCACTTGTTTCGGAAGGTCATCGACCGGAACAGGTCACCCGTGCCCGGCCGTTCGATCTTGATCACGTTTGCCCCCATGTCGGCGAGCAACTGGGTCGCGAAAGGTCCCTGAAGCAAGTGGGAGAAGTCGAGGATCGTAATGTGGGAGAGCGCCTTGTCGGTCATTGGGGGTTCACCTTTCATCGTCGAGGGGGCCGCGGCAACGCGCGCGGAAACTCGTCCAGAGGTGGCGGAGTTGCGCAAGCATCGCGTCCGGTGTCTCGCGCACGTTGAGGGCGCCGCGCAGATAGTCCGACGCCGCGTTCGTGAAGGCCGGAAAGCCGTCGAACCGAGGGCGCAGGAGCGCGGTTTCGGCCGTGCGCAACGTGTCGCGATAGAAGTTGCCCAAGCCCGCGTTGACCTCGGGCGAGGTCCAGGCGCGCCGCGCCGAGGGTTGGCCGCCGCAAGCCGGAAAGAGCCGCGTTTGCGTCTCGACCGACATGAGGTCCGCGAGATGCGCGAGAAGTTCCGGCGAGGGCGCACAGCGGCGCGATACAGCGATCCCGGTCCCACCAAGCACGCCGCCTAGGCCTCCGTGCGATACGAGGCTGTCAGAGAATGCGAGCCGGTGGCGCGACCGTTCGGCGCGCGCGTAGGTAACGTACCCGAAGACGAGAGGAACGAGCGCGACCTCTTCGCCGTTCGCCATCGCCTCAAGCAGCCCGATCGGATTGAGCTCTCCACTGCCCTCAGGCGCCAGCGCCGCGAGACGGGCGAGAAGGGCGATCGCTGGGAGAGCCGCCGCTTCAGGCAGCATCGCCTCGCCTCCCACCACTGCGCCCTCCGCGGCCGCCATCGAGATGAACGTGAGGAACGCGTGGGGCCCCGCGAGCGAAAGCGCGACGGGCCGTTCCGCGGCGAGCGCCTCCAGCGCTGCCCAATCGACCGGAGGCTCCACAATTCGGTCCGGCCGCCGCACCATGACCTGCGTGGCGACGTCGAGAGGGAGCGCCCATTGCCGCCCCTCCCAAGTGTAGGACCGGAACGCCGGTCCAACTGTCCTGGCGCTCCACTCGGCGATCAGGTCCGCGCCGAACAGCTCGTCGATCGGGATAAGGCACTCCTCCTCAACCGCTTCGCCAATGTGCGGATGGTCGAGCACGACGAGGTCGTATCGGGCCGTGAGGTCGGTGATGGGCGCGCTCTCGAACCCTTCGAGCGGCTGCTTGTCCCATCGAAGCAGTGGCTCGGTCCGCCCCGCGTTCACCCGGCGCGCCATTTCGGCCAGCGCATCGTATCCCCGCGGATGATCCCATGTGAGGCCGTAGTAGGTCACGCGCCCTCGCGACAGAGCGGCGGCGCGCCGATGTCCATGGCGACCACGGCGATGTGCCAGCGACCCAGATTGGCGGCATAGAGCGATGCCCCCGCGAAGGCCACGTTCGTGGGATGGCAGAGCGTGTGGGCGGTGGTGTCCTCGATAAGGACCTCACAGCGCGTGCCGTCGGGCGAAAGCCGCAGAAGGCGGGACGGCTCGTAGCAGGCGACCACGAGGTTTCCCGCGCTGTCGAAGGCGATGCCGTCTGGAAGCCCCGGCAGTCCGCTGGCGAACAGCTCGGGCGCGCCGGCGCTTCCGTCCGGGCGGATAGGTACACGGAACACGGAGGTGGCGAAGGTAGCACACACATAGACGGCGGGCTCGCCGAGTCGCATCGCCAGGCCGTTGGCGAAGTCGAACGCGGCGTCGCACCAGAGCCCGCCCTCTCCGGTCGCGAGGTCGTAGGCCCAGATGCCAGGGCCGGGCGTGCCAGCCGCATGACTGTCGGACACAAGAAGTCGGTTCCGGGCGAGGTCCACGACCGGGAAGTTCGGAATCCGGATTCCTGGCGGCGTGAACCGCGCGAGCGCTCCCGTCGCGAGGTCGAGCCGGAACACGGCAGCATGCCTGAGATCACAGACGAAGAGCGCGCGGTCCGCATCGAAAGCAAGGCCGAGCGCGAAACCACCGGTGGTGGCGACGCGTTCGGCGCGCGACGCGTCGGGGGCAATTCGCAAGATGTCCCCATCCTGGTTCCCGGTCCAGATCCAGCCGTCCGGCCCGATCGCGACCCCCTCGGGGTGGCTGAGCTTGGTGTCAGCGAAGATGCCGTCGTAGAAGACCCGTGCCGCATGCGCGGGCAGAATCGTGCGTTCGGCATGCGGGAAACGGTAGCCCATGTCTTTCCGGCTCGCCATGTCAGCTGGTCTTCTTGAAGAAGTCCGCTTGAAACTGAAGCGTGACCGTCGTGCCGTCATCGCCCGTCAGCACGCAAACTGCGTCCTCGACTTGGATGTCTTGCACCCGTCTCCAGCCCGTTGGCCGGGTGATCGCGCCGATCACTTGGGCGATCCGATGCGTCCTCAGGGGGGCAAGCGCAAGGGCCGTAGGCACACCCTGCGCCGAGACCGCGTTTCGCGCCAGCGCGGTTGCGTGCCCGGCGGCGCCCGCGGCGCATCCGTCCTCGATCCCGAGAATGCCCTTGTGCCGGCCGCTCCAGGGCGCGCGGTCCCGCCCGCCATTCGAGTGCCAGAGCATCGTGACAGGCATGACCCGCGCATCCTTCAGGACGAAGATCACGTCGTCCTCGGACTCTCGGACGACGGCGGACCATCCGATCGTGCAGCAATCTGCCTCGACGAGCGTGACGAAGTCCTCGTGCCGGGCCGCGATAGGGAGGTGCGTGAGGTCCACGAGCGTGCCGTCCGATGCGGGTACGGCAGTCAGCGATACTGCGTTGGCGCCTACGGCCAACCGGTTCCGTCCAGGTTCGAGCGGCGCCTCCGCGGTCAGGACCGCTCGCTTGTAAGAGCAGGAGAACCGCGCCCGGGTCGCGATCCGGACCATCGGATGATGGGCTACGGTCAGCCCGCCGGTCCCTCCGGTGATCAGGTGCTCTTGATAGAGAAGCGGCGCGTCTGCTGAGAGGCGGACTGTCTTGCGGATGCGCGCGCCCATGACGGGTCTGCGCAGCTTGAAGCGGAGGGAGTGGTCCGCAGCGCCGCATGGCTCCCAAGCGCTGTTGGCGGTCCATCCATGGGCGGGTGCAGGGTCTACATTGCTGGCACCGAAGGGCGCGCAGAAGAAGTCGCCCGCGAGCTGCCGCTCGATCGGGGTGAGGTCGCGCGGCAGTTCATCCGTCTCGCCGACCCACGGGGCGGTGTGGAGAGGTACGACGCTTCGGCCCCCGTTGGTCAGGACAAGCTCGCGCAGGTTGCCCAATGCGGGGTCGACGGCGACGCTGTTCGTCCCGATCGCGAGCCTTATCCATGCACCGTCCGTCGCCTCTGACACTTCTACTCACCCCGAATCGCTAGACCGCCGTCGACACGCAGAACCTCACCCGTCACGAAACTCGCGCGGTCCGAGGCGAGATAGACCACGGCGTCGGCGACTTCGGCGGGATGGCCGAAGCGGCCGATCGGATGCGCACGGTTCCACTTCTCGCGCAACGCGGCACCGCCATCGGAAAGACCTGCGAAGATCTGTTCGTTCATGCGTGTGAGGATCGTACCCGGCGCTACCGCATTCACACGGATGCCGGCCGGCGCTAGGTCGAGCGCGGTCTGCATGGTCAACGCGTTCACCGCACCCTTGGCAGCCGCATAGGCTGCCCAGCCAGAGAAGGCCCGCAGTCCTTGGATCGAAGAGATGTTCACGACCGCACCGCCGCCGCGCTTGCGCATCTCGGGCACGCAGACGCGCATCCCGCGCCAGTACCCCGTCAGGTTGGTGTCGATGACGGTCGTCCACGTCGCCTCGTCGATCTCGTCGACGAGGCCGCCGATGGCGCGAGCGGCATTGTTCACTAGAATGTCGATGCCACCGAACCGGGCGACCGCAAGGTCAGCCATCGCCTGCATGTTCGACATCGAGCGCACGTCGACAGTCGCGAAGGCCGCCTTCGGTCCAAGCTCCGCCGCCGTCGCCGCTCCCGTCGCAGCATCGTAGTCGCCGAGGACAACCGATGCGCCGCGATGCACGAAGGCCTCGGCACAGGCCCGCCCTATCCCCTGTGCTCCGCCGGTCACGACCACGACCTTGCCCTCGAACTCCATGAATCAAGCGCCCCGAAACACTGGATCGCGCTTCTCGAGGAATGCCGCGACCCCCTCTTGTCCGTCCGCGCTCGCATAGAGACGGAAGAGGACTTCCTGCTCGAAGCTCTTCGCTGTCTCGAGCGGCGCGTCGGAGCCTTCGCGCATCAGCCGCTTCATCTCCGCCTGGGCGAGCGGAGCCACCTTGAGGCAGGCTCTGGCGCGCGTCGCAACGGCGGTGTCGAGATCCTCGGTAATCTCGGCCGCGATCCCGAGCTCGTAGGCGCGCTGCCCGCTCATCCGCCAGCCAGCGAGCATCAGGTCCGAGGCTGCGTACTTCCCCACGGCGCGGACAAGCCGCTGCGTGCCGCCCCCGCCCGGGCAGAGGCCGAGCCGTCCCTCGGGAAGGCCGAGTTGGGCCTGTGGCGTAACGAGAAGAATATCGCAGCAGAGCGCGATCTCGAAGCCGCCGCCGAGTGCGACGCCGTCTATCGCGCAGATCACGGGCTTCGGCAGGCACTCGAGCTTGTCGAAGATCCGGCGCGAGTTCATCTGGTAGGCGATGAACTCCGGCCGCCGGTCGCCGCGATACTCTGCGATGTCGGCCCCCGCGACGAAGGCCCGCCCGCCGGCGCCGCGCAGGACGAGCACGCGGACGCACGTGTCCGCCGCCGCGGCGTCGAGCGCGGCGTCGAACTCAGCCATCAGCGGCGAGGAGAGCGCGTTGAGCTTCTCGGGCCTATTGAAAGTCAGTTGGCGGACGCCGGGTTGCTGGTCGTGGACCTCGATCAGGGCCATTTCGGTCGGTCCTCGACGGCGGCGGTCCGACCGTCCACGAGTTGGAACTGCCGGATGGCGAGAACCACGAACGGGAGCTTGCCGGAGACAATGGTCATGGGGTCGACCGTCTCCAGTGTGCGCGCGCCCCGCCTTCTCTTGGAACGCCCGGCTTCGTCCGGGCAACTGCATGACACCGCCGACCCTTCGCGCTTGTAGAGCTGGTCCGGCCGGAAGGCGGAGCGTGCGGACAGCCTGTTCGCGGCCTTGGCGAGGCGACCGAAGTGCGGTGGCGCCAGCGGCTTGGTCTGCACCGCAGGAGCGCCCAGTTCCGGTCCGCCCCTCCACAGACCCCTCGGACCGCAAAGAGCCGCATCTGACGTGAGTTGCTCGCTCATGGCGCGCTCCCCTCCTTCAGATAGGCTGCCGTGGCGTCAAACTGGCCCGAGCCTGTTCGCCACTGGCCATTGAACTTCGCCACACAGTCGCGGAGCGGATCGCCGAGGCGCGCGGTCTCGGCCACCATTGCGGCTCGCAGCGCGGCGAGCCGGAACGCGGCCTCGGGCGCCTCGGCGAGGTTCACCATCTCTGGCCGGTCGGCGGTCAGGTCATAGAGCTCGTCGTAGTCGCCGGGGGTGAAGATGAACTTCCAACCGTCTGCTGCAATCAGCGCACGCTGCGAATACAGAAAGCGCAGGCCGTGATACTCGACCAACAGGTGCTCCCGCCCTAAAGTCGTGGGGTCCCGAAGGTACGGTGTCAGGTCGGTGCCATCGCGCGGGCCATGCTCCACGCCGATCAGCGACAGCACGGTCGGCAGGATGTCCATGTTGCTGGCCAGCGCCGTTGATGTGCCAGCAGCGAAGTCGGCATGGCGAAAGAGAAGCGGAATGCGGATCGCCTCTTCGTAGAGAAGCCCTTTGTCGATCAGCCCACCGTGGCTACCGGTCATGTCGCCATGGTCCGAAGTGAAGACTACGAGCGTGTCGTCGGCTAGACCCTGCGCTGAAAGCCCGTCAAGCAGCCGCCCGATCTGGGCGTCCAGCATGGCCATATGGTCGCAATACAGGCCGATGTACTCGATCACCTCGTCGGGCGTTCTCGGGTGCAGACGATAGAAGTCGTCGCGCTCGCGCTTCAGGCGGCGGGGCTTGCCCGATAGGTCGTCGACGAAGCTTGGCCAAGGCGCGAGCGCCTTGCGGTCGGTCAGCCCATAGTATTCGTCCGGCACCAGATGTGGGGCGTGCGGGTCCCAGTACTGTACGGTGGCGAAGAACGGCCGACCCGAGGCCGCGAAGTCCGTAAGCATCGCGATGGTCCGGTCGGTCAGAAAATGGGCAGGAGTTGACGCCACCGGCCCGCGCCATCGCCCCGCCGCCATTGTCTGTTCGTCGTGATTGAAGAACAGCGTCGGCTCGACCGTGTAGTCGAGGCCGTTCGCCGCGAGGTAGTCGCGGTAGGGTTGCGATTTGGTGATGTTTCCGTAGCCCGGGAGGCTCAGGCCTTCGAAGCCGAAATCTGCCGGCCCGGTACTTGCGCCCACGTGCCACTTGCCGACGAAGCCGCAGCGATAGCCGGCGTCGAGGAGATTGTGGTGCAGCAGCCGCTCTGGCGACGCGAGTTCCTCTGCAAGACTGTGGTACATGTCGCAGTTGGTACCCATGCCGTGACGGAAGGCGTAGTCGCCCGTCAGCATCGAGGCGCGGGCGGGTGAGCAGAGCGGGCACGTGGAATATGCGCGTTCGAAGCGGACGCTCTCCGTGTAGAGGCGGTCGAGCACCGGGGTGTGCGCCGGGACCGACTTGTCGGGTCCCGATACGTCCGACCGCATCTGGTCGACCCCGATCAGCAGGATGTTTCGGATTGGCATGGCTCGCCTAACCCTCTTGTCCGAATGGTGGCAGGCCGGCCGGTGGTCTGATGCCGCCCACGGTTGCGAATCGAGCCGGGAAGCCTCGCGACGGCACAAGTCGGTGGCGAGTGGATACCGGGGGTGGAAGCGACGGCCATCTGGCGGGCGCGAAGGATCGGACACGCCGCCCGGCAGTACGATCCTGCGGCACGTGCCGCCAGCGGCCGGTTCCGGCACTGGAATCGCCGAGTCGCTCGGCGATCTTGCCCTCCGACTCCAAGGGGTCGCC
>CAZNOC010000113.1:3412-13031 GCA_964574545.1 uncultured Bifidobacteriaceae bacterium | reverse complement strand
GGTTGCGCGCTGACCAGCCATGAGCAAGACCACTTCCTTTCGGGACCTCGAGGTCTGGCAGATGTCCATGCAGCTTGTCGAAGAGATCTACAGGGTCACCAGGCTGATGCCTTTGGATGCGTTCGATCTCCGTCGACAGCTTCGGCGAGCGGCAGTGTCAGTTCCTGCCAACATCGCGGAGGGATGGCGTCGCAGATCTCGACTGGCTTACCGGAATCACGTCTCGATCGCGCTTGGCTCCCAGGCGGAGCTCGAGACGGAACTCGAGATCGCGGTGCGGATCGGCGCCCTGACTCGCGAGGCCACCGTCGATGTCGTGAACCTGACCGGCAGCGTAGGACGCATGCTCACGAGGCTTCACCAGGCGCTGTCGGCTTGTGGATAGGAGGCGGTGCACAACTAGGCACCAGGGGGAGGAGGGCGGCCGACCACCGCTGGCGATAACGCTTACGACCCACGACCCACCACCCACGACCCACTACCCACCCCCCACGGCAATCAGCGCATCGTCGGCCCGCAGGTACAGCAAGCCGTGGGCAATCGCCGGCGAGGCGACGAAATGACCGTCGAGGGTGTTGCGGGCCAGGACTTCTGGCGTGCGACCGGCCTTGAGCACCACGGTCTCGCCCGTCTCGCTTACCAGGTAGATCTTGCCGTCGCCCGCCACGGGTGACGCGGTGAAGACGCCCCCGATGCGCTCCTGCCACACGCGCTCGCCGGTCCGCGCGTCTACGGCGCTGACGACCCCGGCTTCGCTCGCCATGTAGAGCAGGCCGTCGTAGAGCACGAGGGAGGGAACGTACGGCGCGCCCGTCGGGACGTGCCACGTCATGTGCGACGCGGTCACGTTGCCCGAACCACCCAGACGCACCGCCATGTACGGCCCGCTGCGGTAGCCGCGGCTCATGTAGAGCGTGTTGCCGTCCTGGGTGGCCACCGGAATCGGGAAGCGGTTCGACTCCTCGATGTACCACCGGCGCTCACCGGTCTTCGGGTCGAGCGACTCGACGCCTTCGCTGGTGTTGACGATGATCTCGTCGCCGGATGGGCCGCTGACGATGATGGGCGTGCTGTAGGAGATGACGCCGGCGGGGCGCTCGGACCGCCAGACCTCCTTGCCGGTGCGCTTGTCGAGCGCGAGCACGTACGACGCGTTCTCGTGAAGACACGGCAGGATCAGGAGGTCGCCATGCAGCGTCGGCGAACTCGCGTGGCCCCAGTTGATGGTGAACGGCGCGTTCTCCTGCCCGAGGTGACGCGACCACACTTCCCGGCCATCCGCGCCCACCGCCACGAGCTGGCCGGTGCCGAACCACGCGTAGACCCGCTCGCCGTCGGTGACCGGGCTGGGCGACGCGAGGTTGTGCTTGTCGTGCACGGACGGCAGGTCGCCTTCGGCCGCCAGCTCGTGCTGCCACACGCGGCGTCCCGTCGCGCGATCGAGCGCGGTGACCAGAAAGGTGACGCCGTCGCGTGCGGCGCCCACGGCGGCCAGCATCCCCTCGCCCGAATCGCGTCCCGACGCGAGCGTCGGATGATTCCCCTGCCGCCGGATGCCCGCCCCTGCCTGCGCGGTGACGTAAACGCGGTCGCCCCACACGACCGGCGACGACACGCCGGCGCCTTCGAGCGGCGCGCGCCACCGCACGTTGCGGCCCTCGCCCCACTCGAGCGGCAGACCCGTCTCGTTCGAGACGCCCGAGAGCGACGGCCCCCGCCACTGCGGCCAGTTGTCGGCCGAGAGCCCGGCGCCGAGCCCGAGTACCACCACCACAGCCGTAGCAAGAGTGCGCATACGGCGGATTATAGCGGCGGCGTGCGTACGCGCACGAAAGCCAGGTTCCGGAGAAAGCACCGAAGCTCAGCTATCCTTGACCTGCGACATGTCCTTCCGCGCCGAACTGAAACCGATGCTCCGGCTCGCCGTGCCGGTCGTGATCGCCGAGCTCGGCTGGATGAGCATGGGCATCGTGGACACCATCATGGTGAGCCCGATCGGGCCGGCGGCCATTGGCGCGGCGGGGATCGGGACCTCCCTGCACATGGCCTTCGCCGTTTTCGGCATGGGCCTGCTCCTCGGACTCGACACCTACGTGTCGCAGGCGTACGGCGCCCGCGAGGTGGACGACTGCCATCGCTGGCTCGTGCAGGGCGTGTGGCTCGCCGCGATCGTCACGATTCCGCTGATGCTCGTCTGCGTGGGCGTGCTCATCCTGATCCCCGCGATGGGCTTCCATCCCGAGGTGATGCCGCCGCTCCAGGGCTACTTCTCCATCGTGCTCTGGAGCACCTTCCCGCTCCTGCTCTACGCCGCCTTCCGCCGCTACCTCCAGGGCATGCACATCGTCACGCCCGTGATGTTCGCGCTCATCAGCGCGAACGTGGTGAACGCGGTCAGCAACTGGGTGTTCATCTACGGCAACTGGGGCGCGCCGGCGATGGGCGTGCCCGGCGCGGCGTGGGCGACGTTCGTGTCGAGGCTGTACATGCTGACCGTGCTCTTCGTCGCGATCGTCGTGTACGACCGCTGGCGCAAGAGCGGACTGCCCCGGGTGTCGTGGCGGCTGGACACGGCGCGGCTGCGACGACTCGTAAGTCTCGGCTTCCCTGCCGCCTCTCAGGTGACCCTCGAGGTGGGCGTCTTCGCCGCGGCCACGGCGCTCGCCGGCCGGCTGGATCCCGTGTCGAGCGCGTCGCACCAGATTGCGCTCAACATCGCGGCGTTTGCCTTCATGGTGCCGCTCGGCGTCGCGTCCGCCGGCGCGGTGCGCGTCGGCAACCGGGTCGGCGCCCGGGATGCCGAGGGCGCGCGACGCGCGGGGTGGACGGCCATCATGCTGGGCGTGGGCTTCATGGCCGCCACCGGCCTCCTCTTCCTGACGGCGCCGCGGTTCCTGATCGGCCTCTTCTCGCGCGAGCCATCCGTGCTCGCGCTGGGCGCGTCGCTCCTCTTCGTGGCGGCCGTCTTCCAGCTCTTCGATGGATTGCAGGCCGTGGCGACCGGGGCGTTGCGCGGCATCGGCGACACGCGGACCCCGATGGTCACCAACCTGGCGGGCCACTGGTTCGTGGGACTGCCGCTTGGCTATGTGCTGTGCTTCCCGCTGGGTCTGGGCGTCATCGGCCTCTGGTGGGGTCTCTCCGCGGGACTGATCGTCTGTGGCGTCGTGCTGCTCGCCGCCTGGCAGTACCAGAGTTCAAGGTTCAAAGTTCGAAGTTCAAGGTTGGAGATATCCTAGTCCGGCGCGAGGCCTGCATGATCCACGATGCCCACGTTCACTTCTTCTCGCCCCACTACTTCAGCGCGCTCGGTGCACAGAAGAAGCTCCCCGAGGAGGGGCGCATCGCCGCCGTGATCGATCTGCTCGGGTGGGAGGCCCCGGGGTCCGTGGAGGCACTGGCCGATCGATGGGTCGCCGAGCTCGACACGCAGGGCGTGGGGCGCAGCGCGCTCATCGCGAGCCTGCCCGGCGACGAAGCGTCGGTGGCCACCGCCGTCAAGCGCCACCCGACCCGGTTCGTCGGCTACTTCATGCTCGACCCGACGACTGACGATGCGGAGGCCAGGGCGGGGTTGGCGTTCGACTCGGGGTTGCGGGTGATGTGCCTGTTCCCGGCGATGCAGCGATACCCGCTGCGCGACCCGCGCGTGGCTGCCGTGGTCGAGGTCGCGGCGTCACGGCCGGACGCCGCCGTGTTCGTGCACTGCGGGGCACTCTCGGTGGGCGTTCGGAAGCGGCTCGGACTGCCCAGCCTGTTCGACACGGGGTTCGGCCGGCCGCTCGACCTGCAACACCTCGCCGCGCGCTGGCCGAAGCTCCGCTTCATCGTCCCGCACTTCGGCGCGGGGTTGATTCATGAAGCGCTGATGCTGACGGACCTCTGCCCGAACGTGTACCTGGACACGTCGAGTTCCAACCGGTGGATCAATTACCACCCGGAGCTGACGCTCGAGCAGGTCTTCTCGAGCGCGCTCGACGTGGCTGGACCCGAGCGGGTGCTCTTCGGGACCGACTCGTCGTTCTTCCCCCGAGGATGGAACCGCGAGGTCTACGCGCGGCAGAAAGCGGCGCTCGACGCCATCGGCGCCGGCGCCGACGTGCAGGCGAAGGTGTTCGGCGAGAACTTCGACCGGGTGTTTCCGTAGGCCGCGGCCCCTCTTCGCCGGAGCGAGGCGAGGCCTACCGCGAAGCGGCCTCGTCGAACGCCACACCCAGCACCGCAGCCATGTTCAGCCGCGCGCCCAGGGCGGCGACGTCCTCGAAGCCGGGCAGCGCCGCGAGCGCCGTCACTTCTTCCTTCGACTGACCGGCCTTCACACCCTTCGTCGCGTGCTCGAGCGCCGCCGTCAGGTAGTTGCGGAAGTAGGTCACATCCTCGCGCGTGCCCTGCACGACGCCATCCTTGCCGTGGCCGAAGATGAAGATCGTGTCGGCGCTGCCAGCGCTCGCGACCCGCTCGAGCGTCCGCGCCCAGTTCGCGATGGACGCGCCGGCCGGCCGGTCGATGAACGGGTGAACACGGCGGAACAGCAGGTCCCCGCCATGGACGATGTTGGCCTTCTCGAACGTGATGACCGCGTCACCGCTCGTGTGGGCCGGGCCGTAGTGCCGCGCGTGGATGGTCTCGTCGCCGAAGTCGGCTCTCCACGTGTCCGTGAACGTCGTGTCGGCGAACGACGTCTGTCCCTCGGTCCCCGCCTGTTCGGCAGTCTTCCTGTGCCAGGCCAGGCAGTTCACATGCGCGACGATCGTCCTGACGGCCCCGCGAAACACCTGGTTGCCGCCCACGTGGTCGCCGTGATGGTGCGTGTTGATGAGCATGTCGATGCCCTTCGGCGCCTTCTCTCGAAGGCCCTTCACGCAGATCTCCGCGTTCGGCGCGTACTGGCTGTCCACGGCCACCGCGCCGTCGGCGTTGACGAGGTAGCCGATCGTGCCGCCGGTGGCGGTGAACATGCCCACACCGCGACGGATCTCGGTGAAGGCCGTGACGAGTGGCGCCGCCGGCTGCGCCCAGAGCGGCAGCCTGCCCGCGGTAGCCATGCCCGCAAGGGCGAGCGACGACGTGGTGAGAAAGTCTCGACGGGTGAAGCGCATGATCGGGGTCTCCGGGGAGGGCGGTGGGTCGTGGGTCGTAGGTAGTAGGTAGTAGGTAGTAGGTAGTGGGTAGTGCGTAGTGGGTTGTAGGTCGTGGGTCGTGGGTAGTGGGCGGTAGGTAGTGGGAGTGGGAGGTAGTGGGGATGGCTGTGATCCACCCCCACTACCCACTACCCACTACCCACGACCCACTACCCACGACCCACCTACCACTACCCACTACCGACGTCGATCAGTACTGGCACGCCCTGAGCGCGTTGATCCAGCCACGGCCGTAGAATGGGTCGCGGCCCTTCTTGCCGTGGTCGATGGCGCTCTGGGCCAGCCTGTTCTTGAGCGCGCCGAGCGAGATGTTCGGGTTCTGCTGCTTGATCATCGCGGCCACGGCCGATGCGGCCGGCGCCGCCATGCTCGTCCCCGCCGCCCAGGCCCAATTGCCGACGTTCGTACTCAACACCATGTCGAAGGCCCAGCACGGAATCGTGACCGGCGAGCCGTTCGTCGTGGGCAGCGTGCACAGATCGTCGCCGGGCAACTGGAAGTCTCCTCCCGGCGCCGCCACGTGGACGACCGACGTGCCGTAGTTGGAGTAGGAGGCAGGGCGCTCGAAGTCGGTCGCACCCAGCGCGAAGCCCATCGGACCCGTGGACGACACCGCGATGCCGGAACCCGACTCGGCGGGCACGACGATCAGGTTGCCGGCGCGGTCGAGGTTGAGCCCGTCATTGCCGGCCGCCGACACGACGAGCACGCCGAACTGGTTCGCGTAGTTGACGGCCTTGTTCATCGCGGCGACGAGCTCGCCCGCGCCCGGCTCGTTGCGCGCGAAGAGGGCGCCGAGGCTCATGTTGATGATGTCTGCGCCGCCGCCGCCCTGGGCAAGCGGCGTGGCCGCGTAGAGGATGCCCTGAATGACCGAGGCAAAGGACCCCGACCCGCCGTGCAGCACCTTCACGCCGATGATCGTCGCCTGCGGAGCGATGCCGATAACGCCGCTGTTGAAGTCGCCCACGTTGTCTATGGCCGCAATGATGCCGGCCACGTGCGTGCCGTGCCAGAAGTTGCCGAGGTCGTTGTTGAAGGGCTGGCCATCGACGAACGATCGCGAGGCGGCCACATCCATGTTCGGCGCCAAATCAGGGTGCACGTTCCAGATGCCGCCGTCCAGCACCGCCACCCGCACGCCGGCGCCCGTGCAGCCCAGCGCCCACGCCGCCGGCGCGTCGATGGCCTGCGGCGCCCACTGGATCGTGTTGAAGAACCGGTCGTTGTTGAAGGGGTTCGTGAAGTCCGCCTCGATGTACTGTTCGAGCACGGCGGGCCGCTGCCACTGCACCACCATGTCGGCGGTGACCGACGCGATCCCCGACCGGCCCTTCAGGCGGGCGGCAAAGCTCGCGGCACTGGACCGCACCATCGCTACGCCACTACCGTCGTGCGAGAAGACCACCGTGCCACCGGCCGCCTCGACCGCGGCGGTCTGCGACGCGCCCCACCGGGACGCCGAGACGACGTAGTCCTGCTGAGCCAGCGCCGCCAATGGGGTAACAAGCAGCACGCCAAGCGCTGCTGCCAGGGTGAGCCTGATTCTCATGATTCGTGCTCCTTGAGGGGCAAGTCCGACCGCACGGGAGTCTCGCACACAACGGTAACGGGGACAAGTGGTTGGACGGGACTCACGAGGCGCGGAGCGCCGAGCCCACGAGTGCAGGAAGGCGCGAGTCGGACGAGCGCAAAGCGCGAGCCTAACGGGCGCCGCGCCCGGCCTGATCGAACAGATAGTCCAGCGCCAGATTCGCCAGCACCCGAACGCCGACGGGCAGCGCCGACTCGTCCGCAAAGAACAGCGGCGAGTGGTTCGATGGCGCCGTGGCCGGATCCCGGTCCGGCGGGGTGACGCCCAGGAAGAAGAACATCCCGGGCACCCGCTGCTGAAAGAACGAGAAGTCCTCGGCCGTGCCCGTCAGCGGCCCGACAGAGACGTTGGCGTCCCCGGCAACCCGCCGGAGGGTGGGCGCCATTCGTTCTGTGAGCGCCGGATCGTTGATGGTGGACGGATAGCCAATGCCGAGCGTCAGCTCCGCCGAGCCGCCAGCCGCTTCCGCAATGCTGCCCGCGATGGCGCGGATGCGCCGGTGGATGTCGGTGCGCACCTCTTCGTCGAACGCGCGAACCGTGCCCTCCATCACGACTTCATCCGGCACGATGTTGAATCGGTTGCCCCCGTTGAACGCACCGATGGTGACCACGGCCGGCGCCTCGGTGATGTTCACGTGGCGCGACACGATGGTCTGGAGCGACATCACGATCTGCGCGCCGATGACAATCGGATCGACGCCGGCCCACGGCACGGCGCCGTGCGTCTGCCGGCCGCGGACGCGGATCGTGAATGAGTCGGCGCTCGCCATCAGCGGTCCGCTCCGGTACTGAATCGTGCCCGCCGTCATCGGGAACACGTGCAGCCCGAAGATCGCGTCAACCGCCGGATTCGCCAGCACGCCTTCCTTGACCATCAGCGCGGCGCCGCCCTCCTCGCCCTCGGGCGGCCCTTCCTCGGCCGGCTGGAAGATGAACTTGATCGACCCGGGGATTCGGTCGCGCATCGGCGCAAGGACTTCCGCCACGCCGAGCAGGATCGCCATGTGGTTGTCGTGGCCGCAGGCGTGCATCACGCCCACCTCCTGCCCACCCCACATCGTTTTCTGCGTCGACTTGAATGGCAGGTCCACCTGTTCGGTCACCGGCAGCCCGTCCATGTCGGCGCGGAGCGCCACGACGGGGCCCGGCCGGCCGCCCTTCAGCAGCCCGACGACGCCCGTGTGGGCTACGCCGGTCTGGACCTCGAGCCCCAGACGCGTCAGGTGCGCCGCGATCACCTTCGCGGTGCGGTACTCACGGTTGCCCAACTCGGGATGTTGATGGAAGTCGCGGCGCCATTCGACGATGGACGGGAGGGCCCTGTCGACGGCGGAGTCCACATCGGCGGAGAGCGGGTTCGGGGTCTGGGCCGCGGCGGGCATCGTGACCAGAGCCGCGAGGGACAGCACCGGCAGCAGGCGGATTCGCATTGGCGGATTCTACGCCGGTATGGAGTGAACTGGCCCATCCGTCGGAATCGCGAGACAAGGGACATCAAGGCTCCTGGTCCAGAAGGGGCCTGTCCCCGTTGCCGCCGAGCAACACCTGCCACGACACCGCCTCGACGCCGGGCGCAACCGCCGTGATGCGGGTGGCCATGCGCGGCGCTTCGTGCACCAGGTACGCCCGGATGCCGACACGGGTGGCCGCCGCCTTCCTGACCGCCGTCGTCAGGCGCTGGAGGGGCGCAGCCATCGCCGGAGTCACGGTCCGGCCGGCCTTGCACTCGACGAGCACCAGCCCACGCCTGCGGCCGGGGATCACGAAATCCACCTCGAGCCCCTGCTCGTCTCGGAAGTGGTACAGCTCGCGGCGCCGGCCCGCATTGACCTGCGCCTTGAGAATCTCGGCCGCGACGAATCCCTCGAAGAGGGCCCCGCGGAACGGCGAGCGGGCCAGGTCCGCCGCCGTCTCGATGCCGAGCAGATGACACGCCAGGCCCGAATCGGCCACGTAGACCTTCGGCGACTTGACCAGCCGCTTGCCCAGGTTCTCGTAGAACGGCGGCACGATCAGGATCTGCGCCGTCGTCTCGAGCACGTTCAGCCATTGGGTGATCGTCGGAACGCTGACGCCAAGGGGGGCCGCCAGGTCCGTCCGGTTGAGCAACTGGCCGTGGCGGGCGGCCACGAGCGCGAGAAACCGCCTGAACGTCGCCAGGTCGCGCACCATCGTCACCGCGCGCACGTCCCGCTCCAGGTAGGTCTGGACGAAGGAGCTGAACCAGAGCGCCGCACCCGCGGGACGCGCCACCACCTCCGGATACCCGCCGTGCCGCAAGGACACCTTCGGCGACTCGCGCACGGAGAGGGGCAGCAACTGCAGTACGGCGGCGCGGCCCGCCATCGACTCCGTCACGCCCTGCATCAGCGGGGTCTCCTGGGATCCGGTGAGGACCCACTGCCCCGTGCGCCGGGGCTGCCGATCGATGCGCGCACGGACGAACGCGAAGATCTCCGGCACGTGCTGCACCTCGTCCAGAATCACGGGCGGCGTCAGCCCATCCAGGAACCCCTGGGGATCCGCCCTGAGCCGGGCGACGAGGTCCGGATCCTCGAGCAAGTGGTAGCTGGCACGCGGCAGAAGGCGCCGGAGCATCCACGTCTTGCCCGCGCGCCTGGGGCCGGTCAGGACGACGGCGGGAAACCGCCGCAGCGCGGCCACCACCTGGGCCTCCAGTTGACGGGACACATACTTCATGTTTGAGAATTATAAACTACAAGCTTATAATTCTCAGTCACCGAATCGAGGGTATCCGCCAGCCCCGCTTTCCGAACGCGAACGCCCCCGTGCCGGATCCGGACACGCCCCTCTCGTGCGGCCGACCCATGGACCCCGGTTTGCGGGCGATTCTCAGTGTCCGGCTGGCACGGCGTTCGCTC
>CAZNOC010000113.1:0-3312 GCA_964574545.1 uncultured Bifidobacteriaceae bacterium | reverse complement strand
CCACATCACCACATCACAAGATCACCAGATTCATGATCACTGACCTCCTCCTCGGCCTCCGTCTCATCGCGCGGCGCCCTGGGCTCGCCGGCGCTGCGATCCTGTCGCTGGCGCTCGGCATCGGCGCCAACGCAACGATCTTCGCCGTCGTGCACGGCGTCGTGCTGCGGCCGCTCGCCTACGAGCAGCCGGAGGACCTGGTGATCGTCTGGGAGACGAGCCCGGAGAGCCGTACGCGCTGGGTGGCGCCCGCCAACTTCGTGGACTGGCGCCGCGACCTGCGATCGTTCGCGTCCCTTGCCGCCTTTGACGAGTTCTCGCCGGCGCTCACAGGCCGAGGCGAGGCAGAACGGCTGCGCGCCCTCGGCGTGTCGGGCACGTTCTTCAGCACCCTCGGCGTGGACGCGATGCTCGGCCGCGCGCTGAGACCGGACGACGATGAGGCTGGTGCGGAGCCGGCGGCGGTGCTGACCGAGGGGCTGTGGGTGCGGCTCTACGGCGGATCGCCGGACGCACTCGGCCGGACGATCACCCTCGACGGCCGGCCTCACACCATCGTCGGCGTGATGCCTGACACCTTTGCCGTGCCCCTGCACAGCAGCATCGACGTCTTCCTGAGCAGCGACCGCGGCGTGCCACGGAGCTTTCCGTTTCCGGGTGATCTGACAACCGTTCGCGACTCGCACCTCCTGTATGTCGTGGGACGCCTCGCGCCGGGCGTCACGGCGGCCGCCGCGCAGGCGGAGATCGATGCCGTGATGGCGCGTCTCGAGGCGCAGTACCCGGAGACGAACGCCGAGCTTGGCGCGAACGTCGTCGCGATGCACGAGGCCGTTGTCGGCCAGGTGCGGCCAGTCGTGCTGTTGATGCAACTGGCGGTGGGGTTGATGCTGGTGATTGCGTGCGCGAACGTCGCGCACCTGCTGCTCGGCCAGGCGGTGGGCCGGCAGAGCGAGATGGCCACGCGCGTGGCGCTTGGCGCGGGGCGGTGGCGGCTCGTGCGCCAGTTGCTGGCCGAGACGCTGGTGATGGCGGTGCCGGGCGGCGTGATCGGGTTGATCGCGGCCTCGTGGGGCCTGGACATCCTCGTGGCCCTCGCGCCTGCTGGGCTGCCACGCATCCACGAGGTTGGGGTCAGCCCCGTCGTCTTCGCATTCACCGCGGCGGTCACGCTCGTCGCGGCGCTTGCGTTCGGTATCGGCCCCGCGTTGCATCTGGCGAGCGTGGGGCGCGGCGGAACGCTCACGCACGCGACGCTCCGGGTCTCGAGCGGACGCGCTGCGCGCGGTTGGCAGCGGGCCATGGTCGTGGCCGAACTCGCCGTCGCGCAGGTGCTGCTCGTGGGCGCTGCGCTGCTGCTGGCCAGCTTCGCCGAGGCGCAGCGTGTGGAGATCGGCTACGCGCCGGAGGGGCGTCTTTCCGCGGACCTGACGCTGGCGCCCGATCGCTACCTGCGGCAGCGGCCGGGCGAAGACGCCTCGTTCCGGATCGACACGACGGCCAAGCTGCAGTTCGTTGACAGCGTCCTCGAACGCCTGCAGGGCGCGCCTGGCGTGCGTGCAGCAGCCGCGTCGTTCACGGCGCCGATGGCCGGGGCGCCGAATCGCGTGGTGGAGCGGGCCGAGGCGACAGGCACCTCGCTCGCGACGGGCAGCGCCGCGGACTTCCAACTCATCACGCCGGACTACTTCCGCGCGCTTGGGATCCCGCTCGTGCGCGGACGAGCCTTCACGGACGCCGATCGGGCCGGCACGCCGCTCGTGGCGATCGTCAACGAGGCGTTCGCGCGTGACTTCTTCCCCGGCGAGGACCCGCTGGGGCGCCGCATCGTCTTCGGCAGCCGTGAGCCGCACGAAATCGTCGGTCTCGTGGGCGATACGAGATACCGTGACGTCGAGCGCCCCGGGGAAGCCACGTTCTACGTCCCGATGACGCAGAACGACGAGCGGTGGCCTTTCCTGTCGTTCGCGGTCTGGGCCGGCGAAGACACCGCGGCGATCGCGCCTGCGTTGCGCCAGGCCATCAACGCCGCGGACCCCGACCAGGCGATCGCCCGCATCCGGACGTTCGAGGAGGCGCTGTCCACCGCGCTCGCCCCCCGGCGCTTCAACACGCTGCTGGCGAGCCTGTTCTCCGCCCTGGCGCTGCTGCTCGCCGCGGTGGGCACCTATGGGGTGATGGCGTTCGCGGTGTCGCTGCGGACGCGCGAGCTCGGGGTACGCGCCGCGCTTGGCGCGTCGGCGGCGCAGCTGATGCGCCACGTGCTGGGCGAAGGCGCGACGCTGACGGCGATTGCGGTCTTGCTTGGATCGCTCGGCGGCCTTGCGGCCACGGGTCTGCTGGAGGGCATGCTGTTCGGGGTGGGCCCGCGCGACCCGCGGGTGTTCGTGGCGGTCGCCGTGACGCTGTCGGCCGTGGCCCTGGCGGCCGCCTGGCTCCCCGCGCGACGCGCGACGAGGGTCAACCCGTTGGCGGCGCTCAGGGAGGAGTATCCCAGAGGTGAGACCAGCTGAGCCGTTCCGGGAGGGCGAATCGGCCGCCGAGGAGGGCCATGTCGGGTACTTGCCCGGTTTTCCGTATCTCCCACCACCAGGGTGAATTTCCCGGTGGAGGGTGTGATGGATCAGGGCAGAATCCGTTTCCGTGGCGCGAACCGATGGCAGTCGCGGGTCCTCGCGCTCGTCGTGGGCGTGTCGTCGGTCGCCGGCGCTCAGCAGGCCGCAGCCGCACCGATGGTGCTGTCCCAGACGAAGAGCTTCAACGTGGAACTCGCATGGGAGTTCCCAGGCCATGTAGCCACAAAGGAGCTGTCGGAGACCCTCACGTTCGATCTGTTCGATCCGGCCCTGGGGATGCTGATGGGTGTCGCGATGGAACTCGAGGGCTCCGGGTATCTCGGCACTTTCGAGCTATTTCACGCGAAGAACCCTTCGAACAACACCAGCCTCCACTACGACCTGACTTCGTCCATGAGCCTTCTGGCGCCAGGCTACGTGTCACCGACGCCGTTTCTGGCGGCCAGCGACACGGCCTTCCTGACTTGCCTGCCCCTGGCGGAGCCCTGCACCGACTTCGACTTCTATGCCGGCGGCACTGATCAGGTCGTGCCGCTCGCGGCCGTCGCCGCCTTCCTGGGACTCGGGACGTTCGATGTCCAGGCACTGGTGAGCAAGCAGTTCGCGGCCAATGGCGTGACTCCCGATTCCCGCCTCTCCCTTCTGAACTGGACAGGAGACCTCACGCTGACCTACCGGTACGAGTCGATCCCCGAACCGGCCAGCCTCGTGCTCCTGCTGACGGGCGCCGCCGCAG
>CAZNOC010000112.1:0-13108 GCA_964574545.1 uncultured Bifidobacteriaceae bacterium | reverse complement strand
AGGGGGTGCGTCACTCTGTCGCTGGACCCGGGTCCCGACTGCGGCTATCGTGGGGGTACAGGGCGAAAGTGCCGATGACCGCCGAGCGAGGACCCACAGAATGATGACGCGACGCTTCCTCTTCCTGACCCTGATCGCAGTAGCCGTGCTGGCCGTGACCCCGCTGGTGGCCCACCTCTCGGTGAGCAGGAGCGACCCGGCGCACGAGGGCACGGTGACGTCATCGCCGAAGACCGTCACGGTCTGGTTCAACCAGAATCCGGTGCTCGCCGTGAGCGCGCTGACGCTCGAGGGGCCTGGCGGAACCGTGAAGCTTGGCGAGGTCAAGGCAGGGCCCGAGCGGTCTCTCACCGCCGAGGTCGTTGACGTGCTGCAGCCGGGCAGCCACACGCTGACGTGGCGCACCGCCGGGAACGACGGCCACGTGATCAGCGGCAAGCGCACCTTCACCTACACCCCCACCGACCGGTAGCCCACCGTGCTGGAAGAAGCGATGGCGTGGTGGTATCACGCCGCAGCGCTGCTGTACATCTCGGGGCTGGTGCTCGTGCTCGGCACGGCGGCAGCCGCGTGGCTCGCCCCGGTGGCGACGCGCGCCGGCCTGTTCGCCGCGGTCCTCCTGGCCGCGGGCGTGGCCGCGCGGCTTCTTGCGCAGGTCCAGATGGCGTTCGGCGAGATGGGCGGGATCACCCGCGAGTTCACCGAACTCATCGTCTTCGAGACACCGTGGGGGTGGGGCTGGCGTTGGCAGGCAGCGACGACCCTCGCGGTCCTGCTCGGTGCGGTGACCGGGTGGGCTTCCCGGGGGCGCGTCCCGGGCAGGTCGATTGCCGTGATTCTGGCACTGGCTGCCGCGGGCGCGGCTGCGCTCACGGGTCATGCGATGGCGTTCCCGGATCTCACGCTGCTGATGGTGCCGCTCCACGCGTTGCACGTGGCGGGCGCTGGGCTCTGGATGGGCACGCTGGCGGTGCTGCTCGCGGTCCTGACGGCCATCGGAGGCGGCACGGCCGATGCCGGCTCCCGCCGGGCGGTCGTGGCGCTGACGTTCGCGCGGTTCTCGTCGCTGGCGGTGCCCGCCGTCGGAGTCGTGGCGATTTCGGGCCTCATCGCAGGGGCCCTGCATCTGGGCGAGTGGACGGCGCTCTGGTCCACGTCCTACGGTCGCGTGCTGCTGCTGAAGATGGGCGTGTTCGCGCTTGCGGGCGCGTGCGGCGCCTGGAACTGGCAGCGGGTCAGGCCCCTGCTCACCACCGAGGATGCTGCCACCGGCCGCCTGCGGCGTGTCGGCGGCCTCGAAGTCGCGCTGGGCGTCGTCGTGCTGATGCTCACGAGCCTGCTTGCGGCGCTCCCCATGCCCGCAGAGGAGTGAGGGTCTTGATGCGCGTGGCCGTGTTCGGTCTCGTGGCCTTGCTTGCGGCTGCCTGCGGCCCCGCGGACCCGCCGTACGATCCCGTGCTGGCGCGCAGCTTGTATGTGACCAACGGTTGCGTGCCGTGCCACGGTGACGATGGTGCTGGCGACGGCGGGTTGGCGCTCACCGTTGTGCCCCGCCCGAGGGACTTTCGGGACGCGGCGGCGTTCAAGTATGGTCGCGACGTGGACCGCATCGCGCAGACGATCGCGAGCGGCCTGATTGCCTATCCCACCCCGATGCCCGCGTACGGGCACCTCAGCCTCGAGGACCGCAAGCAACTGGCGGCGTACGTCAGGGACCTGGCACGGTGACATCGACGGGGCAGTTTCTGCGCCCTCGGCTGCAGGGGGAAGCTGTAGGGGGAAGCTGTAGGGGTCTGTCCCCCTGTCCGTTTTCGGACAGGGGGACAGACCCCTGGGGCAGATGCCTGGGGCAGCCCCAATAGCAGAGCTACTGCTCCGCGACGGTGACGGTGATGACCTCGCAGAGGCCATCGATGGCACGGTGAAGATCGTCGCCCGCCAGCAGCGCGAACTTGTACTCGCCAGGCGTCAGCGCCATCTCGATGACGTTCTTGCCGTCCCCGAAATGGATCCACGGCTCGGCCTTCGGGATCTCCATGCCGGGCGCCAGGCACTCGGTGTTGACCCCCAGGTGATGGTGCAGGATGCCGTCGCGGACGTCGGCCTCCGTCAGCTCGCCCGGCGGCACGGCCCCGATCGTCACGTTCTCAACCCCGAACTCGAACGACGCCATCGTGCCGATCGTGTCGCCGTCCTTCGGCTGCACGAAGAACACGCGGCGTCCGCCCGGCGTCGTGGCCGGGGCGTCAGCCGCGCCTGCCGGGTGCGCGGCGTGGTCCTCCGCGGGCGGCGGTTCGGAGGAACCACAGGCGGCGGCAGTCACGGTGAAGGCGGCCAGCAGCGCGCCTCCCAGAATTCGACGGGTGCTCATTGCAACTCCTTTGCGGATGACGGATCGGCCGGGACCGGACCGTCGGGACGGCGGACCTCGGCCGTGCGCCACCGTGCGCGCTTGCAGCCCTCGGAACCGCGTGGTTAAGATACCCCAACTTGCTGCGCAAATACCTGCTCTCGACCGACCACAAGGTCATCGGCCTCCTGTACGCCTTCACCAGCCTCTTCTTCCTGCTGGTCGGCTTCTCGCTGGCGGTGCTGATCCGTTGGCAGCAGGCCTACGCCGGACAGCCCCTGCCGTTCCTCACCACGCTCGTCGGCGAGGTGAACGCGCCGGGCGGCATCATGCTGCCCGAGTTCTACAACCAGCTCGGCGCCATGCACGGCACCATCATGGTGTTCCTGGGCGTCGTGCCCCTCGCCGTCGGGGCCTTCGGCAACTACCTCGTGCCCCTTCAGATCGGCGCGCCCGACATGGCGTTCCCGCGCCTCAATCTCGCGAGCTACTGGTTCTACGCCGCTGGCGGACTCGTCATGCTCGCCAGCTTCTTCGTCCCGGGCGGCGCGGCGATGTCAGGCTGGACGTCCTACCCGCCGCTCGCCGACTTCGCGCCCCAGGGCCAGACGTGGTGGCTCGCCGGGATGCTCCTGCTCATCTTCTCGTCGCTCCTCGGCGCGGTGAACTTCATCACCACCATCGTCCAGCTCCGCGCGCCCGGCATGACGTGGTTCCGCCTGCCGTTCTTCGTCTGGACCCAGCTCATCACTTCGTTCCTGCTCCTGCTCGCATTCCCCGCCTTGCAGGCGGCTGCGATCCTCCAGGGCATGGACCGGCTCGCCGGCACGAGCTTCTTCCTGCCGAGCGGACTCATGGTCGGCGGCCAGGCTGTGGACGTGGCCGGCGGCGGCAGCGCGTTGCTCTGGCAACACCTCTTCTGGTTCCTCGCCCACCCCGAGGTCTACGTCCTCGTCCTTCCCGCCATGGGCATCGTGGCCGAGATCCTCGCCAACAACAGCCGCAAGCCGCTCTGGGGCTACCGGCTGATGGTCTACTCGATCTTCGTCCTCGGGTTCCTGTCGTTCACCGTGTGGGCGCACCACATGTACCTCACGGGCATGGGCACCACCATCAGCGCCATCTTCCAGGCGACGACGATGATCATCTCGATCCCGTCGGTGATCGTGCTGAGCGCGCTGGTGCTGTCGCTGCACGGCGGATCGATCCGGTTCAACACGCCGATGCTCTTCGCGCTCGCGTTCCTCCCGATGTTCGGCATCGGCGGGCTCACGGGCCTCCCGCTTGGCCTGGCGGCCACCGACATCCCCCTCCACGACACCAACTACGTCGTCGGCCACTTCCATTACCTGGTGGCGCCGGGCACGATCTTCGCGCTCTTCGCGGGCATCTACTACTGGTTCCCGAAAGTCACCGGCCGGATGATGAACGAGACGCTCGGGCGCATCCACTTCGTGGGCTCGCTCGTGACGATGAACCTGATCTTCTTCCCGATGCTGATGCAGGGCATGGCGGGCGTGAACCGCCGGCTGTGGGATGGCGGTGCCATCTACCAGCACGCCGAGCCCGTGCTGTACCTCAATCTGCCGATGGCGCACGCCGCGTTCGGGCTCGCCTTCGTCCAGCTCTTCTTCATCGTCAACCTCTTCATGAGCATCAAGGGCGGGCGCCGAGTGACGTCGAATCCCTGGGACGCGACCACGCTCGAGTGGGCGGCACCGACGCCGCCGCGACCCCATGGCAATTTCGACGAGCTGCCGCGCGTGTACCGCGGCCCCTACGAGTACAGCGTGCCTGGTGTCGAGGCCGACTTCGTGCCGCAACACGTGCCGGACCCGAAGGCGGCGGCGTGATGGACATCCCCTACAACTCCGACGCCAGGCCGGACACGGGCCTGACGAACCCGAAGATCGGCATCTGGCTGTTCCTTGCCTCGGAGGTGATGCTGTTCGGGTCCCTCTTTTCGGCGTATGCGCTCCTGCGGATGGGGGCGGCCACCTGGCCCGACCAGTCGGCGGTGCTGAGCGTGCCCCTGGCCACGCTGAACACGGTGATCCTGATCGCCTCCTCGGCGACGATCGTGCTCGCCCTGGCGGCGGTGCGCGCGGGCCGGCTCGAGGCGTACCGCCGCTTCATGGGTCTCACGATCCTCGGGGGCGTCGCGTTTCTCGTCGTGAAGGCCTTCGAGTACAGCGACAAGTTCGCGGCCGGACTGGTACCGGCGACGGACAACTTCCTCGCGCTGTACTTCACGTTGACGGGCCTGCACGCGCTGCACGTCGTTGGCGGCCTCGTCGTCAATCTGTACCTCTGGGGACCTGGCGTGCGCCTGTGGCGCACCGACCCGGCCCGGTTCACGGGCCGCATCGAAGTGGCCGGACTCTACTGGCACTTCGTCGATGTGGTATGGATCTTTCTGTTTCCGGTGTTGTACTTGCTGTAGACGGTGAACGGTGAACGGTGAACGGGGATCGGGGTCGAATGGATTCCTACGCGGCTGAGGTTCGAACCTACTTGAGCACGCTGGCGGCGCTGCTGGCGCTGACGGTGGTGACCGTCGGGCTGTCGTACGTCCAGCTGCCGACGGCGCCCACCGTGCTGCTTGCGTTGGCGGTGGCCACGCTCAAGGCGGCCCTGGTGGCGGCGGTCTTCATGCACCTCAAGGGCGAGCGCGCCATAGTGTACTGGACGCTCGTTCTCACCGCCGTGCTCGTCGTCGTGCTCTTCGCCTTGCTGTTCGGGGCGGATGCGGACCGGCTGTTCGGCACCGGCTTCGGAGACGCCTTCTCGGAAGGACCCCGCTGATGGCGTGCCCCGTCTGCTTTGGCGGCGAGGACGAGGTCGTCCGCGAGAGCCTCAACGCCGGCATCTTCATCCTGCTCGGCGTGACCGCCGTCGTGCTCGGCATCCTCGCGCGCTTCATCATCGTGCTGGCCCGACGGTCGAAGGATGCCGCGCACCTCGTCGATCACGCCCCCGCGCGCCGCGCGCCGCTCGACACGGCGGAAGGGACGACGACGCCGTGATCGAGTGGCTGGGCATGCCGGTTGGCGCGTCCGCGCACGCCGGAGAACTGGACCGCATCATGGCCCTCGTGCACTGGCTGATGCTGGTCATGTTCGTGGGGTGGAGCGTCTACTTCACGTACGTGCTCGTGCGGTTTCGCCGCGGTCGGAACCCGCGCGCGTCGTATCACGGCGTGCGCAGCCGGTGGTCCACTTGGGTGGAGGCCGGCGTCCTCGCCTCGGAAGTCGTCCTGCTTGTGTTCTTCGCGATCCCGTTCTGGAGCCGTCAGGTGGATGCCCTGCCCGTGGAGCAGGAGAGCACGGTCGTCCGCGTCGTGGCGGAGCAGTTCGCGTGGAACGTGCACTACCCGGGTCCGGACGGAGTGTTTGGCCGCACGTCCATCGACCTCGTGAGCGCCGACAATCCGCTGGGCCTCGACCGGCGCGATCCGGCCGGGCGCGACGACCTGACCCTGGTGAACGAGTTGAACCTGCCGGTGGGCCGGCCGGCGATCATCTGGCTCTCGACCAAGGATGTGATTCACAGCTTCGCGCTGCCACAGATGCGCGTGAAGCAGGATGCGATCCCGGGCGTCCTGCAGCCCGTGTGGTTCACGCCGATCGAGACCGGTCAGTGGGAGATCGTGTGCGCGCAGCTCTGCGGCCTCGCACACTTCCGCATGCGAGGCATCTACCGCATCCAGACGCCTGACGACTTTGATGCGTGGCTCGCGGAAGAAGCGAAGTATATCCCCACGTTCTGACAGTCGGTGACAGTCGGTGACAGTCGGGGTCGGGATTGATTTCAGGTTCTGAGTACTTGGCTGGTGGCAGAGACTGAAATCAATCCCGACCCCGAATCGACCCGAATCCTACAGAAACCGAAATCAATCCCGACCCCGAAACGTGAATGCCGCCTCTGCCGCCGACGTGCCGTCTACGGTGATCTCCATCGTCTGCACACCGAGTTCCTCGTGCCACGCTTCGAGCGTGTAGGTGCCGGCAGGGAGTCGCGGGATCTCGAAGCGGCCGTCGGCGGCGCTCACGGCGAAGAACGGATGCGGCACGACGCCGAGATAGGCGCTCATCCACGGGTGCACGTCGCACTTGAACGGCACCATCACCTCGGGCTCGTTGAACACGCGCGTGACGGCCGGGACGCCGGCCGGCTGGCCGAAGTTGAACCCCTGGTTGCTCGACGGCACCGTGTGGACGTTGTGCAGGGTCTTGTCGCTGTTGCGGATCTCCACGGGCTGACCGACCTGCACCCCGAAGACATGAGGAGTGTACCGGCAGCCGTCCTGGTCGAGGATGACCGGCGTCGTCGGCACCGGGAAGCGCGCGTCGCCGAGCCCGTCCTTGACCGAGATGAACACGTTCGCCAGTCCGCCGCCGTCGCCGACCAGGAGCGCCTCGGACGTCGCGCCCTCGCCGGCGGGCATGCACCCCGGATCCGATGACATCCGCACCGGCCGGGGCGCCGGCACCGCCCCCTCGAAGGTGACGACGCCATTGACCGTGCTGTTACCGAGTTCGGCCATGGGACGTGAGTCCGCCGCCGGAGCGGTCGCGGCCGGAGCCGTCGCCTGGTCCTGCGGCGTGCCTCCGCCACAGGCGACCGCGAAGGTGCAAACGGCTGCCGTCGTGAGGCGTGTCAGGAATCGAGTCACCATCGATCAGTCTCCAGTGCAGGATGTACACAGCGAACAGCGAACAGCGAACGGCGAACGGCAAATAGCGAAGAGCGAACAGCGAACAGCGAACGATCACTGCACCGCGATGTGATACAGCCGCGGCCAGTTCTTGCCGGTGACGAAGATGCGGCGCCGCTCGCGGTCGTACGCGATGCCGTTCAGCACGTCGGCGCTCGGCGGCCGCTCGGCGCGCGGCCAGAGGGTGTCGAGGTTCACCCAGCTGTTCACCACGCCGTTGGCCGGGTTGATGCGGACGAGCCGGTCCGTCATCCAGACGTTCGCCCAGATCTCGCCCTCGATCCACTCGAGTTCGTTCAGGTTCGGCACGGGCCGGCCCGCGTCCCGCACTGGAAGTGTCCGAGTGACGGCGAAGGTCTTCGGATCGAGGAAGAAGAGCTGGTCGCTGCCGTCGCTCATGACGAGCCCGCCCTTCTCGTCGTAGTCGAGGCCCCAGCCCTCGGTCTTGTACGTAAACGTGCGCTGCTGCGTGAACGTGCGCCGGTCGTAGACGAGCCCGGTGTGCTCCTGCCACGTGAGCTGCACGAGCGCGTCGCCGACCAGGGCCAGGCCTTCGGCGAAGTACTGCTTCGGCACCTGCACCTGTTGCAGCACCTTGCCCGTCTCGAGCTCCACTCGCCTCAGCGTGGACTGCCCGTACAGCCCGGTGCTCTCGTACAACACCCCATCCCGGTACAGCAGGCCCTGCGTGAAGGCATTCGGGTCGTGCGGAAACGTCGTGACGACTCGGTGTCCAAGGACGGGCGCGGCCGCGCGCTGTGCTTCGACGCGTGGCATGACGGCCACGGTCGCGACCGCGGCCAGCGCAACCAGGGTGATACGCCATGGTCCGGCGGGACCCCTGGCGGATGAGCTGCGACCTCGAGTAG
This sequence comes from uncultured Bifidobacteriaceae bacterium, assembly GCA_964574545.1. Lineage (GTDB taxonomy): Bacteria > Acidobacteriota > Vicinamibacteria > Vicinamibacterales > UBA2999 > JAUXWO01. The sequence goes on along the minus strand of CAZNOC010000112.1, from coordinate 5,172 downwards.
TCATCACGACAAGTATAGCGACCGCCGCCAGGCATGGCACGATCCGCGTCAGCGGCGCCTACTCGCACAGTTCCGGCAGCACCTCCCCGATCGGATCGCGGATCACGACGTCGGCCACATCGTCGAACGGCGTCGGTTGCGCATTGACGATGATCACGCGCGCGCCGGCCGACTTTGCCATCGGCACCATGGCCGCGACAGGGTAGACGCCGAGGCTGGTTCCCACCGCCAGGAAGCAGTCGGTGTCCGCGGCGGCCTGGGCCGCGCGCTCAATCACCTCGGGAAGGAGCGGCTGCCCGAACGAGATCGTGTCGCTCTTCAGGATGCCGCCGCAGCGATCGCAAGGCGGATCCGGCTCGCCGCCGCGCACGCGCGCGAGCACCTCCGGCATCGGCAGGCGAACACCGCACGACAGGCACGTCGCGCGGTGCAGCGTGCCGTGCACCTCGACAACCCGCTCGGCGCTGCTGCCGGCGCGCTGGTGCAGTCCGTCGATGTTCTGCGTGACGAGCACGTCCAGGGCGCCGCGGCGCTCGAGGCTGACGAGCGCGCGGTGACCGTCGTTGGGCTCCGCCGTCCACGCCGGGTGCGCGAGACGGCTCTGCCACGACAACCGCCGGACCTCCGGGTCGCTCACATAGTGGCGGATGTCGGACATGCGCTCGGCCTTCGGGTTGAGCGTCCAGACGCCCTGGGGCCCGCGGAAGTCGGGAATGCCGGAGTCGGTCGAGATGCCGGCGCCGGTGAGCACGACGATGCGCGAGGCGCGAGAGAGGAGGCGGCGGGCCTGGTCACGGACGGGGGACATCATCTCAGGATATGACGGGCACGGCCCGGCCGTCGTCACGGCTCGTCAGTAGAGCACGGCCGCCTCTCCCTTCGCGGCGATCAGCGCGTCGAGATGCGCCACGATCAGATCGCGCCGGGCCTGCATCGCCTCGATCTCGTACCGGGTCAGGTACGGCTTCAACGCCTTCTCGACCGCGGCGGCATCGAGCGTGCGCAGCCGTTCGAAGAGCCGCCGGTCGCACCGCTGCAGGTCGGCCTGGCTCGGGAGCTCCTTGTGCAGGCGGAACGCCCTCGTGAAGTCGACCATGAAGATCTTCCAGTCCTCGGTGATCAACACGTTGCCGAGGTTGCGGTCGGTGTCGTACACGAGCTGCGAGAAGATCCGCATCCGGTGCATCTGGTTGTTCCAGTCCAGCGGATTCGGCGGGCTCAGCTTCTGCTTCAGCCGCATGCCCTCGTCCCACTTCCAGTCCACCCACCAACTTAACGACCCTGGCGTCCCGCGCCACCGGTACGGCACGGTGACCGGCATCATATGGTCGAGTTCCAGCAGTTCGGCCAGTGCGTACGCCGCGAGGTTGTACTGGTAGCTGTCGACGAAGTTCACCTCGCCGCCGCCGCGGGCGAACTGCGCCTGCATTTTCCGCTCGTCGATACGCTGGAAGACCGCGTCCTGTGTGAGGCGGCCGTCGGAGAGCGTAAGCCGCGCCGGGCTGGTGACGCCCTTCTCCGTGCCGCGGCTCCTCGTCACCCTCGCGGTCAGGAGAAACGCACGCTTCTCCTCCTTGGTGAGCGCCGGCGCAGGGGTGGCGGTGTTCTGCCGGGCGAGAAGCCCGGCGGGTGCCAGGACCACGAGGGTGAGGACGACGGCCGATGCGATCCGCGAAGACCAACGGTTCGTCATGACGCCTCCACAGACCGCCTCGGCCGGGGGCGCAACCGCGAAGCGCCGATGCGCTCCTGGCGTCCGAGGCCGGGGCGGTGGAAACCACGCGCCGCGGCTGGGCATGGGGTACGGCGGATGCTAACCCACTCCGGTCCTTCGTGCCAGTCGAAGGCCCTGCTTCCTGTTCCTCCCGTGAGGGTCCTGCTGTATGAGACGGCGCGCGAGCCTCGTCGGATCACCCCCCGGGAGGGGCCGAAGCGTGCGCCGGGGCGTCTCCGATCGACGGAACGATCCCGGGGTGGTCGTCGTCTCTACGGGGAACACCCGGAGGCGATTCAGACAATGGCACAGGATGTGAGCCGCGGCCCCATCGATTCGTCGCTCGTGACGATCTGCCACGTCACCTACGCCTTGCACGCGCTGGGGCTGGCCATCGGTGCGTTCGGCGCGTCCTCGGTCGTCGGCGCGTTCCTCTTCGGCTGGCCGTCGATCATTGCGGTCATCATCAACTACATCAAGCGTGGCGAGGCGCGCGGCACCTGGCTCGAGTCGCACTTCACGTGGCAGATCCGCACGTTCTGGTTCGCGTTGCTCTGGGCGGCGGTGATTGGACTCGCCAGTGCGGTGCTCCTGATCGTGCTGGTCGGATTCGCGATCTGGGTCGTGGGCCTGTTCCTGCTTGGCGTGTGGGCCATCTACCGCATCGGGCGGGGATGGCTGCGGCTCAGGGACCGCCAGCCCGTCGCCTAGAGGCGAAGCCTCAGACTCGACCCGCGCCGGCTGGGCCGGTGACCCCTCCGTATTCCGCCCTCCTCCCGCGCCGCAAGCCAAGCGGGCCCTCATCACACCGAGTTTGCGCAGCCGTGACGGCGTCGTCGCGGCGCGCTGCCACAGTGATCCTCGATCGGGGTGTGCCCGTCCGACGCGGCACACGCCCGCGTTGTCTGGAGGATCACGATGCCCGCATTCATTCCGGCCATTCATACCCGGCTGCCCGCCGCAGCCGCGGCCCTCATCCTTGCCGTCCTCGGCCTGCCTTGCGCCGCCGCGGCCCAGACCGATGCGGGCGCCTTGCGCGTGCTCGTCGCCGACCAGACCGAAGGCGTTGTGCCTGGGGCGACCGTCGAGGTCACCAGCAGCTCGACCGGCTTCACCCAGGCCGGCGTCACCGACATGAGCGGCTACAGTCAGTTCACGCCGCTTCCGCGCGGCATCTACACCGTGCGCGTCAGCCTGCCTGGCTTCCAGTCGACCGAACTGAGCAACGTGCGTGTCGATGTCAACGAGCGCCGCTTCGTCTCGGTGACGCTGGCGGTGGCCACGGCCAGCGAGACCGTGGAAGTCGTGTCACGAGACGCCGTCATTCAGACGGAAGAGGGATCCCTCGGCCAGGTCATTAAAGGCGAGGTGGCCGTGGAGCTGCCTCTGGCCGGCCGCCGCTACACGGAGCTCGCCTTGCTCGTACCGGGCACGGCGGCCAGCACGATGACCGTCGAGACGCGCGGCCCCGGCTGGTTCGTGTCGAACGGCAACTACCACACGCAGAACAACTTCATCCTGGACGGCTTCGACAACAACCAGGGCACGCAGAACGCGCAATCGCTGTCGGCCCAGGTCGTTCAGCCCTCGCCTGACGCCATCGGCGAGTTCAAGGTGCAGACCAACAGCTTCTCGGCGGAGTTCGGCCGGTCGGCCGGCGCCGTCGTCAACGTCTCGCTCAAGTCGGGCACCAACGCGACGCGCGGGTCGGCCTTCTACTACAACCGCGACAAAGCGCTCGCCGCCACCTCGTGGCGCGCGAACCTGATCGGCGCGGAGAAGGAAGATCTGCAGTGGCACCAGGGCGGCGGGACGATGGGCGGCCCGCTCGTGCGCAACCGCGCGTTCTACTTCGGCTCCTACGAGGGCTTCCGCCGGAGCTTCTCCAATACCTTCCTCGTAAACGTCCCAACCGAGGCGCAGCGCAACGGCGTCTTCAACACCACGGTGCGGGACCCGCGCACGGGCGCCGCGTTTCCGGACAACACGATCCCCCGGGACCGGTGGGATCCGCTCGGCGCCAAGCTCCTGGCGCTGTATCCCTCGCCGAATCTGCCGGGCCGTTCGGCGGCCGGTGGCCGCGTGATCGAGAACTACGGCGTGCAGCGCCCGGGCAACGAGACGACCCACAAGTTCGACGTACGAACCGACTACGCGCTGAGCGGCACCGATCGGGTGATGGCGCGCTACAGCTTCCTGCAGCAGGATGTCTACCGCGACGCGATCTTCGAGGGCCTCGGCGACGGCGTGGGCAACCAGGGCGAGCAATACAACCGCAACCAGAGCGTCGGGCTGGCCTGGACGAAGATTATCGGAAGCCGCATGGTGAACGAGGCGCGCCTCGGGTACAACCGGACGCACTCGCGCTTCGCACATGCGACGGCGACCGGCCAGACGGCCGCGGAGTTCGGCTTTGCCGGCCTGCCGGAGTTCATGGCCACGACCGGCGGCCTTCCGCTGATCTCGCCGAGCAACTACAACCCGCTCGGCACCCGCAACTTCCGCCCGCAGTACCAGAACCCGCATCACTGGCAGTTCCAGAACACGCTGACCATGGCGCAGGGCGCGCACGCGATCCGCGCTGGTCTGGAGGTGCGGGTCAAGAACAACGAACTCGTCGACATCGTCCGCCGCACGCCGGCCTACACCTTCACGGGCCAGGTCGCGGGCGAGAGCATCGCGGACCTGCTGCTCGGCGTCCCGCGCCAGCTGTCGGCGACGACCATGCCGGTCGTCGACTGGGCGCAGCAGGCGTACGCCGGCTTCATCCAGGACGACTGGAAGGTGCGGCCCAACCTCACGCTGAACCTCGGACTGCGCTACGAGTACACGACGCCGTTCTACGGCGCGGGCGAGAACACGAACGTCAACTTCGACTTCGGCACCGGGCAGCTCGTGTTCCCGGAGGGTGGCGACAAGTACCTGATGGACCCCGACCGCAACAACATCGCGCCGCGGCTGGGGTTTGCGTGGCAGGCGACACCTGAACGCGTCGTCGTACGTGGCGGGTTCGGCATGTTCTACTCGATGGAGGACATGCGCGGCAGCGAGGGCATTATCGCCCTCAACCCGCCCGCGCTCATCCAGGCATCGCTCGTCGGAGCTGGTACGTCCTCGCCCATCGGGCTATCGGATCCCTTTCCGTCGAACTTCCTGTCGAATTACAATCCGTCAACCGTATCGGTGAAGGCGCGCGAGCGTGACCAGCAGGCCGCCACCGTCTACCAGTGGAACATCGCCACCGAGTGGCTGCTCCCCGGCGAGGCGACGATGGAGCTGGCCTACGTCGGCAACGCCGGCCGGAACCTGCTCACGATCGTCCCGGTGAACACGGTGGAGTTCGGCCGCGACGGGTCGGTGGCTGCCAACCGTCCGTACCCCGGGTGGCAGCAGATCGAGAACAACATCACGCAGGGGCAGTCCAGCTATCACGCGCTCCAGGCCAAACTCGAGAAGCG
>CAZNOC010000111.1:0-13227 GCA_964574545.1 uncultured Bifidobacteriaceae bacterium | reverse complement strand
CATCGACGCGCACGTGCGCGGGCAGGCGCGGAGTTGGACGGCAGGAGCGAAGATCCTGTGGCGGTTCGTCAGGCATCCGGTCGACTACTGAGGCGAGCAGAGGCGGGAAGAAACAAAGGATGCACGAATCGTTGAACTAGACTCTTCGTGTCGTCTTCGTGGCCTTCGTGATCTTGGTGTTTGTCCGACCCAGGTGCGAGAGGTGGCTGTCACATGATTCGCAAGGTGTCTCGCTGGGTTGCGCTCGGGCTGGTCGCCGCCGGTGTCGGCGTCTCGGCGCTGTACCTGCGCGACATGAACCGCGCCTACGAACGGATCCGGGGGAAGAGCGCGGCCATCCCTTCCCCGTTTGGTGAGATCGAGTACGCCGACGGAGGCTCGGGAACGCCCGTCCTGGTCGTCCACGGCAGCGGCGGCGGCTTCGATCAGGGCGCGCTGCTGGCCGAGGCGGTACTCGGCGACGGCTTCCGCTGGATCGCGCCGTCGCGTTTCGGGTACCTCGGCTCGGCGCTCCCAGAGGACGCGACCTTTGACGAGCAGGCCCACGCCTACGCCGCCCTCCTCGATCACCTCGCCCTGGACCGTGTTGCCGTCGTTGCGCTGTCGCACGGCGGCCCTTCGGCCCTGCTCTTCGCCGCCCTTCACCCACAGCGGGTCTCGTCGCTGACGCTCATCTCGGCCGGGGTGGCCTCGTCGACGGGCGGCAACCAGGAGGAGGCGAACCGCCGGGGTAACGCCCTCGTGACGGTCTACAGCTACAACCCGCTGTATTGGGCCGTCGCGCGCCTGTTCCGCCGTCAGCTGATCGAGATGATGGGCGCCGACGCGACGTTGCTTGCCGGGCTGTCTCCCGGGCAGCGCCGCCTGCTGGACCGGGTCATCGACGAAATGAACCCCGTGGCGCCGCGAACCACGGGTGTTGTTTTCGACAACACGGCGGCAATGCCGAACGAGCGCATCGCGGCGATCCAGGCCCCCACGCTGGTCCTCCACGCCCGAGACGACGGCCTGCAGGTGTTTCACAACGCGGAGTTCGCGGCTGCCACGATCCCCAACGCGCGCCTGGTCAGCTTCGAACGCGGGGGGCACCTGCTCCTGGCCGTCGAGCAGTCTCGCCTGCGCGCGCTCACCGAACGGCACATCCTCGTTCACTGGGGCGGACCTCAGTGAACGCGTGTCTGGACACATGAAGGGACCAAGATGAGCGCCAGCATCCTGCAACGCATCGCCGACGGGCGGACGGACCTGGTCTTCGACCATGTCGCCAACGGACACAGCGCGAACGCGACCGACGCCAACGGCGTGCCCCTCGTCAGATGGTGCGCGTACTACGGCGACGTCAGCGCGATCCGGTTCCTCCTCGGCCGCGGGGAGACGCTGGCGTCACTCGGCGACAACCTGGGCCTCGCCGCCGCGGTGTTCCACGGTCACTGGCCGCTCGTCCAGTTCCTCCTCGAGCACGGCGCCGACGTGAACCACGCCGATGAGACGACGGGGGAAACGCCGCTGCATGGGTGCCTGTGCAAGGCGAACCGTCCGGCGTACGACCTGGTGCTCCGCGTCCTGCTGGCCCACGGCGCAGACCCGAACCGCGCAACGCGGCCCGGCGTCGAGACGGACGCGTTCATGCGCGACTGCCGGACGAAGGGCGAGACGCCACTGCACCGCGCCGCCGCCTTCGGAAGCGAGGAGGCCGTGCAGCGCCTGCTGGACGCCGGCGCCCTCGTCGACGCGAGAGACATGCACGGCGATACGCCCCTGACCTGGGCGAGCTGGCACCTCCGCCCCGACGCCGTCCTGCGGAAGCTCTGTCACGGCGGCCACACCATCCACCCCGATCGCCGGTCCACCTACGACCACGGCCGCGGCTGGGGGGTGATGGGCGTGGGGACGCCTCACGTCTGACGGTCCGGCACGCCTGTCGCTGCCATCGCCTCCCCGGGCTCGCCCTCGACCTGCGGCGTCTGGGCCATTCCGGGGAGTGAGGCGCCGTTCCGGAAGAGCGTCAGCGCCACGTCCACGTTCCGGCGGAGCGCCGTCTTGACGGATGCCGTGGTCTTTTCGGCTCGGATGAGGGTCTTCCACGAATAGAGATGCTTCGGCTTGTGGAAGTCGCTGCTGGCCACGTACGGGTAGTGCTTCAGGCTGGTCACCGAGAAGAGGTCATCCCGGTTGGCGGCTTCCCACACGTCCACGAGATCCGACAGCGCCTTGCGGTTGTCCCACAGATAGCAGGTGCTGATCTCGATGCGCCGCGTGGTTCGGTGATGCGGGTGGCAGGCGATGCTGAGCGCGTCCTGGCGACGAATCTCCCGGAGGATCTCGACCGGTGTCAGGTCGGCGCTGATGTACTGCTTCACGTCGAGCGCGATGATGTGCGCGTTCTTCTTGCCCGTCAGCCGGTTCTGCGTGACCTCGGCGCCGGGGATCACCAGCAGGCCGTACTGCCGCCACGCGCGCTCGCCTTCCTCGCGGATGTCGTCCAGGTACGCCGGGAAGTCCTCCTGCCTGACGCCAAACGTCCGGCGGCCGAGCGTGGCCATGCGCGCCACCCTCGCGAGCAGGTCCTTCTTCATCAGGATATGGTCGGTGATGCCGATCACGTCGAACTTCCCGGTGCGCCCGTAGAGATCGATGACCTCGCGCAGGCCGAGCTGGCCGTCGCTCCACCGCGTGTGGACGTGGAAGTCACAGAGGAGAAACGGCTCGTATCCCGGCACGCGTCTAGATCCTGACGTCCTCATGCGACGTGTCGTGAGGGCGATGGTGGAGCAGCTCCGACAGGAAGTTGCGAACGTAGAGCCACAACACGGCGCCCTTCCCCATGGCGCGGAAGCGCCGCGCGGATGTGTGAAGCCAGCAGTCGCTGCACAGCCGCACCGGGCCCACCTCCAGGAGACGGCGGCCGACGTTGGTGTCTTCTCCGTGGAACTCGATCGACGTATCGAAGCCGCCGATGGACTCGAGGGCGTGTCGGCGCACCGCGAAGTTACCGCCGTAGAACACCGTGCCCAGGCGTAGGACGTACTTCACCAGGAACTGCGTCGCCGGCGCGAGCGTCATGTCGTAGGCGCGGACGATCGTCCGGCCCCACCAGTCCCAGTCGTAGTAGCGGTACGGCGCCGACAAGGCGACGAGCGCAGGCTCCCGCAGGAAACGTCGCTCGACCCGTTCGAGCCAGGTGAGCGGCGCCCGGCAGTCCGCATCCACGTAGACCAGCAGATCGCCGGTGGCGGCCAGCCGGCCAGTCTCCCGCGCCTGCACCAGCCCCCTGCGCGGCTCGTCCACCACACGGACGCCGGCCACCAGCCGCGCCAGTTCGCCGGTGCGATCCGTGGAGGCATTGTCGATGACGACGATCTCGTCCGGCGGGCGCGTCTGGGCGAGGAGGGAGTGAAGGCAGGCCGGCAGGTATGCCGCCTCGTTGTAGGCGCAGACAATGACGCTGATGGTCAGCGCCATTGCCGCGCCTGTCGCATGCGCAGCCGTGGTATACCCACGCACATGCTTTGCAGCATACGGGGCCTCCATGACGGCGGGATCACGTCGAGGCAAACTCTGCGTAACGACGGTCGCGATTCGACGGTGTGGATGGCAGGGGCATTGGCGCGAGGTGACGGATGGCTGTCAGCATCGTGAGGCTGGGCAGCGCCAGACGGCGCGGTGAGGGGTTGAGAATCGGCACCGTGCGGCGGCCGCCGCGGGGTGTGCCCAAGGAAGAGCACGCCTCCCGGCACTTCTACGACGTGTGGCTGCCGGAGCTCGCGCCGTCGGAGACGCTCGTCACGCAGGCGCGGCGGGCGGACGACGAGCGCGCGTGGCAGCGGTTCGAGCGGCGCTACCGCGCCGAGCTGAAAATGCCCGCGGCCTCGCGATTGCTCGACCTGCTCGCGGCGCTCTCGCATCAGACGAATGTCGCGGTCGGCTGCTATTGCGAGGACGAAGAGCGGTGCCACCGATCGGTCCTGCGGCGGGTGCTGCACGAGCGCGGTGCGTCCATCGCATAGCCCGACCCGACGTGGGAGCGCCGGCCGGTTTTCCCGACGGAGCCAAGAATGCCCAGAACGAATGGCGGATCGCCTTGTACGCCGTGAGCAGCAACCAGTCCTGATCCGCCGAGACCAGGGGCCGCCCTGACGGGTCCTGTTGTGCTACATTGTGCTACATGGCCACCGTGGGCGTCCGTGAACTGCGACAGAACTTGAGCGTCTACCTCGAGCGCGTGAAGCAGGGCGAGGCCCTGACCGTCACGGAGCGAGGGCACGTCGTTGCCTTGCTCCGCCCGCCGAATCGCGCCGACACACTGATCGACCGGCTTGTCGGTGAAGGCCGTGCGCGCCCGGCGCGCCGGGCGCCGTCCGCGTTGCCGAAGCCGCTCCGCCTGCGGCTGCGCACGCCGCTCGGCCAGGTGCTCGACGAGCAGCGGGCCGAGCGGTTGTAGAAGGCCGATGCCGAACCCGTACGCGTACGTGGATGCGTCCGCGCTGGTGAAGCTCGTCGTGGTCGAGCGCGAGACGGCAGCGCTCGAACACGACCTCGCCGCACGCGCCGGCCTGCTCTGCTCGGCGCTCGGCGCAACCGAACTCCTACGCGCGTGCCGGCGCGGGCTACCTCGTCAACACCTGGCGAAGGTTGACGAGGTGCTGTCGGCGCTGGTGCTTCTGGACGTCACGTCCGCGGTCCTGTCGAGGGCGGCGGCACTGGCCCCCGCGGATCTCCGCACGCTCGACGCCATCCATGTCGCCACCGTGCTGTCGATCGACGATCTGTCGGTCGAGGTCGTCACCTACGATGCGCGCCTGGCGAAGGCGGCGCGAGCCCACGGCTTGCGCACTGTTCAACCCGGGGCCTGATCAGCGTCTCGCGGAGGGTGCGGGCTGCTGGCGGGCCACTGAGGAGCTTGAATATATATGATATTTCGAATATTCTAATGTTTGTGAGCGACCCCCTTCGGCAGTTCAAGGCCCAGGTCTTCCAGGCCCTGGCCCACCCCACGCGCATCGCCGTCCTCGACGAACTCCGGAGCGGCGAACTCGCGGCCGGCCACATCGCCGAGCGCCTCCACCTCGAGCAGGCCAACCTCTCCCAGCATCTCGCTGTCCTCCGCGCCAAGGGCGTCGTGACAACAAGGAAGGTGGGCAACCAGGTCTTCTACGAACTGCGCGACAAGGATCTGCTCGTACGCATCCTCGACCTGCTGCGCGACTACTTCCACACCCACCTGCACGACACGCTCGCCATCCTCGGCGACATGGACGCGCCCAGGAACCCGCCGAAGGCATGACCGAATATCTCCGGCAACTGACCTGGCGCACATGGGAGCCCGCGCTCCTGCGCAGCCTCCGCGAGTACACCCGCCAGACGTTCGGCGCCGATCTCGTCGCCGGCGTCACGGTGGGTGTCGTCGCGCTGCCACTCGCCCTGGCGTTCGGCATGGCCAGCGGCGTCACCCCGCAGGCGGGGATCTACACGGCGATCGTCGGCGGCGCCATCGTGGCCCTCCTCGGCGGATCGCGCGTGCAGATCGCCGGTCCGACCGGCGCCTTCATCGTCATCGTCGCCGGCATCGTCGCCGAGCACGGCCTCGCGGGCCTGCTCATGGTCACGATGATGGCGGGCGTCCTCCTGGTGGTGATGGCGCTGACCGGCCTCGGCGAGGCGGTGAAGTTCATCCCGCGTCCCGTGGTGATCGGTTTCACCAACGGCATCGCGCTGCTCATTGCCTCGACCCAGATCAAGGACTTCCTGGGGCTGGCCATCGGCGAGGTGCCGAGCGAGTTCTTCGCGCGCATGGAGGTGCTGGCCGCCCACCTCCACACGGTCAGCCCGGCGGCCGCCGGACTCGCGGCGGCGTCGCTGGCCCTGATCCTGCTGATGCCGCGGTGGCTCCCCCGCGTGCCGGGCTCGGTGGTCGCGCTCTCCGCCGGCACGGGCGCCGTGGCCCTCTTCGGCCTGCCGGTCGAGACGATCGGGTCGAAGTTCGGCGGCCTCCCGTCCGGGCTGCCCGGCATCGAGATCCCCGCCTTTCGCGCCGACCTGATCCTCCCGCTGTTGCCGGCCGCCCTCACCGTCGCGCTGCTGGCGGCGGTCGAGAGCCTGCTCTCGGCCGTGGTCGCCGACGGCATGACGGGCGACCGTCACAACTCGAACGCGGAACTCCTCGGCCAGGGCGTCGCCAACGTCGTCGTGCCGATGTTCGGCGGCATCCCGGTCACCGGTGCCATCGCGCGCACGGCCACCAACATCAAGTCCGGCGCGCGCTCGCCGGTGTCCTCGCTCGTGCACGCCGCAACGCTGCTGGCCATCGTGCTGGTGGCGGCGCCTCTCGCCGCCGACATCCCGCTGGCGACGCTCGCCGCCGTGCTCTTCGTCGTGGCATGGAACATGGGCGAGTGGCGGGAGGTCGGCGGCATCGTGAAGCTCGACCTCGCCGACAAGACCGTGTGGGCGATCACGTTCGGACTGACGGTGATGGCCGACCTGACGCTGGCCGTCGAAGTCGGCATGGCGCTGGCGGCGCTCCTCTACATCTACCGCGTGAGCGACACAACGAGCATCGAACTGGTGACGCCGGAGTACATCGAGGACGGCCGCGTCCACGTGCTTCAGGACAAGGAGGTGCCCCCCTACGTCGACATCCTGCGCATCCACGGGCCGTTCCTGTTCGGTACCGTGGACAAGCTCGACGACGCCACCGCCGACCTCACGCACTTCAAGCCAATCGTCGTCCTGCGCCTGCGCAACATGACGGCGATCGACGCGACGGGCCTGCATGCGCTCGAGCGGCTCAGCGACCGGGTGCGGGCCTCCGGGCGGACCCTGCTGCTCTGCGGCGCGCGCCACCAGCCCGCGCGCTTCCTGGCGCGTTCCGAGTTCATCGAGCACGTCGGGCCGGAGAACATCCAGCCGCACGTGCAGGCCGCGATTTCCCGTGCCCGCGAGATTCACGAGGGTGTCAAGGGCGTCGCGGGTCACGCGGCACAGGCCTAGCGGGCGGCCGGATACTCGTGGCGCCCCTTTCCGCCTTGCGATAGCATGCCGCCAGCCACCTGATTCGGAAGATGGTGGTGAGGATGGAGGCATCGTGGCACTCTATGCGTTCGACGGCACCTGGAACTCGGAGAATCCTGACACCGAGCGGAACACCAATGTCCTCTGGTTCCGCGACGGATACGGTGACGGCACCCACTACGAGAAGGGAGTGGGAACCCGTGCGGGCAAGCTGGGCCGGGTGATCGGCGGCATCACGGGCGCCGGCGGTCGCACGCGCATCGAGAACGCTTCCACGGCCCTGCGCGCCAACCTGAAGGCCGGCGACACGACCATCGACATCGTGGGCTTCAGCCGCGGCGCCGCGCTGGCCGTTCACTTCGCCAATCGGATCTTCGCGAAACCCTGGCCGGGGTTTGCGGCGGGGTCGCCGCCAGCCATCCGCTTCCTGGGTCTCTGGGACTGTGTGCCGTCGTTCGGGCTCCCCACCAACTCGAAGAACATCGGATGGGACCTGCGCCTGCCGGACAACGTGGAGAAGTGCTACCACGCGCTCGCGCTTGACGAGCGGCGAAAGACATTCGACCTGCATCGCCTGGAGGCGCGCGTCATGTCAGCGCACCAGGAGGGGCGGCTCTTCGAGGTCTGGTTCCGCGGCGTGCACTCAGATGTCGGCGGTGGCAACAGGAATGCCGGCTTGTCGGCCATTGCCCTGAACTGGATGTTCGCCTCTGCCGCGCGGCAGGGTCTCCCACTGAAGGACGCCGTCATCCAGAAGAACCGCGCGCGCATCAACCCGGACGCGGCCATCTCCGAGAAGCAGCGCTACGATCTCATCCCGAACCGCTTCCGCGTCGTGCGGTGGAACGACACAGTGCACGCATCGGTGTCACAGCGTGCCGACGGCGCCGGACGGGAGCACAACAACCCGCCGACAGGGCTGGCGGTCGTCAACGACGACGGCGCGTTCGTGGGGCAGTTCGGCTTGCAGCCCTGAGGTTCGACGGCTGCAATCTGCCGTTTCAGGTACTCAGGTACAATGGCTTCGGAGGCTAGCCATGAACGCCGTGACCACCGTGGGTCTCGTCGTCGCCACCGCCGCCGCCGTTGGTCTGGGCGCCGGGACCCAGCAGGACTTCGACTGCGTTCCCGCCTCGTGTCCGGCCATCGAGATTGACGGCGATGCCGTGTCGACGCAGCCGGACGGGCGGCCGAGCGCCTTCTCCGGCTTTGCCGATCCCACGCTCCGGCGCGATCCGCAGTCCGGCCATGTCTGGATGGCGTACTCCTGGCCCAACATCCGCACGGGCGAGGCGCCGCAGCGCCGGTTGTTCCGCCGGAATGCGACGGGCCGCGGCGGCGGCGACGGCCGGCCCGGGGTCGACATTCACCTCGCGCGCAGCTTCGACAGCGGCCGCACGTGGCGCTTCGTGCGCAAGCTGTGGACGGCCGTGCCGGCGACCGCCCCCGACGGCGCCCGCGGCCATCTGGGCCACGAGGTCGCCAACCTGCTGCCGGTGCGTACGGCCCAGGGCCTTGCGTGGTTCGGCGCCCGCCTGCAGTACTTCCTCCCCGATCGCGGGGGCTTCGGCGATCGACCGGTCGAGAGCTTCCGGATTCTCGTCAGCCGCGCCGCGTCACCGGACGCCCTGGCCGACGCGCCCGCCGTCCAGCTGGGCAGCGCCCGAACCGACGACGCCTACGGTATGGACGTACGGCTCACCGATCTGTCGCCGAGCACCCGTCATTGCATGCTCTGGAACGAACCGGCGCTCTATCATGATGGACGCGAGCTCTTCCTCGCGCTGAGCTGTATGGCCTTCCGCGGCCCCGTCGCGGACATGGAGCGCAGCGATCTCATGCTGTTCGCGACCGACGCCGCGGGTCCGGTGACCGGGTGGCGCTGGCGGTTCGCCGGCGCGCTGTCCGGCGAGAGAGAGGCCCGCGACCTTGGCGGCACGCGTCTGACACAGATCGATCTTGCCGAGGGCCGCGATGGACGGCTGCTGGCGATCGTGACGCCGGACACCTGGGACGACCGCGCGCGCGACTTCGTGCACCACGGTTGCCGGGTCGTGGAGGTCGAACGCGCGGGCGATGGCCTGCGTCTGGCCCGTGACGCCGCCGGCCGGCTCCGCGTCCGTGCCGTCATTCGCGCGTCCGATGCGGGCAGCGCCGGGACCGCGGCGTGCAGCTACGAGCCGGCGTCGGCCACCGGCCTGGTCATGACGAAGCGTGAGAAGGAGGGCGGCAAACTGAGCGGCGCGACGCGGCTCACGGCGTCCCTGCACCGCACGGGCCTGCATCCCTAAGGAACAGCGTCCGCGCCGGCGCAGATAAGCGCGATGGCCTCGGCCCTATTCGATCCTGATCGCCGGCTCCCCTGCCACGACGCTCCCGATACGGCGCGCCTCGGCATGGCCCAGGCGCACGAGTTCGGCCACGAGCGCATCCGCGTCCGCTGACGCCGCGCCGATCAGCAACCCGCCGCACGTCTGTGGATCGAAGAGCGCCTGCACACGCGGGTCGGATACCGGCACGGCCAGCGACAACTCGCGGGTACGCTCGCGGTTTGCCGGCGCGAGCGTGCTCTCGGTGCCGACAACGACGAGCTCGCTGACGCCGGGCAGCAGCGGGATGGCGCCGGCGTCCAGATGCGCGCCAACACCGCTTGCCTCGAGCATCTCGCGCAGGTGGCCGCCCAGGCCGAAGCCCGTCACGTCTGTCAACCCCGAGACGTCGAAGCGATCCAGGCACTGCGCGGCCGGGGCGTTGCTCGAGAGCATCGATGCGACAAGCGAGGTGAACCATGGCGCCCGGCACTCCGCACGCATGTGCGCGGCCAGCAGGATGCCGGTCCCGATCGGCTTCGTCAGCACGAGCGCGTCACCGGCACGCAGCCGCCCCTTCGTTCTCGGCGGTTCCGTCGTCTGCGACGCCAGCAGCGTGAAGCCCACCGTAAGCTGGGGCCCTTCGATCGTGTGCCCGCCCACCAGCGTGGCACCCATCTGGCGCAGTTCGCGAAGGCTGCCTGCCAGCAGCTGATGCAGCAGCTCCTCCTGCTGCCGCTCTGGACCAACCGGGAGCGTCACCATCGCGAGGGCAGCAAACGGCGTGGCGCCAATCGCGAAGACGTCGCTGGCCGCGTTCAGGGCCGCAACGCGGCCGATCGCATAGGGGTCGTCGAACGGGGCCGCGAAGAAGTCCACCGTGACGGTCACGGGCCTCCCGCCCGGCGCCACCACCACCGCTGCATCGTCTGCCGCCTCGAGCCCGACACGCACATGCTCGCTCGGCGGTATGTCGAGCCGGGCCAGCGCGCGCGAGAGGACGCCCGCGCCCACCTTGCCGCCGCACCCCATGCAGCGCATCGCTTCGGCCGCGGCCTCCCCCGCCGGCGACGCCGCCATCGGCATCGGCGCGTAGTCCTGATGCATCCGCATGAAGCGGCGATCGATCGCGTCCTTCAGCCGCCAGGCCCACGCGCCCTCGAAGCTCGTGCCCTTCCACTCGCCTATGGCGCGGCCGTTGCCCGTATTGAGCAGCTTCAGGAACCCGCGCTGCGGCGTGTAGCGCCGGAGCGTTCGTCCGGCGAGCAGCCGCTGGATGTTGTCCCAGAGCACCGGTCCCTGACGCACGGCGTAGACGCCGGCCTTCGGTGTGGCGGCGCCGTCGATCGTGCCGGTGTCGCCGACGATGAAGATGGGGGCGCCGGCGGTGGTCTGCAGGGCGCGCGTGGTGCGGAGGAAGCCGCGATCGTCGGTGGGCAGTCCAAGCGACGCGAGGATCGGAGGCGGCTCAGCGCCGGTGGCCCACACGATCACGTCGGCGTCCGCGCTCGTGCCATCGTCCAGCGTTATCCGCCCGCCGTCGATCCTCGTGACGCGCCGACCGGTGACGACACCAATCCCGCGGTGCGCGGCGATGGCCGCCACCCGGTGCGCCGTACTTTCGAGGCTGCCCGGCACCAGCCGGCCGTCCCCGGTGATAATCGTGACCGCGCACGTCGTGCCGGCGCCAAGCGCGGCCTGCACGCGGTTCGGCAGACATAGCGCCACCTCGACGCCGCCGGCGCCACCTCCCACGACGACGATGCGCAGGGGCTGCGATGCGCCGGAGGCCGCGTGCGTGTGGAGCCGCGCGTCGAGGCGCGCCAGCAGCGTCTGCATCGGCTTGATGGCCAGCAGACGCGAGGCGTCTGCAACCTCGACACCGTCGAAGGTCGGCACCGAACCGATGCCGATCGACAGCACGTCGAAGCGCACCGGCGCGCGGTCGCTGAACAGCAGCCGTCGCGCCTCGAGGTCGACCCCCGCCACGTCGCCCACGATCAGCCGCGCGCCCGCCGCCGCGCACGCGCGCACCAGGTCGATCTCCATCTGCTCCGGCGGATAGAGCCCTGCCAGCACCCCGGGCAGCATCCCGGAGTAGGTGACAACCGGGAAGTTCGACACGCACGTCAGCCGCACGTCAGGGAGCGGCCCCATCTTCCACTTCCGCAGCACGTGCGCGTTCGTATGTCCGACGCCAAGCAGGACGACGTCGGTGGCGGGAAGCGTGGGAGACATGGATAGATAGATAGGGAATCTGGTGATCTCGTGATCTGGTGATGTGGCGATCGATGTGCGATCTTACGATGTGCCAGGCTTGCGCCTGCCATCTATCTGCTGATCGACCGGCGAAGCCTCACGCGCTGGACGATCAACAGATAGATGGGGGCCGCAGGCCGCGGCACATCATGACATCACGCGATCCCATCCCCACATCACCACATCACGAGATCACAAGATTCTCCATCGCTTGATCTATCTTTCCCCTGGCCAGGTGTCGCAGCGGCCCGGGGCCGATCGGCGGCTCTTGCACCCATGGCACCCAGGCGAGCCGCGCGGCGTGCTCGTCGCGGACTTCGGCCAGGTATCTCGCCTCGCGTGCGCCGCGCTCCCGCAGCACGGGGTCGTGGATGGCATCGCCCGCGAAGCTCTGGTTGACGATCCAGGCAAACGGTTCGATGCCCGCGCGCCGAAGGTCGGCCTGCAGCGCCGCAGCCTCGTGCACGGGTGTCGCCTCGGGCAGCGTCACGATCAGCACCTTCGTGTACCTCGGATCGCGGAGGCGCGGCAGCAGTTGACGCACCGCGTCGGGCACCTCGCCCTCGGTGCGCGACACCTCGCGGTGGTACGCTTCGGCCGCGTCGAGCAGCAGCAGCGTGTGACCGGTCGGGGCCGTGTCGAGGACCACGAAGCCTTGCGTTCCCTCCGCCACCGCACGCGCGAACGCGCGGAAGACGGCGATCTCCTCGGTGCAGGGCGACCGCAGGTCTTCCTCGAGCAGGTCGCGCCCGCGCGCGTCGAGCGTCGTCGCGGCGCCCAGCACGTCCGCGCTGTACGCCTGGGTTTCAGCCACCGGATCGATCCGGGACACGCGCAGGTTCGGCACCGCGCCGCCCACGGCCGCCGCGATGTGCGCGGCGGGATCGGTCGTGCTCAGCCGCACGTCGTGGCCGCGCGCGGCCAGCTCCAGCGCAATCGCCGCCGCCGCCGTCGTCTTCCCCACGCCGCCCTTCCCCATCGTCAGGACGACGCCGTGGCCGTCGCGCTCGATGGCGTCGACGAGCGCGGCGATTGGACCCGGTAACGTGGCCGCGACGGCAGCCGGCACCGGCGCGTCGTGCGGCGCGGCCCCGGCGCCGCTGAAGACGCGGCGCAGTCCCTCTGCCCCCATCGGCGCCCACGACAGCAGCGGGACATCGGTGCGCGGCAGGCCGCCAAGCGAGGCGGGCATCTGGGCCATCGCCGCACGGCCGTGCGCCTCGAGCGCGACCGCCACGGCATCGGTGCGGTCCATGGCGGTGAACACCCCGTTGACCATCAGCCGCTGATGCGTCATCCCGAGGGCCGCGAGTTCCGCTGTGGTGCGCGCGGCCTCCGTCAGCGACGCCTGCTCGGCCCGGGTCACCAACACAAGCGTGGTGACGGCGGCATCCGCGAGCGCCTCGAGGCTCGCGCGGTACAGCGCCGCCTGTCCCTGCAGCCCGGCCAGCGGCCCGAGGCACGACGTACCGGTCGTGTTCGTGTCGATGAAACCCGTCCACGCCGCCGGCAACTTCAACAGGCGCAGCGTGTGGCCGGTGGGTGCCGTGTCGAACACGACGTGGTCGAAGTCGGCCGTGGCCGCCGGATCGGCAAGCAGCTGAGTGAACTGATCGAACGCGGCGATCTCCACCGTGCACGCGCCGGA
>CAZNOC010000110.1:0-13427 GCA_964574545.1 uncultured Bifidobacteriaceae bacterium | reverse complement strand
CGCCTGACCCGCACGTCCGACGACCACTTCGAGGGCGTCATGAAGGTGTCGGTCGGCCCGATGAGCGCTGCCGAGTTCCAGATGACCGTGGACCTCGTGGACAAGCACCCGCCCGAACGCTTCGCGATGCGCATCGACAGCAAGGGCGGACTCGGGTTCGCTCGCGGTACCGCGCAGGTCACGCTGGCCGAGGCGCCGGGCAACGAAACGACGATGACGTATCGATCGGAGTTGCAGATCGGAGGGCGGATCGCGGCCGTGGGTCAACGCATCATCGATTCGGCCGCGCGCATGATGACCGAGAAGGGCCTCGAGGCGCTGCAGCGCGAGCTCAACCGCCGTCTCGCGGGGGGCGGCGGGCGGTGAAGCCGGCGCCGTTCGCGTACTTCAGGCCCGACACGCTCGACGAGGCGCTGGAGATCCTGGCCGAGCACGCTGGCGAGGCCAGGCCCCTGGCGGGCGGTCAGAGCCTGGTGCCCGCCATGAACTTCCGCCTGGCGCAGCCGGCGGCGCTCGTGGACCTGAACCGAATCCGCGAGCTCTTCGGCGTCGAGGCGGACGAGGCCGGTGGACTGCGCCTGGGCGGCATGACACGGCACCGCACGCTCGAGACCGACCCGCTCGTCGAGACGCACGCGCCGCTCGTGCGCGAGACGATGGGGTGGGTGGCGCATCCGCCGATTCGTGCGCGTGGCACCATCGGCGGGAGCCTGGCGCACGCCGACCCCGCCGCGGAGCTGCCGGCCGTGTGCCTCGCCCTCGATGCGCGACTTGTGCTGCGCAGCCGCACGGGCACTCGCACCGTCCCGGCGTCCGAGTTCTTCGTGGGTCTCTATACCACCGTGATTGAACCCGACGAACTGCTCACCGAGGTCATGCTGCCGCCGTCAGCGCCACGGACCGGCTGGGCGATCGACGAGGTCGCCCGCCGGCACGGTGACTATGCCCTCGCGGGCGTTGTCGCGACGGTCACACTGGACGAAACCGGGCGGTGCGAGGTCGCCCGCGTATCGCTGCTGAGCGTGCACGACCGGCCGGTCCTGGCCGCGCGTGCCATGGAGATCCTCGCAGGCGAGGCCCCGTCGACTGCGCTGATCCGGGCGGCGTCGGATGCGGCGGCGGCCGAGGACGCAGACCCGTCCGGCGACATCCATGCCTCGGCGGCG
Organism: uncultured Bifidobacteriaceae bacterium; assembly: GCA_964574545.1. Lineage (GTDB taxonomy): Bacteria > Acidobacteriota > Vicinamibacteria > Vicinamibacterales > UBA2999 > JAUXWO01. Next base: position 12,261 of record CAZNOC010000110.1, on the reverse strand, counting down.
TACCGACGCCACCTCGTGCGCGTGTTGACGGCACGCGGAATCGAGAGGGCCGTGGCACGCGCCGGCGGACGCGTCGAGGCCGGGTAGGGGGCATGCCCAGTTCCCTGGCGAACGACGATCTGGCGCCGGCATCCGAGGCGCAGCGCACCTGGACGTTGTGGCACATCGCGTCGCTCTGGGTCGGCATGAGCGTCTGCATTCCAAGCTACATGCTGGCCTCCAGCATGATCTCGGCAGGTCTCGGATGGCGGTGGAGCCTCTTTGCCGTGGCGCTCGGCAACCTGATCGTCCTGGTCCCGCTGGTGATCAACGCGCATGCGGGCACGCGCTACGGCATTCCGTTTCCGGTGTTCGCCCGCGCGGCGTTTGGTACGAGAGGCACGCACGTGCCGTCGCTCCTGCGCGCCGTCGTGGCCTGCGGGTGGTTCGGCATCCAGACGTGGATTGGCGCCCTGGCCATCCACGCGCTCGCCGGGATTCTCTGGCCGGAGGCGCTCGGCATCGGGGGCGCCTGGCGCTTCATGGACTACACCGCGGCGCACTACCTGGCCTTTGCCGCATTCTGGGCAGTGAACCTGTACTTCGTGTGGGCCGGGACCGAGGCCATCAAGGTGCTTCAGACGGTGGCCGCGCCCCTGCTCGTCGCGTTGGGGCTGGCGCTGCTCTGGTGGGCGATGTCGGCCGTCGGGTCCTTCGAGGCGCTGCTTGCGGGGGCCGACCGCCTTGGCGAGGTCGATCGGACGCGCACGGCCACGGATCTCGTTCCGTGGGTGACGGCCATGGTCGGCTACTGGGCGACGCTGTCGCTCAACATCCCCGACTTCACCCGCTACGCGCGGAGCCAGCGCGACCAGATGGTCGGCCAGGCGCTCGGCCTGCTCACGACGATGCCGCTTGTGGCGTTTCTGGGCATCGCGGTGACGAGTGCCACGGTGACGGTGTACGGGGAGGCGATCTGGAATCCGGTGGACCTGCTCTCGCGAATCTCGGCCGACAGCGGCAACCCGTGGATCGGCCTGGCGTCGATGGCGGCGGTGCTCGTGGCCACGCTCACGACGAACATCGCGGCCAACGTCGTCGCCCCGGCGAACACCTTCACGAACCTGTCGCCCGAGCGGATCAGCTTCCGAATGGGAGGGCTGCTGACGGGTCTGGTTGGCGTGGCGATTCTGCCGTGGAAGCTGCTCGACGTCTACCAGACGTGGCTCATCAGCTATTCGGGCCTGCTCGGCGCCGTCGGCGGCATCCTTGTGTGCGACTACGTGTTCATCCGCCGCGGCGTGCTGTCCATCGCGAACCTGTACGCGCCGGCCGGCTGGTACAGTTACGACAACGGCGTGAACCACGCGGCGATGAAGGCGCTCGTGGCCGGCATCGCGGTCGCGCTGCTGGGCCTGGCGGTGCCAGGTCTGCGATTCCTGTTCGACGGCGCGTGGTTCTCGGCGGCGATCGTGTCTGGCGTGCTGTATTTGGTGTTGATGCGGGGGACAAGGCATCGGCCTTGAACACGAAGCACACGAAGGCCACGAAGGGACTCCGTCAGAATAGAAAGTGTTTCGTGCGTGCTTCGTGGCCTTCGTGACCTTCGTGTTCGTACGTAGTCAGTGGAGAAACGGTGATGAAGATCTATGACCTGTCGCAGCCGCTCAACCAGGAGTGCTCGTTCTGGCCGTACTACCCGCCCTTTGAGGTGAAGTACATCAAGCGGAAGGCGGAGCACGGCGTCAACGCGCAGTACATCCAGACGTCCAATCACATGGGCACGCACCTCGACGCGCCCAGACATTTCGTCACCGCCGGGATGACGATCGACGAGATCCCGATGGACTGGCTGTGCGGGCCCGGCGCGCTGGTGGATCTGTCGGACGCGATGGATGACTTCGACCTGTACACGCCGAAGATGATCGAAGACCGGGTTGAGATCAAGCAGGGCGATCTCCTGTTCCTGCACACGGGCTGGCACAAGTACGGGCAGTTCGGGTCGTCGCCGGACGAGGAGCGCTACATCCACCGGCATCCCGGAGCGCACCCCGACATGGTGCCGTGGCTGCTCGAGAAGGGGATCCATATCTGGGGCGTGGACTGCATCTCGACCGACCACCCGATGAACCTGCCCATCGGGCGCTTCCTCGGCAAGGGCATGCACGGGCACTGCGACAAGGTGCGGGCCGCGTGCGAAGCCAAGTTCGGCGGGAAGGCGGCCGTCGATGCACTCTTCCCGGAGTCCGCCTACCAGTTGACGCACAACGCCCTGTTTCCCGAGAACTGCATGCACATCGAGAATCTGGGCGGCGACATTGACGCGAAGGAACTGCAAAACCGGCGGCTGGTGCTTGGCATCTTCCCCTGGAAGTTTCGTGGCGGCGAAGCCGCGTTCGCGCGTGCGGTGGCGTTTACGGGGGAGTGGAAGGCGTAGGGCGGGGGCGGAGGCGACCGCCGAGGCATGGCATTTCGGTAGGCCCGTGGACAAAGCTGCCCGTGCGCAGGGTGAAACGCCCCAGGATGGCGCTCCCAGACGCGGGATTCGGCCGGAATCACGCGGCTTGACTCCGGCAAGCCCCTTGCACTAATCAGACTCCATGCATCAACGCGCTCGAATCGGCGCCGCAAGCCCCGTCGTGGGCGAACGCGCCTCGCTGATCGACTGGCTGGAGGCCGCGGATTGCGAGGCGGTGCCGATGGTGGGCCTCGCGTCGCTGCCCGCCGCACTCGAAGGGCGCTCCATCGAGGCCCTCGTCGCCGATTCGTCGCTTGTGTCCGAGGCGACGCTGCCGGGCGTGTTGCGCACGCTGGGTCCGAACCGCCCGCTCATCCTGATCGGCTCGCCCGACATCGCCACCGGGAGGATGCGGCACGTCCGGTGGCTCGAACGCCCCGTCACCGCCGAGACGCTGATGCTGGCGGTGGCGCTGTCCCTCGGAGAGGGCCGTCCCGTGCGCAGGTCTCCGCGCAAGCACATCAGGCCCATCACCGCGTCGGTGGACGGCATCACGTCCCGGGTGCTCGACGTGAGCATCGACGGCGTGCGCGTGGAGGTGAGCGGCGCCAGGGCCGCCGCGCTGCCGCCCCATTTCACGCTGCGCATCGACCAGTTCGGGGTCGCCTGCACGGTCAAGCGCGTGTGGGTGAGGCAGCCGGCAGGGAAGCAGGTCATCTGCGGCGGCCGCGTGGTCAGTGCGGCACCCCGCGCCGCCAGCGCCTGGCGCCAACTCGTGGACACGACCCCCGTGTTCGGGAGCCGCGCCCTGCTGGTGGACGGACAGCGCTGACGCAGGCAGACCGGCGCGTTTCGCGCTCGGCGGCTCCCCAATCGGGTAGGCTTGGTGCTGCCCGGTTGGGGCCGTCATGGCTGACACGTCCTGTCTCGATCGATCCGCCACGGAGATCCGCGACCTCGTGCTGTCGCGGCAGGTGTCTGCGGCGGAGGTCCTCGAGGCCACCCTGGCCCGCGTGGCCGACGTCAATCCCCGGCTGAACGCCATCGTCACGCTGAACCCGCGCGCGGTGGACGAGGCGCGCGCCCTCGACGCCGCCATCGCGCGTGGCGAGGCGCCGGGACTGCTGTGCGGGCTGCCCGTCGGCATCAAGGACATCACCCCGGTGGCGGGCCTGCGCACGACGTACGGGTCGGTGGTGTACGCCGACCACGTGCCGGCCCAGGATGCGCTCGTGGTCACGCGGCTGCGGCGCGCCGGTGCCATCGTGCTGGGCAAGACCAACTGTCCCGAGTTTGCCGCCGGCGGGAACACCTTCAACGACGTTTTCGGCCGGACGCGCAACCCGTGGGACCTGTCGAAGAGCGCCGGCGGATCGACCGGCGGCGGCGCGGCGGCCCTGGCGACCGGCATGATCGCGCTGGCCGAAGGCACGGATCTCGGTGGCTCGCTTCGCATTCCCGCCTCGTTCTGTGGCGTCACGGGCATTCGTCCGTCGGTGGGTCTCGTGCCGACCGTGCCCACCGACTGGATGTGGGACACGCTGCAGGTGACCGGGCCGATGGCGCGGACGGCCGCGGACGTGGCGCTGGCGCTGCAGGCGATGGCGGGGCCCACCCCGCGCGCGCCGCTGACGTGTCCGTTCGACGGCCGCGATCTGCCGGCCGCGGTGGCGGCCGGACTCCCTCGCGGCACCCGTGTCCTCTATGCAGCCGATCCCGCCCGCATCGGGGTTGACGCCGACATCGCGGCGATCTGCCGGGCTGCCGCCGTCGCCCTCGGCGACGCCAACGCCGTCGTGGAGGAGGTCGATCTCGACCTGGCGTTCGCGCGCCCGGCGTTCCTGGCACTGCGGGGCCTGTGGTTCGTCACCGAGATGCACCCGCGCTTCGAGCACCGCGCGAAGTTTGGGGCGAACGTCGCAGGCAACATCACGCGGGGTCTCGAGACGCCGCTCGTGGAGGTGGGCGAGGCCGAGCAGGCCCGCAACCGGCTGTGGCGGGTCTGCGAGGACCTCTTCACGCGGGCGGATCTCATCGTCACGCCCTGCATGGCCGTGCCGCCGTTTCCGGTGGAGCAGAACTACCCGGAGACGATCGCCGGCAAGCCGATGGAGACGTACATCGACTGGATCGCGCCGACCTTCATCTGGAGCATGACGGGGCTGCCGGTCGCCTCGGTGCCCTGCGGTCTGGACGCCCAGGGCCTGCCCGTGGGCTTGCAGATCGTGGGCCCGCCGATGGGAGAGGAGCGCGTGCTGGCGCTTGCTGCGGCGATTGAACGACAGCACCCCATGGGGCAGCCGCCGCTGCGGTGACCGGCCGGGACTCTGGCAGGTGTTGGGGGCCCGGAGGCCGGCGAGTGGGGAGCCGCCCGGGTCGGGATGAATTTCACTTTCTGCCATGCGTGTCCGCTCGGGCGGATGGCAGAAACTGAAATTCATCCCGACCCCAACTCGCTCTCCAACTCGCCCTCACGACCGCACGAGAGAGCAGATCGGATCGAACCTGCACCAACGACCTCTGCGGGACCGATCGTGCGCCCACAGCGCCGGTCCCTGTCCGCGCCCGGCGCAGAATGCCCGCCATGATCCGTCGTGGCGAGCAGACAGGTTATCGTCTGCTTCACGCCGTTCGTCTCCAGCGGGTGCAAGTCCCGTCTCGGTAGGCGCCGGAGCGCCGAGTAGCAGACCCTAGGCGTTGGATGAGAGTCCGATGGCCCAAGCGGGGTGTCAAGAGCCTCCACGGGGGCGCCAGCACGCGGGCCGCAACATCAAGTAGAGCCTGCAGCCTCGACACATGTACAAACCGCGAGGCGACTCAGACATGCCTCACTCCAGATTGTCTCGCGCCGGCCGTCGGCGATAAGCTGCTGCGATCATGCGCCGGGCACCGGTCGTCACGCTCCATGTCACAGGCCCGCTGCGCCCCTACTGCGGAGGAGCGTCCCAGGTGCCCCTGTCTGGCCAGACCGTACGCGCCGCACTCGAGGACCTCGAGCGGAGCCAGCCCGCGCTGTATCGCAACATCTGTGACGAAACAGGCGCCGTCCGTCGGCACCTGAACGTGTTCGTGAACTCGGACCATGTGCGCGACCTCGACGGGGTCGACACGATGCTGACACCGGGGGACGTGGTCACGGTCCTGCCGGCGGTCTCGGGAGGTTGAAGATGGCGGATCGAGTTGTGCTCACCATCGGCACCAAGAAAGGCGTGTTCGTCGCCGAGGCGGCCAAGGCCCGCCGCCGCTTCGCGCTACGCGGCCCCTTCGGAGCCGGCGTGCCCGTGTATGCGACGCTCGCCGACACGCGCGGCACGCCGCGTCTGTACGCCTCGAGCTGCGATCCGTTCTTCGGCATGAAGGTGCTGCGCTCGACGGACATGGGCAAGAGCTTCAAAGAAACGAAGTCGGCGCCCGCGTTCCCGAAGGGGGACGGCCGCGCGCTGGCCAACATCTGGTCCCTCGAGACCGGCAGCCGCCGGAACGAACTGTGGTGTGGCGTGGAACCCGCGTCCCTGTTCCGGAGCCATGACGGCGGCGACTCGTGGGAGATGGTGCCGGGCATCAGCAACCACGAGCACGCGCGCCAGTGGCAGCCCGGCAACGGCGGGCTCTGCATGCACACGATCATCCGCGACGGCAATCGGGTGCACCTCGGCATCTCGACGGGCGGCCACTATCTGAGCGAGGACGGCGGCGACTCGTTCAGGGCGTCGAATCGCGGCGTCGGGGCCGGCTTCTCGCCCGATCCCTATCCCGAGTTCGGCCAGTGCGTGCACAAGATCGCCCGGCACGACGATGCGCCCGGCCGGCTCTACATGCAGAACCACGGTGGGTGGGCAGACTGGACCGGGCCAGGAGGGCCGCGGCCGGACATCGGCGTGCTGCGCAGTGACGACCACGGCCACTCATGGCGCTCGATCGCTCGTGGATTGCCCTCCGACTTCGGGTTCCCCATCGTCGTCCACCCGCACGACGCCGACACGGTGTACGTCGTGCCCCTGGAGCCGGAAACGCGCGCCTGTCCCGGCGGTGCGCCCGCGGTGTGGCGCAGCGAGAATGGCGGCGACGGATGGAGCCGGCTCGCGCGCGGCTTCCCGAAGAAGGACAGCTACTTCACCATCCTGCGCGACGCGATGGACATCGACCGGTTGACGACACCGGCCCTGTATCTGGGAACGACAACCGGCCAGCTCTGGATCGGGCGCGAGGGTGGCGAGCAGTGGGATTGCCTGTTCGATGCCCTGCCCCCGATTCACAACGTGAAGGTGGCGGTCGTGTGAGCATGGACTGCGAGCCGGGCGAGCGACAATGCGGCGCGTGAGGCCGACGACGGGCACCGCCGTCTTGGCGGGCCGGACGCGCTGCTGTACGACCAGACCGGCCAGTACCCGGCCGCCTCCGAGCTCGAGCAGTGCGCCCGCTTGCGCGTCTCCCTGGCGTCCCGCACCCTCCACCGTCCGTTGGACGTCGTCGCGCTGCTGAGAGGGAGTGACGAGGGCCTCAGCGACGAGAGCGCGCGCACGCCACCGGCGCCCTGTGCCCGAATCTGACTCAACGTGCGGGCACGTTGTACTCGACTTCGTCCAGTTCGAGCTCGAGATAGGCGTACTCTCCACTCTCCTCGTGCCACCGTCCCTCGCCGCGCGAGGCGAGACGGACAGGCCTGAAGGCACGATAGCTGCCAACCGGCGTCGACCAGCGGACCGCTTCCAGCTCCTTGCCGTCGTCGGACGCTCTCAGGCGATCGTCGGACCAGAAGTTCGTCAGCTCGCCGGACTCGTTGAACACCAGCTCCGCGCGGATCGTGTGGCCGGCGTTCGTGAAGGTCGCGCGGACCGTCTGCCCGTCGACCTCGTCCCACGTGATTGACGGTTCGATCAGCGTCGCCGGGGCCATGAGGCACATGTCGTTGAACAGGGTGACCGTCTCCGCCTGCGTCAACTCCGGTCCCGACATGTTGACAACAGGAACGAGCCCGCCGACGGTGACCCGCATCGAGGCCGAGGCACCCACGTAGCGGTGCAGGACCTGCATGGGGACCAGCAGCATGGATGCATCCATGTAGAACAGGCGCGCGGGTCGATCGAAGAAGTCGTGCTGTTCGGCGGTGAACGGCATCCATCGCGATTCGGGGCCCTGACGGATGCGCCCGTGCAAGCCTGCACGAAGGTTGTGCACCCGCGGCTGGCCGAGCACCCGGCTCGTACGCAGATAGCGCTGCACCGGCACGGGCAGATGCGCCAGGTCGGCGTCGGTCAGAACGGCGCCCGGCACGGGGGAGTCGAGCAGGCGCATGACCTCCTGGTCGTACGCCGCCCGCGGGCTGAGCGGCCCGTGCGCGGCGAAGCCGAAGACCACCCCCACGAGGACGATCAGATTGGCGAGCGTACCGAACTTCGCGTCAGCCCACGAGGGGACGATCGCCACCATGGAGACCGCGATCGCGACCGCGCCGATCGCCCACCACCAACGGGGCCAGAGGAACAGCGCGCCTGCGGCGACGAGGAAGAGGAGCGTGGCCGCGAGCCAGACCCCCCCTATGGACGGCGCGATCGGCCGCGTCAACTGAGGCAGCTCCGCGAGCTCGAACGCCTTCGCGAATCCGAGCAGATGGAGGAGCCCGTGCACGATGAGCAGGATGGCGAAGGCCAGCCTCATGTGTGTCTCAGTTCATCATGTTCGAGGGCGTTGCAGGACGAGGCGCTCATGCCCCGACTTGTGTTCTGAGATCGGTCGAAGCGCTCCCGATACACGCGACTTACGTCGTCTTCAACGCACGAATTGTGCCGCGCTTGCCGAGCGCGAGGACAAGGGCGTCCACACCGACTTCCGAGGCTGTGGCTGATGCGATCAGTGAAGAACTGGCAGTTGGTGCCGGACTTCCGGCAGCCCCCGGGACCGGTTCCCGAATCCGTCACAGAGACCCGTAGCAAGTCGCCGATCCACCACACGCCCCCAGACGGCGCCGCTGGCGACACACGGTACCGTTCCTGCAGTCCCAGGTTTACGGACCGACGTCGCCGGCCACACGCCCCTCGACGTCTTCGTCGTCCACCTGGCCATGCTGACGACGGGCGTCAGGCGATTCTTCCGCGAGAGTCTTGACAGCCCCTCCCTGAGAGCGCTTGTTGAGACGACGACGTTGAAGGTGCTTCCTGGGTCTCGGCGAGGAGGCGCGGCCGATCCGGCTGGGACTGGAGATTGCCGTGGCGGTAGTCGTCCTGTCGGGGCCGGCGACGTTCCGCCGCGGGCGCCCCGGCGAGGCGCCGCCGGTCGCGACCACTACTGAAACCTGGAGCACACCATGAAGCCACGCATCCTCTCTCTCGGTACCGTCCTGATCCTGTCGCTGCTGCCGGGCACGGTCCGAGTGCAGGTCCCCGAGCAGGCCGTTGAGGATCCGGTCATCGTCGAAGCCACCCCTCCTCTGGCCGACGGACAGGGGCCGACCGACCCTGCCGAGCTGGAGGCGTATCTCGACGGGCTCATGCGGGCGCACCTGGAAGCGTACGATGTGGCGGGCGCTACTATCGCGGTGGTCAGGGACGGGACGCTCCTCTTCTCGAAGGGGTACGGCTGGGCCGACGTGGAGCGCCGCGAGCCGGTCGACTCCGCGAGGACCCTCTTCCGGATCGGGTCCGTTTCGAAGCTCTTCACCTGGACCGCTGTGATGCAGCTCCGCGACGAGGGCCTGCTGGATCTCGACACGGACGTCAACGAGTACCTCGACTTCCGGATCCCGGAGACCTATCCCCAGTCGATCACCCTCCGGCACCTCATGACGCATACCCCCGGTCTCGAAGACCGGGCCTTCGGTCTCTTTGGTCCGAGTGCGGGGGTGTCCCGTGGAGCGTGGCTGCGGGACCACCTGCCGGCGCGGGTCCGGGAGCCGGGGATGCTGCCGTCCTACTCGAACTACGGCACCGCGCTCGCCGGCTACATCGTCGAGCGCGTGTCGGGTGTGCCGTGGGAACAGTATGTCGAGGAACGGATCCTTGATCCCCTAAGCATGGCGTTCGCCACGGGGCGACAGCCGCTGCCGGATCGACTGGCGCCGCACATGTCCGACGGATACCGGTACGAGGACGGGCAATTCGCGGCCAAGCCGTTCGAGTGGGTGGAGATCGCGCCGGCTGGCTCCATCAGCGCCTCCGCCGAGGCGATGGCGGCGTTCATGATCGCGCACCTTCAGGGAGGCCGCTACGGAGAGAGCCGTATCCTGGCGGATGCGACGGCCCGCGAGATGCACAGCCGGGCGTTCGCCTCCGATCCGCGCCTCAACGGGATGGCGCTGGGGTTCTACGAGAAGAGCAGCCACGGACTGCGGATCATCGGGCATTCGGGCGGAACCCAGTGGTTCTTCAGCGATCTCGCGCTGATCCCGGCCGAGGGCCTGGGGATTTTCGTGTCCTTCAACTCGGCGGGGGCGGCGCCGATCGCGACCAGCCGGTTCCTGGCCTCGGTCCTGGAACACTATTACCCGGTCGAGCCGTTTGTCGCGGGTTCGCCCACGTCCGGCTGGGAGGCGCGAGCCCGCGCGTACAGCGGTGGGTATCGGCTGCTGCGCAGGTCCTACACGACCTTCGAGAAGCCGCTTGGCGCCTCAATGGAGCTGACCATCCAGGCCGGTGGACCGGGCGAGCTGATGCTGCGGTCACCCCTGGTCACGGCGCACGTTCACGAGGTGGAGCCCGGCTACTTCCGGGCGCGCGACCGCTCGATCGAGATCGCCTTTGCCGACGACGGCCGCGGGCGCTACTCCCACCTGTTCATCAGCACCCTGCCGCCGATGTCGGCCGAGAAGGTGGGCTTCTGGCAGGCGCGCTGGCTGCACGGAACGCTGCTCGCGGTTTCCCTGCTGTTGTTCCTGTCCGTCCTGGTGCTCATGCCCGTGCGATACCTGCTCCAGAGGAACGTGGAGGGGCTCCCACCGCTGCGCGGGCCGGAACGCGGCCTGCGGTGGGCCGCCCTTGGGTTCGCCGCGCTGAGCCTGGCGTTCCTGGCCACGGTCGCTGCGTCTGTGGATCAGGATGCCTTCCTCTCGGGCGAGGCCGAACGCCCGCTGCGACTGGCGCTCGCGTTGCCGCTCCTGTCGTTGCCGTTGGCGCTGGCGCTAATTGCCGGTGCGGTCATGGCAGTCGGGAAGCGGTACTGGAACGCCTGGGGCCGCGTCCACTTCGCCGTCTTCGCGCTGGCAGCAATCGTCTTCATGCTGCAGCTTCACTACTGGAACCTGCTGGGATGGAGAATCTGAACCGGAGCCGATCAGGAACGGCATGAACGACCGCAGACTCAGGACCATTTCCGACGGGCCACCCGCGCCACCAGAGATCCAACCTGGATGCGGCCGCCAGTGTCGAGCACGACAGCCGTGTCGCCGGAACCCCGGCACTTCGTTGTCGGCACTCCGCACGTCAGACGACGCCGTCGCGTGCCATGGGCCACCGCGGCGCGAATCACGAGCCTCTCCGAGTCCCGGTCGCTCTCGAGGAGGGCGGCGCGCGCATGGGCTATGCACCGGAAGGTACACGAAGCCTGACGTACCAGGCCTCGTCGGAAAGCAGGCGTCATCATGAAACGTCTACCCTTCCCTCTCTGGAGCCATTCTCGTGATCGTGCCGTGCCTACACCCTGGGCGAGAAGATCGCCATCTGGCGCGGCAAGGCCTGGTCGCGACGCATTCTGTGGGATGAGGTGCTGCGGACTGATCTGGCTGAACGGGTGGACCAGGTTGATATCCCGGTGTATTCCTTCATCGGTCGGCACGACCACACGGCAAGCTACGACCTCGCCCATGACTACCTCCTGCGGCTCCATGCTCCGGTGAAGGGCTTCTACACCTTCGAGCACTCGGCCCACAGCCCGCTGTTCGAGGAGCCGCAGCGGGCGCGCGACATTCTGCGGAGGGATGTGCTCGCGCAGGGCACCAGTCTTGCGGATGCCATGCCATGATCTCGGATCGCAGGACCTCGGTGGCGGCCATCCTCGCCGAGCTCCGCGACATGGGGAGCGAGCGCGACCGGGCGGGCATGGCCCGCTACGGCATCAACGTCGAGAACGCCTTCGGCGTGTCCGTCTCTGAGTTGCGCAAGGTCGCCAAGCGCCTCGGCACCGACCACAACCTGGCAGTCGCGTTGTGGGCGACCGGGAACCACGAGGCCCGCCTCCTGGCGTGCTTCGTCGATGACCCGGCGGCGGTCACCGCGGAACAGGCCGACGCCTGGGCCCGCGACTTCGACTCCTGGGACATCTGCGACCAGGCCACGACGAGCCTCTTCGACCTGACGCCGCACGCGTGGTTCAAGGCCGCTCGGTGGGCGGAGCGCGACGAGGAGTGGATCAGGCGTGCTGGCTTCGCTCTGATGGCGGGGCTCGCCGTCCACGACAAGGCCGCCAGGGACGGGGCGTTCCTGGAGTTGCTGCCGCTGATCGAGCGTGGCGCGTTCGACGACCGGAACTTCGTCAAGAAGGCGGTCAACTGGGCGCTCCGCAACATCGGCAAGCGCAACCGGGCCCTGAACACCGCCGCCGTGGCGTGCGCCAAGCGGATCCTGGCAGCGGCCAAGAAGCGCGCCGGTGGGGAGCGGGGCGGTGACCCGGGCTCGCGCGCGGCGCGCTGGGTTGCCACAGGGGCCATTCGGGAACTCACGTCCGAGAAGGTTCGTGCTCGTCTCAATCGAAAGGCGTCCAAGGGCTGACCGACGCCGCTGGAGGCGCCGACCGACGCTCGCATTCGGCCCGCTGCGGCGCAGACGGAGGCTGAATCCGAAAGCCGGAACCATCGATCTGGCCATGATCGTGGGCGCGTGCGTGGTGTGCAGCGC
>CAZNOC010000109.1:0-13674 GCA_964574545.1 uncultured Bifidobacteriaceae bacterium | reverse complement strand
ACCCACGTCTGCAGCGGGATGCCGTGCACGTCGCCGGCGTGATGCACCGAGAACGGCGCGGCCGCCAGCGAGTACAACCACGACGAGATGGGCACAGCCTGCCTCCAGTGCGTCAGCCGCTGGCCGCCGGCCAGGTCGCGCGTCTCGATCAGCCGCCCGTTCGAGACGACCTGGTACGTCGCGGGCGCGGTGACCAGAAACTCACCGGTCGCCTTGTCGTACGGGTGGTCGATCATCGGCAACCAGTGCCGGGCACGGTTCGGCCAGTTCTCACTGAAGACGACGCGCGCGCCGTGCAGGTTCGTGTGCACGAGCAGGCCTTCACCGGGCACGCCGCGGTACCGAATCGTGTAGGTCACCTCATCCCCGGCCGTCAGGGTCTCGGGCAGTGGCAGTCGCAGCCGATCACCCGCGTGTTCGAATGCCACGGCCCCGGCTCCGGTCGCCACACTGTCGACCGTCATGCCGGTATCCCCCGTGACACCCACCAGGTCGAGCGCCACCTCGCGCACAGCGGCGTCCACGAGCCGCAACGTCACACGAGCCTCACCCGTGAGCACGGAGGAGTCGCCCAGCAGCGTGAGCGTGAACGCGTAGTGGAGGGCGTCGATCCCGGGCTGACGCGGATACGTGTCAGCCGCCAGCGAGCTCGAGGCCAGCCCCAGGAGCAGCAGGGTGATGAATCGTCGAATCATGCCGCCGAACGGTATCACGCGCGGGGCGCGAGGCGATCCGGCATCACGAACGCCCGGCGCGCACGATCCGACCACAACGTGGCCTCCTCGTAGTACCGGTCGAGGACCGACGGCTTCCAGGACAGGAGATCCGGGTGCGCCGCCGCAAACGCGCCCCAGTCGTCGTCGGGGCGGTCCTGCGCGCGTTCGTGGACGAGCAGGACGTACGCCCAGGTGATCGTGGCGTGGTAGAGGTTCGGCGCGCCTTTTGCCTCGGCGAAGCGCCGCAGATCGACGTCGAAGCGCGCGATAGCTTCGGCAAGCGGCCACCGCTCGAGGTAGAGCCACGCCATCCGAACGTGATCCCGGTGATGGAAATCGTCACTGGCCAGGGTGCCGTCGGCAAACCTCGCCATGAACACGTCGTCGTCCATGCCGCACGTCATGCCCGCCTCCCAGCCGGAGGCTGCTCGTGAAGCCGGTGCGCATCAGCCGCCGTCAGGTCGAGTCCGAAGGCCTTCTTCAACTCGTCGATGCGCGCCCGGGTGTCGTCCGAGAACGGCGCGCGACCTTCGAAGGCATGCAGGACGATGCCTTCGAGAAGGTCGCCGAGCGTCATGTCGTGGTAGTCGGCCAGCGCCTTGAGCACCTTCAGCAGGCGCTTCTCGAGCCTTACGCCCGTCTGGCTGCGTTCGACGGTCCTCGGGTGGGTGCTACTGTGGTTGCTTGGTACCATGGTATCAATATACCACATGTCGAACGGGACATCAGAGCCCACAGCGGATGGCCCGGGATCTGCAAGAGGTAAACACGTAAGGCCCGGTTACTGGCATCGACCGCACACGCACGCGGGTCGAATGGCCGAGTTCCGGCACGAGGAGGGACGATTCGCGTCAGCCTGTGTGCGGTGGGCGGATCTGTGCGGGGTGTGCGGTCTGAGATTCTGCCGTGGGAGAGAGTGGTATGGTGAACGATCAGCAAGGGTTGGCCGACCGAGCGCAGGCCGCGGCTGTCATGATGAGGCGACCCGTGGAAACCGATACTGAACGTCTCCAGGCGCGCGTGCGAGAGCTCGAGGTCTTGTGCGCCGAGGTGTATGTGGCGGCGGTCGAGATCGGGCTCCCTCAGGACCTGCTGAATCGACTGTGGGCCGTGGTGTCGGACGGTCACCTGCCACAGGCGTTCGAGTTCGTTCCGCCGGAGCAGCCGCGTCCGAGGCCAGTGCGGGCACGGGTCGCCGAAGCCCCGGCGGTCCCCACCGCGCCTGCTCCGGTGCCCGACCCGGTTCAGCAGTGGATCGAGAACCAGTCCGCGGCGCAGACGCGGCGCCAGGGCGCGGTTCCGCGGCCGCTGGATTCCCAACTGCAGCCACTGCCCGGACGTCGCACGGTTCTGGTCGTTGACGACGACGTCATGATGCTCGAGGTGCTGGTGCGGATCCTCGGCCGCGAGAACTACGAGCTGCTCACCGCCGGCTCGGGCCCAGAGGCACTGGCACTCCTCGACGCCCACGGTGGCGGCCTCGACTTGCTGATCACGGACTTCTCGATGCCGGAGATGCGTGGCATTGAACTCGCCGACCGCGTGCGCCAACGGTACCCCGGGGTCAAGGTGCTGTACCAAACCGGGTTCAGCGACCTGCTGTTCGAGGACCGCGCCGAGCTCGAGGAGGGCTCTGCGTTTCTCGAGAAGCCGTTCTCGGCCCGGGGTCTCAGGGAAGCGGCCCGCCTCGTGCTGTTCGGCGCCCTGAACCCTTAGCCGTTCCACAGCCTCGCGTCCCCAGGCGGCCCCGCCGCCGGGGGCGCCGTCCCGGCGCCCTTCGCGTATCCTGTATTCGTGGCCCTGAAACGTGGCGTCGGCGTTGTGCTCTCCCTGCTGGGACTGGCGGTGGTCGTCTCGGCGGCCGGCTTCCTCCTGCTTCACCTCCTTGTCTCGGCCGAGCCGCCAGTCCCCGCCCGCGCGACGCTGGTGCTGCGCCCCGGGGGCGCTCTCGATGAACTGCTGCCGGACGATGTGCTCACGCTGGTGCGCCGAACAGAGCGCCACACCGTGCGGGGCTATGTGGAGGCGCTTCGCAAGGCCAAGGTGGATCGCCGTATTACCTCGCTCGTCCTCGCGCCGCAGGGGCTGAATTCACCGTTCTGGGCAAAGGTGCAGGAACTGCGTGAGGCGGTGCTCGACTTCCGCACGTCCGGCAAGCCGGTGGTGGCCTTCCTCCAGGCCGGCGGCGACCAGGCGTACTATCTCGCGACGGCTGCGGACCGCATTGTCCTCGTACCCACGTCCGACCTCGATCTGAAGGGGCTGGCGCTCTACGAGTTGTTCCTGCGAGGGACGCTCGACTGGGTTGGCGCCTATCCCGACTTCCTCCACATCGGCGACTACAAGACGGCGATCAACCTCTATACCGAGTCGACCTTCACTGACGCGCAGCGGGAGATGAGCGCGTCGCTGACTACCGACCAGTACGAGCAGCTCGTGCGGGGCATCGCGGACGGACGCGGCAAGTCGGAAGCGGACGTTCGAGCGCTGATTGACGAGGGGCCGTTCGTGGCGGACGCGGCCTATGCGGCAGGACTGGTGGACGAGCTCGGCTATCAGGACGAGCTCGATGATCTCGTGCCGGAACTTGGGGGAGGGGACCGGCTCGTCGAGCTCTCGGATTACGCCCGTGTGGGCGACCGCTCCGTCGGGATCCGGCGCCAGAGCACCATCGCGCTCATCCATGCTGTCGGCACCATCGTGCCCGGCCGGAGCACATTCGACCCGGTGAATGGGCCACTCCTCGGGGCCGACACGATCGTCGAGCACATTCGATCCGCACGGGCCAACCCCTCGGTGCGGGCGGTCGTCCTGCGGATTGACAGCCCCGGAGGGTCGTCGGTGGCCTCCGACGTCATCTGGCGCGAGTTGATGCTGATCAAGGAAGGCGACAATCCGCGCCCCCTGGTCGTGTCGATGTCGGATCTGGCGGCGTCCGGGGGCTACTACCTGGCCATGGCCGGCGATGTGATCGTGGCCCAGCCAGGCACGCTGACGGGATCGATTGGCATCTTCACCGGTAAGTTCGTCACCGCCGGAGCGTTCGAGAAGCTGGGCGCGAACATCGAGGCAACGAGCCGCGGGAGGAACGCCGAGATCTACTCTCCCGATCGCGCCTTCACGCCGACCGAGCGGGAGAAGATCCTTCAATCGATGCAGGTCTTCTACGACCAGTTCATCGAGAAGGCCGCCGAAGCGCGGCAGACCACCCCCGAGAAGATCGCGGCGGTGGCACAGGGGCGGGTCTGGACCGGGCGGCAGGCACGTGAGGTGGGGCTGGTCGATCAGGTGGGCGGGCTCTACACGGCCATCACCGTCGCGAAGCAGCGCGCCCGCATCCCCGAGGACGAGGAGGTCAACCTCCTCGTCTATCCGCCGCGGCGCAGCGTGTTCGAAGTCCTGTCGGAGGGGTTGCCGGGATCGGCCGCGCGCGCCGAACGGACTGCGGCCGAGGCGCTGGCGGCGCTGCTCGGACCGCACGAGCGGCGCGCCCTGGCGTCGTTGCTGGCGCCGGCGCGCCTGTTTCGGTCGGGGGAGAGCCTCGCGCTGATGCCCCACGCCATCATGCGGCAGCCCTGAACGGGCTACCGCATCGTGTTCACGACGCGGGCCATTGTCTCCTCACGGACCGCGATCCGCATCGACTCCTTGGCCTTGGTCATGTACGCGCTGAAGAAGCGATCGCGCCGTTCCTCGATCATCTCCTGACGGAGGGCATCCCGTCCGCCCTCGATCTGCTCGTCGGTGACCATCTCCCGCGCCGCCACCCGGACGATCGCCGTGCCCGACGGCACGGTGACGGGATCGCTGACGCCGCCGACCGGCAGGGCGAACGCCGCCGCATCCACGGCGGGGCTGGCCCCGATGTTGGGAATCGGGCTGCCGCGGGTGATGAACTCGGTGGACGACACTTCCAGCCCTTCGCGGCTGGCCGCGGCGGCAAAGTCGGCGGCGCCCTTGAGCGAGGCGCCAATCGAGGCCGCGCGTTCCCTGGCGAGCGCTTCGGCGCGTTCGCGCGTGACGTCTTCGCGCACGCGGTCGCGCACCTCGTCGAGCTCGGGCACGTACGGTTCCGACGTGCCCGTCAGGGTGAAGAAGACCCAGCCCCGTGCGACCCTCGTCGCCTCGCTCACGTCGCCCTCGGCCATTTCGAAGACCCGCCCCGTGATCTCGGGCGCCGGGCCCAGCCCGGTGATCGGTTCGTCTCGGAGGAAGAACTCCGACTCGTCGATGGTCAGGCTGCGCTCTGCCGCCACGCGGTCGAGATCAGCCGCCGTCCGGACGGACGGCTCGATCGCGCGAGCGGTCTGCTCTGCCTGTTGCTGAGCGAGCTGCCATCGGAGCTGATCGACGATCTCCTCGCGCACCTCGGCCAGCGGCCGGGTCGTGCCGGGCCGGCGGTCGGTCAGTTTGATGATGTGGTACCCGAACGGGCTCTCGACGACCTCGCTGATGTCGCCGACCTGCAGGGCGAACGCCGCTTGCTCGAACTCCGGGACCATCCGCCCGCGGCCGAAGTAGTCGAGATCGCCGCCCTGCGCCGCCGACGCCTCGTCCTGGGAGTGCTCCCTGGCGAGGGCGGCGAAATCCGCGCCGCCCCGCGCCTGCGACAGAAGGTCGTTGGCACGCTCCCGAACGGCACCGGCCTCCGCATCGTCGAGGCTGAGCAGGATGTGGCTCGCTCGAATCTCCTCAGGAGTCGAGTACTGCGCGCTGTTGGCTTCGTAGAAGGCCTCGATCTCGGCCTCGGGAACCGTGAGGCGCTCGCGCACCTGATCCACGTCGATGAGGGCGTACTTGATCTTGCGCCGCTCGCCGACGCGGTAGCTCTCCTTGCGCGTGTCGAAGAACGCCGCGAGGTCGGCGTCGCTGACCTGGACCTGTCCCCGAAACGTATCGGGCGTGAGGGTGACGACATCGAGCTGGACCCTCTCGTTCCGGAGCCTGAACTCGTCGGCGACCTCGGCGTCGGTCACGGCCATCCACGCCGTCAGCGCATTCCTGAGCTTCTCGACGGCGATGGCGCGACGCATCTGGGCCTCGAACTCGGTCGTGGTCAGGGGCGGTGTCTGGAACGACAGTACCTGGCGGTAGCGCTGCTCGCCGATGAACTGCCCGTTCTCCTGGAAGGCCGGCATCGCGAGGATGCGCTCCCTGACCTCCACATCGCCCACGGTGATCTTCTGCCGCCCGGCCTCCGCGACCATGGCTTGCTCGTCGATGAGCTGCTGCAGGATCTGCTGCTCGATCCCGAGCTGCCGGAGCAGATCGTCACTCAGCCCGGCGCCGTACGCGTTCCGGTAGGCCTGGAGCTGGGCGCCATAGCGACGCTGGAACGCACCCACCGTGATCGACTCGCCCTCGACTTCGGCCAGAACCTCACCCGGCGCCGCACCCGTACTGGTGGTCAGGAAGTCGGGAATGTAGAACACCACGAAAGTCAGCACGACCAAGGCGAGGCTCCACTTGAGCCAGCCCTTGTGCCGCCGCATCCGGTCGAGCATCGTCATACGGAGGGAACCTCGTCTCTCGAAATCGCCAGAATCCGGTATCGTACGTCAACGCTCAGCGCCGTGGCAACCGGTCGTCCGACCGACGTGGGTCGCGCGGCGGTGGGCGGCGCCGGGCGGAATTGCCGTCGGGCACCGCCAATCGGAGACGCCGTGCCAGCGGAACAATGTGATACATTTCTCTTGGGCTGAAGTACTTACGGGCTGTCACGAGGTGCGCGCACCGGCGGCCCGGGCGGATCCGAGACCGCCCCGACGAGAACCATGCGCTGCACAAGCCGTCCACCGGGCGCGTCGCAATGGCACCCATCGCACCTGAGTGACGCGTCACTCGGGGTGTTCCGATCCCACGGGCCGGGCGACACGCCGCGACTCAGGTAGCACAGGCCGCAATGTCCCCCGCATCGGGCAGTCGACCCGACCTTGCCGTCAGGCTCCGACAGGGGCAGCGTGCGCTGCGGAGCCAGCTTGCCCGTGCGGGCACCCAGTTGGCGGTGATGCGGGCCGCCCACGAGCTGCTTGATCCTGTGGCGATTGGCGAGCTGGTGGTCGCTCATGCCACCGAGTGGCTGCATGCGAGTCCCTGCGCGCTGGTGGCGCTCGATCACGACGGGCAGGTGGAGTTGCTCGCGAGTCGGGGGGTGTCCGCGTCGCTTTCCGAGTCCACACTGGCCGTGGCCCGCTGGGTGCTGAGATACGGCCGCGGGTTCGCCTCGGCGGACCTGCGCCAGGATCCGCGGGTGCAGTCGCTCGCGGGGGCGGCCCTGGGCTGGCCGCTCCGCTGCCGGGGGCGGACGGTGGCGGCGCTTGTCGTCGTGGAGCGCGGCGCCGCGACGCAGGAGCCACGGGTGTCCCCGGGGGTCAGCCAGGCCCTTGACGACGTGCTGTCGGGCCCGGCGGTGGCGCTCGACAACGCGCTGACGGTGCGTCGCGCGGAGGGGTTGTCGGTGACCGACGACCTGACGCAGCTGTACAACTCGCGCTACCTGAATCAGGTGCTGAGGCGTGAGACGAAGCGCGCATCGCGAAGTGGCCGGCCGCTCTCGTTTCTGTTCCTGGATCTCGACGGTTTCAAAGGTGTCAACGACGTACACGGGCACCTCGCCGGCAGCCAGGCCCTGGTCGAGGCCGCCGCCGTCATTCGAGGGTCGGCGCGTGAGACCGACGTGGTCGCGCGCTTCGGCGGCGACGAGTTCGCCGTGCTCCTGCCCGACACGGGGAGCGAGGGTGCGGCGGCCGTCGGGGAACGTATCCGGGAACGGCTGGCGGAGCACGCCTTCCTCGCGGGAGAGGGACTGGCGTTGCGGTTGACGGCGTCGGTCGGGGTCGCCACGCTGCCGGACGTCGCGACCTCGGCTGAAGAACTTGTGCGTGCGGCCGATATGGCGATGTACCGGGTCAAGGCGGCGGGCAAGAACGGCATTCACGTGGCGGCGAGCGGCTAGCGCGCCACCACACGGTTTCGGTATTCGGGTGTTTTCACGGACCACCCCGGGCCATCGAGGGCCCGGGCGGAGTAAGGAGCCGTCCCATTGGGACTCGGGTCGCTGCTGTCGTTTTTCTCCACGGATCTCGCCATCGATCTGGGCACGGCCAACACGTGCGTGTACGCGAAGGGCAAGGGCATTGTCGTCAATGAGCCCTCCATCGTCGCCGTGAACCGGCTGAACGGGCGTGTCGAAGCCGTCGGCAAGGAAGCGAAGGAGATGCTGGGTCGCACCCCCGGCAACATCGTCGCGATCAAGCCGATGAAGGACGGCGTCATCGCCGACTTCGACGTCACCGAGAAGATGCTGACGTACTTCATCAAGAAGGCGCACAACGGCAATGTGTGGGTGCGTCCGCGCATCATCATCGGCGTGCCGTCGGAGATCACGCAGGTGGAGAAGCGCGCCGTCAAGGACAGCGCTTACCGGGCGAAGGCCAGCGAAGTGCACCTGGTCGAGGAGGCGATGGCGGCGGCCATCGGCGCCGGCCTGCCGATCGAGGAGCCGGCCGGCAACATGGTGGTGGATATCGGGGGAGGCACGACCGACATCGCCGTCATCTCGCTCGCCGGCATCGTCTACAGCAAGGCGGTGCGTGTGGCGGGCAACGAGATGGACGAGGCCATCATCCACTACATCAAGAAGGCCTACAATCTGCTGATCGGCGAACGCACGGCCGAAGCGATCAAGATGGAACTCGGATCCGCGTACGCGCTCGAGGAGCGGATGACCATGGAGATCAAGGGCCGCCACCTGATCGAGGGCGTGCCGAAGACCATCACCATCTCGGACGAGGAGATACGCGAGGCCCTGGCCGAGACCGTCAACGTCATCGTTGACGCGGTTCGCGTCGCCCTGGAGCGCACCCCGCCCGAGTTGTCCGCCGACATCGTCGATCGTGGCATCGTGCTGACCGGAGGCGGGTCGCTCCTGCTCAACCTCGACAAGCGCCTCCGCGAGGAGACCGGCCTGCCGGTGACGATGGCGGAGGATCCGTTGTCCTCGGTGGTCCTTGGGGCCGGCAAGATGCTGTCCAAGTTCGACCTCCTCAGGAAGATCGCCATCGACTGAGCCGCGGCGACGACGCCGGCGCGGCGCCCGTCTCGAACCGAGAGCGTTTCCCGATGGCCATTGCCGACCTTCGCCAGCGCCCCGGCGTGCTCTTCGTCAGCGCTGTTGTCCTGCACGTGGTGATCATCTCCACGCAGGTCAGCGCGCCGTCGGGGCGCCCTCTGCTGTCCGCGGCCTTGTTCGGTGCCGTCGGCGAGGTGCAGCGTCTCTCCATGGCGGGGGTCAACGGCGTCCGCGGCGCCTGGGGCGGCTACGTCGCCTTGCAGGAAGTGCAGGAGGAAAACGCCCGCCTGCTGCAGCAGCTCCAGACCCTGCAGGTGCGCCTCCAGGAGCAGCGCGCGATGGCTGAACGGGCGGAGAGCCTGCGCCGGATCCTCGAGCTTCGGGAACGAGCCGGCCTCGACACGGTCGCGGCCGAAGTGATCGCGGGACCTGCCAGCCCGGACTTCCGCACCGTCACCATCGACCGCGGCGCGCAGGAGGGCCTCACGGCGGATATGTCCGTGATCTCTCCGGCAGGCGTGGTGGGCCGCGTGATCCAGCCCGGCGCCCGCGTGGCCCTCGTGCAGCTCCTCGTGGACCGCAACGCGGCCGTCGGCGCTCTGATCGAACGCTCTCGCGCGCAGGGGGTCGTCATGGGGGTCGGTGGCGGAATGCTGCAGATGGAATACGTGGCCGACACCGCCGATGTGCAGACCGGCGACCTCGTGGTCACCTCGGGTATCGACGGGATCCACCCCAAGGGCTTCGTGATTGGCACGGTCGAAGCCGTTGACCGTGCGACCACCGCGTTTCACGCCATCACCGTCCGTCCGGCCGTGGACTTCTCGCGCCTGGAGGAAGTGCTCGTGGTGCTCACGCCGCCATTGAGCCGCGCGCTGGCGGATGGCCCCCCGTGAGGGCGCTTGGCTTTTCGGCCGCCATCGCGGCGGCGCTGGTCGTGCAGACGATGCTGACGGGTCTGGTGGTGCGCGGAGAGGCAGCCGTGGACCTGGTGCTGGTCGCGGTCGTCTCCGTCGCGCTGGCGTCCGGGCCCATCGCGGGGCTCTCCGCGGGCACCGTGGCCGGGCTCGCACAGGATGCGCTCGGCAGCGGCGTCCTCGGGATTGGCGGATTGTCGATGACCGTCGTGGGCTTTGCCGCAGGACTACTGGCCACGCAGTTCATCGTCTCGGCGGCGCTCTCCCGTTTTCTCGTGTTCTTGCTGGCCACGGTCCTGCACGCGGTGCTGTTCAAGGGGCTGTACGTCCTGTTCGAGCTGCGGAGTTTCCCCTCGCCCTACGTGGCCGTGGCGACCCAGGCCGTCGGGAATGCGTTTGTCGGGGTCGTCGGCTTTCAGCTCATCGAGTGGCTGCGAGACGTGGCCGCCCGGCGCCGGCATCGCCGTCAGGGGAGCCGGTGACGCGCGCGGGGCAAGGGGTATAGGCTGTAAGGGTCACTGGAGGAGCGGCGCCGCGCTGCCAACCACGCATCATGGCCATTGCTGAAGATCGCCGCCGCCTGGGTTCCCGACTCGCGATGCTCCGCGTCGGCACGGCGGTGGTGTTCGTCCTGTTGGCCGGCAACTTCTGGTTCGTGCAGGTCGTGCAGCACGCGCGGTTCCAGGAGATGGCCGAGAACAACCACCAGCGCACGCTCGCGCTGCGTGCGCCGCGCGGCGTCATCTACGACCGGGACGGCCGCATCCTTGTCGAGAACCGCCAGTCCTTCAATATCTCGATCGTCAGGGAGCACACCCGGGATCTCGACCGGACCATCCGGCTGCTCGCCGGGGTGACCGGCGCCAGCGCGTCCGACATTCGCGACATCGTCGAGCGTCACCGTCGGGAGCCCGTGTTTCGGCCGATTGTGGTGATTCAGGACGCGACGCTGTCGCAGGTGGCCGCGGTCACCGCCCGGCGCCTCGACTCCGAACTGCCCGACGTGCTCGTCCAGCAGGTGCCGACACGGCAGTATCCGACGGCGTCGCTCGCCGCGCACCTGATCGGATATGTGGGCGAGGCCAACGACACACAGGTGACCCAGCAGGGGGTGTCGAGCGGATCCATCGTCGGGCAGTCCGGCATCGAGCGCATCTACAACGAGATGCTCATGGGCGAGGATGGCGCGAGGCGGGTGGTCGTGAACAGCCTGGGCCGGGAGATCCGTGCGATCGAGGAACTGCCGCCGCTCGAGGGCGGACGCCTGCAGCTCACCATCGACTACGACATGCAGCAGGCGGCGGAAGAGGCGTTCAGGGCTTACGACCGCGCCGGGTCGGCCATCGTGATGGATCCGAGGACCGGCGAAGTGCTGACGTTCGTCAGCTTGCCGGCCTACGATCCGAACGCCTTCGCGACGGGCATCGATCGTGCCGCGTGGCAGGCGCTCAATACCGACCGGCTGCGGCCGCTGCAGAACCGCGCGATTCAGGGCCGGTACTCGCCGGGGTCCACGTTCAAGATCGTGGTGGCCACGGCCGCCCTCGAAGAGGGCGTGATCACGCCGGAGCAGCAGATTTACTGCCCCGGCGGCGGCAACTTCTACGGCCGTTTCTTCCGCTGTAACCTGGCGCGCGGCCACGGGTACGTGGACCTGCGTCACGCCCTGGAGAAGTCGTGCAACACGTACTTCTACACGCTCGGTGATCGGCTCGGGGTGGACCGGCTGCACAAGTGGTCGGATCTGCTGGGGCTTGCGGGCATGAGCGGCATCGACCTGCCGAATGAGGTCGAGAGCATCGTGCCGTCGAGCGAGTGGAAGCGCCAGCGTACGGGCGAGCGGTGGTACCCGGGTGAGACGATCTCGGTGGCGATTGGACAGGGCCAGCTGTCGGTAACGCCCATGTCGCTGGCGCGGATGATCACCTCGGTCGCCAACGGCGGCACCCGGGTGGTGCCCCGCCTCGTGCGCGCGATCGACGAAGGCGACGGCTGGCAGCCGCCGCCACCACCGCCCGCGGCGCCGCGTGTCACGCCGCTCAGGGCAGAGACCGTGGCAGCCGTGCACGACGGGCTGTGGATGGCCGTCAACGCCGCCGGCACCGGGGGGCGCGCCCGCCTGGCCGGCCGGGACGTCGCGGGCAAGACCGGCACCGCCCAGGTGATCTCGCTGTCGGGACGGGAGCGCGCGGAAGGCACGACCGACCGCGACCTGCGCGACCACAGCTGGTTTGTGTTCTTCGCGCCGCGCGACAGCCCCGAGGTGGCCGGCGTGGTGTTCGCGGAGCACGCCGACGGCTCCATCGGCGCGCCGATTGCCCGCCACATCATCGAGACCTACTACGCCAGGAAGGAGGGCCAGCCGCTGCCACGGCTGAACGTGCCTGCGCCGGCACCAGGCCCTGCGCCCGCGCCGCCGTCCCCGGCCGTGACCGTGCCCGCTGCGCGACCCGTGGCGGACGCGCCGGCATCCGGACCAGGGCGCACCGGCGGGAACGAGGAGCGTTGATGTTCGATCGCCGCCTCTTCGTGCACATCGACTGGGCGCTCATCGGCGCGGTGCTCGCCCTGTGCGTGATCGGGCTCTTGATGATCTACAGCACGACGGGCGGCGCCGGTCCTGTGTTCTGGATGCAGGTCTACGCGGTCGCTCTGGGGCTCGCCGGGATGGCGGTGTGTCTCACGCTTGACTATCGGTCGCTCGCCGACCGGTCCCACCTCGTCTACCTCGGCATCCTCGCGCTCCTCGTCTTCGTCCTCTTTGCGGGGGTGGTGCGCGGCGGTTCGCGACGATGGATCGACCTTGGCGTCTTCAACCTGCAGCCGTCGGAGTTTGCCAAGATCGCCCTGGCGCTCGTGCTGGCGAAGCTGCTCGGTGAGAGCCGGCGGCCGGCCCTGTCCAACCAGGATCTGATCATTGCAGGCGTCTTGGTCGCCGTCCCCCTGCTGCTGATTGCCCGGCAGCCGGATCTCGGGACGGCGGTGACGCTGCTGCCGGCGCTGCTCGTGGTGACCTACGTCGCCGGCCTGCCGATGCGGTACCTCGGCATTCTGGCGATGGTGGCCATGCTGGCCGCTCCCGTCGCCTGGACGTTCGCGCTCGAAGACTACCAGCGGTCGCGCATCGCCACATTTCTCGATCCGGGCCAGGATCCGCGCGGAGCCGGCTACCAGCAGATCCAGGCGCGCATTACGGTCGGCTCGGGCGGCGTGTGGGGCAAGGGCTTCATGGGCGGTACCCAGGGCCAGCTTCGCTTCCTGCCCGTGGCGCACAACGACTTCATCTTCTCGGTGCTGGCCGAGGAGCAGGGGTTCGCGGGCGTGCTCGTCGCGCTCGCGTTGTATCTCTTCGTCATCTTCCGGGCGCTCGACGCCGCGCGGCTCGCCAAGGATCGCATCGGCGCGTACCTGGTCCTCGGCCTGCTCGCGGGGTTCGCGTTCCAGGTCATCTACAACATCACGATGTCGGCCGGCCTCGCGCCGGTCAAGGGGCTCACCTTGCCGCTGCTCAGTTATGGCGGCTCCTCCATGATCGCGACGCTCGTGGCATTCGGGTTGATCCTGAACGTCAGGATGCGCCGTTTTACCAACTAGGCGGACAGGCGGCAGGTGCGCAGGCGGGTGGGCCGGGTTCGGCCTCACGCCTGCAGGACCGCCCCCTCCGCCCATGCACACACCACATCCGTATGACCAAAGAAATGATCATCGCCGCGAATGGCCACGAGACGCGCGTCGCCATTCTCGAAGACGACCTGCTCGCCGAGATCTTCGTCGAGCGCGAGCGCAGCCGCGGCGTTGTCGGCAACATCTACAAGGGGCGCGTGTCAAAGGTGCTGCCCGGCATGCAATCGGCCTTCGTCGATATCGGCCTCGAGCGTGACGGCTTCCTGTACGTGTCCGACGTGGTCAATACGCTCGAGGAGTTCGAGCGGCTGAGCGGAGAGGACGAGGACGAGGCCGCGCCCGTGCC
>CAZNOC010000108.1:0-13675 GCA_964574545.1 uncultured Bifidobacteriaceae bacterium | reverse complement strand
GCGGTGTTCGCACGGGATCGGGCGGCCATCCGCGAGGCGTCGTCAGCGCTGCGCCAGGCGGCAGGCAACTTCTACATCAACGACAAGCCGACCGGTGCCGTCGTGGGTCAGCAGCCGTTCGGGGGTGCGCGGGCGTCGGGCACCAACGACAAGGCGGGTTCGAAGATGAACCTGCTGCGCTGGGTGAGCGCGCGAACGATCAAGGAGACCTACTCGCCGCCGCGCGACTACCGCTACCCCTTCATGGCCGAGGAGTGATCGGAGGGGCAGGCCCCTCCTTCAGGATCTGAAGAGCTTGGTCAGCTTCAGGATCACGGAGCGGTTCTCGAGGCCGGGAAAGCCGCTGCCGATCGTGTTGCGGCCGTCGCTGTACACGACAAAGAGCTCGCTTCCCGGCTGATACTCCCAGCGAAACCGGAGGTTGGTGGCGAGCGTCTGCGCTCGCGACTGGTACTGGCCGAGCGCGGACACGAACATGCGGGGCGAGAGGGCGTAGGTGAGCCGGCTGCTCGTGAGCACCGTCGTGAAGCGGCCCGCGGCCATTTCCCCGCGGTTCCACGACAGGTTGGGTTCCAGGTAGAAGCGCGAGGTGATCTCCACCCGGCCGCGCCAGGACAGCTCTGTGAGCGTGCCATCGTAGAACGTCCCTGAGGCCAGCGCGAAGGTGCCGGACAGCCGGCGCTGAGGGCCCATCTGGTAGCTCGTGCGGAACCGTCCGAAGCTGTAGGCGCCAGCGCGAACGGAGACGCCGCGCCCCACCTCGAACGACTCCGCAAGGAACTCGAAGCTTCGCGCGTACTCGTTGGTCCACTGGTCGCCGCTCTCGAACTCGACGCGCATCGTCCCCTGCGCCTCGCGCGACTCGAGCCGGTGGCTGGTGTCGGTCGTGTAGTCGAGGCTCGCCTCATACACCAGTCGTCTGACGGCGGCCAGCCTGGCTGGACGAGGGCTGAACCGGGCCTGCACGAAGGATCGGTGGAACGCCTGGCGTCTGAGGAAGCCCACTGCGGGATTGAAGTCGTCGCCGACGAAGAGGTGCTCGGCCTGCACGCCGTAGCGGTCCGCATTCCAGTCGAGGCGGCCACGGTAGCTCAGGTTTCGATCCCATGCGCCGCCCCGCGCGCTGTCCGCGGCGTTCGTGCTCGCCACGTACCCGGTGACCTGAACGTTCTCGTACAAGTTGAACTGCGCGTCTCCACCGAACGCATAGTGGCCGGGCCCGCCATCGGGCCGGCGGGCCGTGGCGATCACACCGACACGGCTGCGTCTCAGGACGTCTCGGTTCACACGCAGGACGGAGAAGTTCGTGCTTGGCGCTCCCGCATCGTCCAGCTCGCCGGTCTGCATGTTGATGGCGCCGATCTGATACGGGCCCGCGCGACCGAGCAGCCGCCCGCCGGCGCGGATCGGGACGACCCGGCCTTCGGTGAGGCCGATACGGCGGCTGAAGAACAGCACAGGCGTGTTGTTCGGGCCCATCATGCCTCCGCCCATGCCGCCGCCGCCGAACGCGAAGACGTCCTGGCCCTCGAGGAAGAACTCGCGCTTCTCCGGGAAGAACAGGCTGAAGCGCGTCAGGTTGACCTGCTGCTCGTCGTCTTCGACCTGCGCGAAGTCGGTGTTGAATGTGAAATCGGCCACGAGTGTCTGCGTGACACCCCACTTCACGTCAAGGCCGACGTCACCGTTCGTCGCGTTGTTCACGGGCGGCGTCTCGAGCCGGTTCGTCAGCATCGAGCCGAGCGCGTAGGGCTTGATGTCGAGGTTGCGGCCCTTCGCCGGCGCCTCGAGACCGGTGAGCGTGCCGGCCGAGGACACCTTCGTGAAACCACGGCGGCCCCACGCCGCAGGAATCGGCGTCAGGAACGACGTTTCGTTGCGCCAGCGCACCATGCGCCGGAAGTTGAGGCCCCAGGTCGTTCCCCCCTCACGAAACCGCATCGAGCGGAAGGGGATCCGGAACTCGGCTGTCCACCCACCTTCGAACTCGGCCGTGCGGACGTCCCAGAGGCCGTTCCAGTTGTTGTTCGGCTGCTCGTTGGTGAGCGACCCGTCCTGCATGCCGCCCTGGGCGTTCGCGTAGAAGTAGTAGCCGTTGCGCCGGTCGTAGAACGTGTCGAACATGATCCCGAAGTGATCGTTGTTGTACAGGTTCATCGAGTCGCGCTGCAGGTCGCTCATCACCCGCCGCGAGGGCTGCGTCTCCCAGAGCCGCGCCGAGACGTAGACGTACTCCTCGTCGAAGAACACCCAGACCTCGGTCTTCTCCTCCGAGGGCCGGCCTTCGGCGGGATCCTGTTGCACGAAGTCGCTGATGGCGGGGACGTTGGCGTAGAACAGCTCGTCCAGGCGCCCGTCGAAGTTCTGCGGCGACGGGAGACGCATGGCCCGAACGGTCGCGTTGCCTGAGGCGTCGCGAGCGACGACGGCCGGCGGCGCCGGCGGCGCTGGACCGTCTATGGTCGTGTCGAGGGGTTGAGCGGCGGCGGTCACGCTCAGCGCAGCGCAGACACAGGCGCAGGTGCAGATAGAGAGAACGGTGCGAGTCATCGGCAACCGCTCATTCTACGTCGACGACGCGACGTCCGCTACCAGGACGGACCCTCGGACCAGGACGGACCCCTCGGACCTGGCGGACCCGTCGGACCTGGCGGACCTGGCGGACCTGGCGGACCTGGCGGACCCGTCGGACCTGGCGGACCTATCGGACCTATCGGACCTGCCGGACCTATCTGTATTGCGCAAACACGCTGCGCCGGCCGTCCTTCGTGAACGCCACCACGTTGTAGGGGTCGCGGCGGTCGCCCATCTCCATGCCGGGGGAGCCGACTGGCATCCCGGGGACGGCGATGCCCGCCACATCTGGGCGCTCACTCAGGAGGCGCTGGATGTCGCTTGCCGGGACGTGCCCTTCGATGGCGTAGCCGCCGACCTTGGCCGTGTGGCACGAGCCCAGCCCGGACGACACGCCGGCCTCGCTGGCGATGGTGGTGAGTTCCTCCTGGCTGACGTCGTGTGCGACGACCGTGAATCCGTTCGAGCGCAGGTGCTCGACCCAGACGCTGCAGCAGCCGCACGTGGCGGTCTTGTAGACCTGCACCGTCTCCGAGGTTGCGGGCTGCTGGCCGCGGGCCAGGACGAGGGCCGCACCGGCGACGGCGACGGCGGCAACGAGGGCAAATGTAGCGTTACGCATGAGCTGGCGACTCCCTGATTAGACTTCCTACGATACCTCAGCCCGGTGATGGGCCCGCCAAGGGGTCTTTCCCCTCGCCGCCACCCAGGCCTGCGCCCGTCCCAACGCCGGAGGTCATGAATACGGCTCGTTGGCGCGGCACGGCCCGAGCACGGTCATCAGCACCACTGCTCGGCGGAGCCCTGCCGGTTGCGACAGCTCCGCGGCCATCCGCATCCGCCGACGGCGTCGGCGGGCCAGGCTCAGCTCGGCCGGCTCGGGTCCGGCGAGCCGCATCCGTGCCTCTCGTGCCGCTCGTGCCAGGTGAGCCTCGCGCGGCACGGCCGCCCGCGCCGCTGTCGATGCACGGCGGACTGGTTGGGGCGCGCGGCGTACCGTCGGAAGCGGTGGCGGTGGCGGCACGGGGCGGCTGACCGCCACCGGTTCCGGCTCCTCGTCGTCCGGATCCTCCTCGTCATCCCAGGCGTCGCGCGCCGGCTGCTGTCGCACGGGCGGCCGCGGCGCCTGCCGCGGCGGCGCAGGCGGCCTGCCCTGCTGTTGCTCCTGCTTCTTGCGCGCGTTGCGCACGAGCTGCTCGACGAGCGGCAGCACGAAGAAGATGGCGAGCAGGATCAGCACTTCGAACGACATGGTCGAGTGCCTACTTCTTCTGACCCTGCTCGTCGCCGCCACCCTCGGCGATCGATTCCCGCATGGACGAATCCGCCTGGATGTTCTTCATCCGGTAGTAGTCCATGATGCCCAGGTTGCCCTGCTTGAAGGCCTCGGCCATCGCGCGCGGGACCTCGGCCTCGGCCTCGACCACGCGCGCGCGCATCTCCTGTTCGAGCGCGACGGCCATGGCGCGCCGCTCCTCGGCCTTGGCTTGCGCGATCTGCTTGTCGGCGTTGGCCTGATCGATCTGGAGCTTCGCGCCGATGTTCTCGCCCACGTCCACATCGGCGATGTCGATCGACAGGATCTCGTAAGCCGTGCCGGCATCCAGGCCGCGGCTCAGGATGTTCTTCGAGATGTGGTCGGGGTTCTCGAGCACATCCTTGTGCGTCGCCGCCGACCCGATGGTGCTGACCATGCCTTCGCCGACGCGCGCGATGATCGTCTCTTCGCCGGCGCCGCCCACGAGGCGGTCGATGTTTGTCCGCACCGTCACGCGCGACACCGCGATCAGCTGGATGCCGTCCTTGGCCACGGCCGCGATCCGCGCGGTCTCAATCACCTTCGGGATCACCGACATCTTCACCGCTTCGAGCACGTCCCGTCCGGCCAGGTCGATGGCGGCCGCGCGCTTGAAGGGCATCTCGATATTCGCCTTGTCGGCCGAGATGAGCGCGTTGACCACCCGGACGACGTTGCCTCCTGCCAGAAAGTGGGCCTCGAGGTCGTCGATCGAGATCTGCAACCCTGCCTTGACGGCACTGATGCGCGCGTTCACCACGGTGGCCGGCGGCACACGCCGCAGGCGCATGCCGATCAGCGTCATCAGCCCTACGTACGCGCCCGACGACCAGGCCGCGATCCACAGCGGAATCGGGACCAGGTACAGCACGACGAGCACCAGCAGGATGGCGGGAAAGAGCAGGCCCAGCGCGCCTATGGCAGTCGGATCGATCTCATTCATCAGTGGGCTCCTGTGGGTGCACGCGCCGGACGACGATGCGGTTTCCGTCCACGCGCGTCACGGCGATGGGTGATCCGGCGTCGATGAAGGCGCCGTCGGACACGACGTCCACCCGCTCGCCATCGAGGTCGGCGATGCCGGCGGGGCGGAGGGGTGACAGGGCCATGCCCGTGCGCCCGAGCCACCGCCTGTCGGTCTCCGGCGCCGAGACGTAGCCCTCGTGCGCATCCATGTCTGTGCCGAGCACCAGGCGGCGTCCGAAGGGCAGGTGGGGCAGGAAGCGCAGGAACACGAGCGACCCCGCCAGGGCCAGGAGCAGCGACAGGGCCACGCGGCCGAGCGCGGTGATCACGGCCGAGACCGTGGCGCCCGCGCCCACAAGCGTGAGCCCCAGCCCGAATGCCAGCGCCACGACGCCCGCGAGCCCGGCGATGGTGGTGCCCGGCAGCACGAAGACTTCGAGTGCCAGCAGCACCAGGCCTATCGACACGAGCAGCAGTTCCTCCCAGCCGGCGAGCTGGACGAGCCAGTGCCCCCAGAAGAACAGGCCGAGCGAGAGCAGGCCGATGGTGCCCGGGAGGGCGAATCCCGGTGTCCGAATCTCGACGAGCAGCCCCAGCATCCCGACCGTCATCAGCAGCGAGCTGACGACCGGGTTGGTCAGGAAGCGGACGAGCGTCTCGGCCCACGTCTGCCGGGCTGTACGAATCTCGGCGTCAGGCAGGCCGGCCGCCTCGAGCGCCGCGGAGAGGCTGTCGGCCGTGAGTTCCGCGACCTTGTGCTCGAGCGCCTCCGAGGTCGTGAGCGTCAGGAGCTTCCCCTCCTCGATCACGCCCTCGATCTCGACGTCGGCGTCCACCATCGCCTCGGCGAAGTGGGCCGGCCGATTCCGTGCTTCGGCCGTGGCGCCGAACTCGCTGCGGACATACGACACGGATTTCTCGTCCGCCGTCTGGGACGGTCCCGTTCCCCCACCCGTCACCGGCGTGGCGGCGCCAATCGTGCCGGCCTTCACCATGATCAGCGTCTCGCACGCGAGGGCAATCAGCGCCCCGGCGGAGATGGCGCGCTGGTTCACGAACGCGATGGTCCTCACAGGAGAGTTGATCAGCGTGTCGCGCATGGCGACCGCCGCATCCACGCGTCCGCCGAACGTGTTGATGTCGAGCACGACGGCGGCGGCCCCTGCCTGCTCGGCCTCGCGGACCGTGCGCGCCAGGAATGGCGCGAGGCCAAGATCGATGACCCCGCCGATCGGGACGACGTACACGATGGGGGCCCCAGCCTGCGCGGTCGCGACCCGCCCGGCGCCCAGGCCGGCAAGCGGCAGCAGGCAAAGAGCCGAGAGGAAGAGAACCCGCAGGCGCCGCATGAGTCAATCATACCTGCCGCCCGCCAGCCCCACGCGGGATTCGGCGGGCCCTCTCCTCGTATACTGGCGCCAGCTGTAGCGAGCGCGAGGTGCGAGATGGCCAGTCGACACGCCCGTCTGCCGGTGTCCGTCCTGCTGGGGATCTGCCTCTTCGCGGCCGCTGCGTGCGGCGCACGCGCCGTCGAGACGGGCGCCTTGCGGCACGCGCCGCCGAAGCCCGACGTGGCCCCGGCGATGACGCGCGCCGAGATCCGCGAGTTTCTGCGGACAGCGCCCATCGTGGCGGCGGCGCCGATCGGCCGCGGCACGACCCGGCCGATGCGCCTCACGCTCTCGGATGGCCGGGTCACGTGGGACGGCGCCTTCCAGTCCGTCGATATCAGGTTCACCGATCGCGACATCCGCGAGGGGCGACGCCAGGCGGGCGAGCTGCGCTTCGTCGATTCCTACAAGTACAACATCGCTGCCTACGAGCTGGCCGAGCTCCTGGGTATCGGACACATGGTCCCCGTCACCGTCGAACGCACATGGGACGACGGGAGCCTCCAGGGCCCGCGCACGGGCGCGTTGTCGTGGTGGATCAGCGGGACAATCGATGAAGGGGAGCGGCGCAAGAGGAACCTGATCCCGCCGAATCCGGCGGACTGGGACCGGCAGTTGCAGCGCATGGTCGTCTTCGGCGAGCTCGTCTACGACACCGACCGCAACCTGGGCAACATCCTCATCACGGAGGCTGACTGGCGCATCATCATGATCGATTTTTCCCGCGCTTTCCGCCTCGAGCCGGAGCTGCGCCTGCCGCAGACGCTGCAGCGTTGCGATCGGCAGCTCCTGGCGCGGTTGACGTCGCTGACGGCCGATCAGGTGCGCGCGGCGGTCGGCTCGCAGCTCACGCCCTTCGAGCTCAGCGCCCTCATGGAGCGGCGTGACAGGATTGTGGAAACCTTCGCACGCCTCGTCGCTGAACGCGGGGAGGACCGGGTGCTCTACGGTGACGACCTACCAGGACAGGACTCCCCATGAACCGCCGCCGCTTTCTCCAGACGGCGGGAGCGGGCCTGGCCGCCGCCGGGCTCTCGCCCGTTGGCGCGCGCGGAGCCGCGCCCGCCGTGTCTCAGGCGCTGCCCGACGTCGTGGTTGTCGGGGCAGGCGCCTTTGGCGCGTGGACCGCGCTGGCCCTTCGCGAGGCCGGTGCGCGCGTCACCCTTGTCGACGCCTACGGCCCGGGGAACTCCCGCGCGACGTCCGGCGACGAGACGCGCCAGATTCGTCTCGGATACGGGGACCGCGAGCCGTACTCCCGCTGGGCCGCCCAGGCGATGACGCTTTGGCGCGCCCGCGAGGAGGAGTTCGGGCGCCGGCTGCTCTACGTCACCGGACGGCTGCAATTGTCTTCGTCGTGGACGCCGGCGTTCGAGGCCACCAGCCGGACCCTGAGCGGCATGGGCGCTGCGATCGAGCGGCTGTCTCCGGACGAGATCCGCGCGCGCTGGCCTCAGCTCGACCCGACCGGGATGGAGGCAGGGCTCTTCGAGGCGGGGGCCTCGATCCTGAGAGCGCGGGAGTCCTTGATGGCGGTGGCCGAGGCGTTCCAGCGCAAGGGCGGCCGGCTCTCCATCGACAGGGCCCGGCCGGGCCGGGCCACCGCCCGCCGCCTGGAGGAACTGCTGACCTCGTCGGGCACGCCGATCTCAGCCGGCGTCTTCGTCTTCGCGTGCGGCCCCTGGCTGCGGACCCTCTTCCCGGAGGTGCTGGGCACGACGATCGACACGCCGCGCCGCGAGGTTTTCCTCTTCGGACCGCCCGCGGGTGACGCCCGGTTCTCGTGGCCCAACCTTCCGGTGTTCTCCGAGGCGACGTACTACGGCTTTCCGGACTTCGATCATCGCGGCCTGAAGGTGTGCCCGGTGGGCGGCGCGATCGAGATGGATCCGGACACCGACGAGCGCGTCGTGACGCCGCACTACGTGCGGCGCGCCCACGAGTACGTGGCCAGGCGTTTCCCGGCGATGCGCGGGCAGCCGGTGATCGAGACACGCGTCTGCCAGCTCGAGAACACCGCCGACGAGCACTTCGTCATCGACCGGCATCCAGCCTTCGACAATGTCTGGCTGGCCGGCGGTGGTTCGGGGCACGGCTTCAAGCACGGGCCGGTTCTCGGCGAGTACATCGCGAGCCGTGCCATCGGCCGCGCGACGGATGCCTCGTACGACGCGCTCTTCAGCCTCGGCTGAGACAGCGCGGAAGCGACGCTACTCCTGCGGGTGAGGCACGTAGCGCAGATACGGCTTGGGAGCGTTCCACCCGGCCGGGTACTTCTCCTTTGCCTCGGCATCCGTCACCGCCGGCAGGATGATCACGTCGTCGCCCTCGCGCCAGTTCGCCGGAGTTGCGACCTTGTGCTTCGCGGTCAGCTGCATGGAGTCGATCACGCGCAGCACCTCGTCGAAGTTGCGTCCCGTGCTCATCGGATACGAAAGCAGCAGCTTGACCTTCTTGTCGGGCCCGATGACGTAGACGTTCCGCACCGTCTGGTTGTCTGCCGCCGTCCGTCCGTCGCAGCTGTCGCCGGCATCGACCGGCAGCATGCCGTAGAGCTTTGCGACCTTCAGGTCGGCGTCGGCAATCATCGGGTAATTGGGCGCATGTCCGGTCGCGTCCGCGATGTCCTGCGACCAGGCCTTGTGGCTTTCGACCGGGTCCACGCTCAACCCGATGATCTTCACGTGACGCTTGTCGAACTCGGGCTTGATGCCCGCCATGTACCCGAGCTCGGTCGTGCAGACCGGCGTGAAGTCTTTGGGGTGCGAAAACAGCACGCCCCACTGATCGCCGAGCCACTCGTGGAAGCGGATCGGACCCTCCGTGGTGACCGCGTCGAAATCCGGGGCGTGACTGCCGATGGGAAGGGGACTGGACATGCCCTAGATTCTGCGACATCGATGCGGGGGATGCCAACGGGAAAACGGGCGGGAGTGGAGACCGGCAGGGGATCGAGGGTCAGCGGCCCCGCCACGCGAGCAGGAGCCCCCCAAGACCGGCGTCGGTGCGACGGCCGAGCCGAAGCTCGGCACGCACGGCGTTCTCGCGCTCAATCGCGCAGGCCTCGGCCGCCGGCTGACCGGGCTCCGGATCGGGGCAGCGCCCCGACAGGTCGCCGGCCAGCAGGTACGGCAGCGCGTGCCCGTACACCTCGTGAGCCAGGATGCGGTCGATGTCCGCCTGCAACTCGCCGGGAAGCGACCGGCGTCCCGCATGTGCCGACTCAATCAGCTGAAGGTCGATCACCACCACCACGGTGTCCACGCGGGACCCACCGCGCGTCACCGGCAGCACTTCGGCCAGCACACCGGGTTCGAGCACCGAAGCGCCGCGCGCAGGGCCCGTCACCTCGACCTCGCCCGGCGTCAGCAGGATCACCCGGCGCCCTTGCCGTCCGACAACATCGATCGCGGTTCGCCAGAGCGCGCTGCCGCGAGCCAGGCGGTCGAGGCTTTCCTTCAGCAGGGTCTGACGCGTCAGCAGGGGGCCGGGACCCGCATCGTCGAGCCGTATCCTCGCCTCGACCTGGGCCCCAGCCGCGACGGGCGAGGCCAACAGGATCACGGCGATTCCGGCGCAGACCGCCCCGTGGAACATGAATCCCTCCAGGCACACCCGCATGCCCAAGACGTTCATGTGACACTAAAGTTAAATCTGTGTTAATTCAAGTAAACTCTTTCGTGCTCAGCCTCTTGCAAGGGGCCGGGTCAGGCAGGTGGGGCCGCCTCCCCCCTTCAGGCTGATCTCCGAGCCCTCGTAGACCCGCACTTCCACCCCGGCGCGCTCGAGCCGGCTGCGGGTCTGGGGGTTGCCGTCCACCATGACCGCCAGGCGCGGCGCCAGGGCCAGCACGTTGCCCCCCATCGAGTCGAACTCCTCATCGGGCACTTCGACCAGGCCGATCCCGCGACCGATCAGCCATTCACGAAACGGCACCGTCGTGAGCGGCGAGTACGTCACCGCCAGGTCCCGATCCACGGGACTCACGATCGACATCAGGTGAAAGACATCGTCGGCGCCGCGATGGTGCGGCAGGGGGACGACGACCAAGTCGGTGCCTGCCGGCAGCAGCGCCCGGAACTGCCGGATGCCCTCGTCGTTTGTGCGGTACCCGCGCCCGACGGCCACCGTGCGATCGTCGAACCAGACGACGTCTCCGCCTTCGATCAGCCCCGGCGCTTCGATCGCGCCAGCCACGGTCAGGCCGAGCGCCTCGAATGCGCGGCCCTGGGCCGCGGGCTCGTGACCTCGCGCCGCCTTTCCCATGCGGCACAGGACGATGCCCTCTGGGGTCACGAGCGACGCATCGCGCGCGTAGATCGCATCGAGCGTGAGGTCGGGGGCTTCCGGAAGGTCCTCCACTCGGGCCCCCGACGCTGCGAGAAGCTCGACGAAGGCGTCGAATTGGCTCACGGCTCGGGCGTAGTCAGGCGCGGCAGTGAAGCGCAGGTCGCGCCACTGACCCTCGCGCCCGGCAAAGGCATGCCGGACATGACGTATCGCCACGCGACCGAGCGGTCCGTACTCGTTGAAGGCCATCAGGGCACCCGCGCGCTCCCGTGCCGGAGCCACACGTAAAGGGGCAGGCCCGCCAGCAGCGCCAGGAATCCGTAGAACACCGTGTCGGCGCCTGCGCCGCCGATCGCAAACATCGCGAACACGAACGCCAGCACGCTGACGACGGCCGCGCCGCCCGTGGGCCTTGGGTGGCCCGGCATCAGCCACACGGCGAGGGAGCAGAACACGTACGGAATGAGCGTGCTGAGCGTGGCGAGCAGGATGATGAACGTGAAGAGCTCAACCAGGCCGCGTGAGTAGTTCATCAGGATGAGGGTTGTCGCCAGTACGCCGCCGACCACCATCCCCCGCACCGGCGTCCCGCGCGAGGAGAGGCGACCGAAGACCGATGGGAACAGCCCGTCCGCCGCGACGGCTCGCGGCAGCTGGCCCGAGACCAGCACCCAGCCGTTCAACGCGCCGAAGCAGGAGATGGCCGCGCCGAGCGCGACCATCTGCCCGGCGCCCGCGCCCAGTAGCCGGGTGGCGCCTTCCGCGAACGGCGCCGTGGATGCGGCCAGCACGCCGGTCGGGACCAGGCTCATGACCCCGACCGTGGACACGATGTAGACGGCCGCCGCGAGCACGGTGCCGACGATCGTGGCCCGCGGAATGGTCCGCGCCGGATCCCGCACGCTGTCAGCGGGGATCGTGCCGCACTCGAGCCCGAGAAACGCCCAGAGCGTCAGCGTGACGACGGCGACGAGCTGTCCGGCGAGCGGTGTTCCGTTCGACGACGGCAGCGCAAACGCCTCAGGCTGGAAATGGAACAGGCCTCCGATGCCGACGATGGCGAGAGGCATGATCTTGAGGACTGTCGTCACGATCTGCACTCGACCGGCTGCGGCGACTCCAGCCGCGTTGATCGCGATGAACAGCCAGACCAGGGCAATCGCCAGCGTCGCGGCCGAGGCTGGCGCGCGGACGAGACGAGGAAGAAACGGATCGAGATAGCCAACACCGGCAACCGCGAGGGCGGCCAGCGTGCCCACTACCGAGAGCCAGTATCCCCAGGCCACGAGGAACCCGGGTACTTCGCCGAACGCCATGCGCGTGTAAGCGTAGGGTCCACCGGCAGCGGGCATCTGCCGCGCCAGCCGTGCGAACACGAGTGCCAGCATCACCGCGCCCCCGGCGGACAGCAGCCAGCCGGCGAGGCTGAGTCCCTGGTAGGCAGCCAGGGACGCCGGCAGCAGGAAGACGCCGGAGCCGATCATGTTCCCCATGACGATCGACACCGCCGACCAGAAGCCGAGCACCCGGGGGGGCGCGTTGCTCATCGCGGGGAGCTGCGGGACGTGCGCTCGGGAAGCGGGCTACGCGCCGAAGCTGCGGAGCGCCTCTTCCTCGGTGTCGTGCACGTCGAACACCGTCAGAAGCCGTGTCAGGACGAGCAGGTCTTCGATGCGCTTGCCGACGTTGGTCAGCTTGACCCGGCCGCCCTGGCGGGACGCGGTCGAGTGCGACGCGACCATCTCCCCGAGGCCGGCGCTGTCCATGTAGGTCAGTTCGGCGAGGTTCATCAGGATCTGCTTCTGATCCTGGAAAAGCAGGCTGGCCACCTTGTCCTTCAGCCGGCCGCTCGAGTCGCTCGTGAGCTTGCCGCCGAGATCCAGGACGGTCACCGATCCCACCTGACGTTCCGTGATGGTCATTCCGCGCTCCTTGCAGGGGTCAATGTCCAGGGTCCAAAGCCAGGGGTCACGAGGACCTCCCCTTCGCACCAAGAGGCATGAAGGTTACTCCCTTTTTGCCCTTATCTCCTCAACTTTGAACTTCGAACTTTGAACCTTGAACTTCGTACTGCCCAAGCCTCCCCGTCAGTCCAGCGGCGTCCAGCAGGCCTCCCATGTCGGCGGGGATGGGCGCCTCTATCTCGATCCGGTGTCCGGAGGAAGGGTGGACCAGCCCCAGCCGCCATGCGTGCAGCGCCTGGCGAGGGAACCCCCGCACGGTCGCCTCCAGCCTCTCGTCGTCAAACGACGGCATCCTGCGAGGGCCGTACACCGGGTCGCCTACGAGAGGCCACCCCTTCGCTGACAGGTGCACCCGGATCTGGTGCATGCGGCCGGTGATCAACTGGCAACGGAGGAGGCTGAGTGGCGAGTCAACCGCGGCGGCGGCCTTGCGCACGCCCATCCGCGCGTACCGGGTGACACTCGGCACACCGCCACGGTCCCTCACCGTCACGCGCCTCCGGTCCCAGGGGTCGCGGTCGAGCGCGAGGTCGATCGTTCCCCGCGCGGGGGACGGGTGGCCGAGCACTACGGCAAGGTACTCCTTGTCCACGCGGTGGTGCTCCATGGCGCGTTGAATCGCCGCCTGTGCGACGCGATGCTTCGCTACCAGCACGAGGCCGGACGTCTGCTTGTCCAGACGGTTGACAAGGGCGGGAGTCAGCGTGTGTGCAAGCAGCGCGTTCATCAGCGTGCCCGAGGCGTTCTTGTAGGAAGGGTGCACGACCTGGCCCGGCGCCTTGTTGACGACAAGCAGATCGTCATCTTCGTACAACACGTCCAGCGGCAGCGCCTCGGCCCTGGGGCGCTGGCGTTCGCGCGCCGGCGCCAGCCGGACACGGAGGTCGTCGCCCGGTGCGACGCGCCATGCGGCTCGTGGGGCCGGCCGGCCGTTGATGATCACCTCGCCCGCTTCGATCCAGCGCTGGACCCTCGTGCGAGAGAGGCCGGGGACGCCACGCAGATGCCGCAGCAGCACGCGGTCGAGCCGCACACCCGCATCTCCCCGATCCAGGTCGATCGTCCGCCATCCAGCAGCCGCCACACCCTCCATTGTGC
This sequence comes from uncultured Bifidobacteriaceae bacterium, assembly GCA_964574545.1. Lineage (GTDB taxonomy): Bacteria > Acidobacteriota > Vicinamibacteria > Vicinamibacterales > UBA2999 > JAUXWO01. The sequence goes on along the minus strand of CAZNOC010000108.1, from coordinate 95 downwards.
ACGTATAGTGGGCGGGGCGTCGTCGTCGGGGGTGGTGGGTAGTGGGTGGTGGGTAGTGGGTAGTGGGTAGTGGGTCGTGGGTGGTGGGTGGTGGG
>CAZNOC010000107.1:0-13772 GCA_964574545.1 uncultured Bifidobacteriaceae bacterium | reverse complement strand
CGAGGCGTAAAGTCGATATCCTGGTTGCTCAGAAACCGCAGGTCCTTCTTCCACGCGTCGGCCAGGATCGCCTCGAGTCCGGCCCGCTCGTCGGTGCCGGCGGGGAACTCGCGGTATCCCCAGTTGACGGCCACCTTGTCCCACTCGCCGATCTCGTTGGTGTACGCGTCCGACAGATCGATCGTGCCGTCGGGCCGCAGGGTCGAGAGCGGGTGCGGGTAGTCCATGACCGAGATCCGGCCCGCGGTCGAGTTGTAGTAGTTGTGCGAGATGCCGATGGTGTGGCCGATCTCGTGCGCCGAGAGCTGGCGGAGCCTGGCAAGGGCCATCTCCCGCATTTCGGTCGGCGCCTCGGTCCCGGTTTCGTACGGCGAGAGAAGGCCCTCGGCAATCAGGTAGTCCTGGCGCACGCGCAGTGACCCCAGGGTGACGTGGCCCTTGATGATCTCCCCGGTGCGCGGGTCGCTCACCGACGCGCCGTAGCTCCAGCCTCGCGTGGACCGGTGGACCCACTGGATGACGTTGTAGCGGACGTCCAGCATGTCGGCGCCTTCCGGCATCATCTCGACGCGGAACGCCCCCTTGTAGCCCGCCGCGTCGAACGCCTGATCCCACCAGCGCCCCCCTTCCAGAAGCGCCGTGCGCACGGGCTCAGGAGTCCCGCGATCCAGGTAGTAGATGATCGGCGCCACCGGTTCGCTCACCGCGGCGTTCGGGTCCTTCTTCTTGAGCCGGTGCCGGCGGATATGCCGCTGCTGCATCGACTCGCCGAGCGGCGCCGCGTAGTCGGCATACGTCCGCGCGCCGTAGCCTCCTCGCGGATCGAAGTCCCGCGTCACGTAGCCATCGTCCGGCAACTGGACGAACTGGTGATGCAGGCGGAGCGTCACCGCTTCCGCCGACGCCGCGACGTCGCCGATGCGCCCGCCCGCCAGCCCAGGGCTCTGCCCTGGCGCGTCCGCCACGAACGTCACCGTCGCCTCCATCGTCGTGTTTCGCGGGAAGGCCCGCGAGCGCTCCATGAACACGGCGCTGCGCGTCCGGTCCAGCCGGTAGGTCGCGGGGCGCAGTGTGTTGACGACGTTGTAGGTGTCGCGGAGGAGGAAGTCGGAGAGATCAACCAGCACACGTGAGCCGGTCTGCGCGGCGGCCGTGAAGCCCCAGAGCGTCGAACTGGCGAACGCGTCGCGCACGGCCCTGACTTCGTCGGGGTTGTCGGTGTTCGCCCGATAGTCGTAGTTCGGCTGCACCATGAGGACCTTGGTGCCGATGCGGTCGAAGCGTACGATGCGCGTGCCGCCGAGGCGGCCGCGGTCGAGCCCGATGTCATTCGACCCGAGGCCCGCGGCGAGCGCAGAGACGTAGATCACTTCGGTGCCGAGGCTGGGAATCTCGAGCCAGAGCGTACCCGTGGCTTCGTCCCAATACAGCGGGAAGAAGCCGTCCTGCTTGGCGAATCCTTTTGTCTTCTCCTCGATCGAGGGCAGCGACCCTGATGGAGGCTGGGCCGCCTGCTCCCCCGAGGCCAGAGGCGCAGCGGCGAACGTCATGGCAACCACGAGAGCGGTCAGTGCAGTGGAGTAGCGTCGCGTCATCATGCCGCGAATCTTAGCAGGTTCGCCACGCGGCAGCCGTGGCACCTTGGGCGCCACGGCGCGCCCTGGCGCTTCGGAACCGGTACGACGGGTCTCCCGACGCTGCCCTGGTCGGCGAAGCAGGGCGTCGATCCAGCCTCCTGAATCACCCCGTTCCAAGACCTTGGATCGGTCGCGATGGACGATCGAAACAGAACGATCGCTCTGGTGAATTTATTGGGGTTTTTCCGATCGGGAGGCGGCGCATCTCACGGCACGTCGCTTGCTCTGTTCGCAGACAGCACTCACGGAGCGGCTGGGTCCCCACAGCTCATCTGGTTCGGCCACCAGTTGGAGTTACCCCGACCGCCTCTTGTGTCTGTCGATGTTCGTGATTCGTTGCGCGGGATAGTGGCAGGGGCAACGCGGTCGGCGGGACTCACTTGAGACCTGCGGCCCATCGCTCTTCGGAGGCGCCTGACGGGTGCTCCACGGCCGGTCCTGTCCCGCAGCCGTTTCGCCGGACGCGACCGTTTGATTGGCCCGTCGCAAGACGGCCTCGACTCGTGAGCCAGGCTGACTAGGCTACTGGCTCCTGCGCTGCGCCGGAGCGGCGGGATTGGAGGATCCCGCCGCATGTCTGGCGCGGTCGTCGGCAGGGGGGCGCAAGCCCCCCTTTTCTTTTTCAGCCCTTCTTGAGCTGCTCGATCAGCGCCTTCGCCATGCCGGCCTCTTCCGAGTTCGGCTCGACCGCGATCACCTTCTCCATCATCTCGATGGCGCCCGCCGTGTCGGCCTTCTGCAGCCTGCCGAGGCCCATCTTGAAAACCGGCTTCGCCCAGTTCGGGTCGGTGTCGATCGCGCGCTGGTAGTACTTCATCGCGTCGTCGGTGTCGCCCTTGGCGAACTTCACCTCGCCGAGGTTGTAGAAGACTTCGCGGCTGGCACCCATGCCCTGGGCCGCCTCGGTGAGCGCTGCCTCCGCCGCGTCGAGATCGCCCTTCTCGAGGTTGGTCATGCCGACCTCGATCTTGGCGCGCTCGTTGGTCGGCTCGGCGGCGAGGATGGCGTTGTAGGACGCGAGCGCCGCGTCGTAGTCCTTCTTCATGCGGTGCGCCCGGCCGATCTGCATGTTGATCATCGTGAGCGCGGGGGTCTTGTCGAGGATCGCCTGATACGCGGCGATCGCACCGTCGTAGTTGGCCGCGGTCATCAGGTCCTCGGCGGCCTGCAACTCGGCCTGCAGTTCCTTCGTGTTGACACCGGCGAGCGCCCCGCCCATGCCGGGCACCTCCGGCGCACCGGGGGCGAGCGTGAACTCGAGCGGCGGGTTCGGCGCGCCGATGGTGCGCACGTTGAGCTGACCTGACGACGGCTGGAAGCCAGGCGCGGTGGCGGTGATCCGCCAGTTGCCCGAGCGCAGGCCGATGATCGAGAAGCGGCCTCGGTCGTCCGTGGTGGCCGTGAACGAGGGCGGCGAGGCCCCCGGGTTCTCGGCGGTCACGGTGGCGCCCTTCACGGGCTGCCCCTTGTCATCCTTCACCAGGCCACCGATGCGGCCGGTCTGCGCCACAGCGGGAAGGGCGCTCATCAGCACGAGCAGGACCGCTGCCATCAGCATCTTGTGACGTTCACGCATTACTCGACTCCCCCTGAGATCCACTGAAACCCTACAAGCATATGTTAGCTTGAATGTTGCAGCCAAGCTCGTCCATTCTGCCGCCAAGGAAGGGTCCCGATGCTCGTTAAGACGCTTGCGGCAACCGCTCTGGCCGTGTTCCTGACGGGCCTGTCCGCGACCGCCCAGACCGACGGCCCCCTCCGCCTCGACCCCGCCCGGTTGACCAGGATCGACACCCTGGTCGAGGAGGCCATGGCCGCCCGCCTGCTCCCCGGCGCCGTCGTCCTCGTCGGCCAGCGCGACAGGGTGGTGTACGAGCGAGTGGTTGGCCGGCGTGCGGTCGAGCCGGCCATCGAGGCGATGACACCAGACACGATGTTCGATCTGGCCTCCTTGACCAAGGTCGTGGCCACGACGACGGCTGTCATGCAGCTCGTCGAACAAGGCCGGATCCGGCTCACCGACCGGGTGTCGGCTCATGTGACGGGATTCGAACGGCACGGCAAGGGTGACATCACCATCCGGCACCTGCTGACCCACGTGGCAGGCTTGCGGCCCGACGTGGACCTGGCCGAGCCCTGGGAGGGCGCCGAGACCGCCCTCGAGCTGGCCCGGGCCGAGGTGCCCGTTGCGCCGCCAGGCGAGCGGTTCATCTACAGCGACATCGGCTTCTTCGTCCTCGGCGCCATCGTCGAGCGCGTGTCGGGGGAACCGCTCGAACAGTATGTCCGGCGGCATGTGTTCGAGCCGCTCGGCATGCGCGACACCCTGTTCCTTCCGCCGGACTCGCTGCACGGCCGGGTCGCGCCCACGGAGCGGTGCGCGTTCATGGACGAGTGGCCGTGCCGGACGAAGGATGCGCCGCCGCTGCGAGGGGTGGTCCACGATCCGACCACGCGGCGGATGGGCGGCGTCGCGGGTCATGCGGGCCTCTTCGGGACGGCGCACGACCTGGCGAGGTTCGCTCGCATGCTGCTCGGCGGTGGCGCCCTCGACGGCGTCCGTGTGCTCTCGCCACTCTCCGTGGCGAAGATGACGAGCCCGGCCACGCCGCCGGCGATGGCCGCGGTGCGGGGTCTCGGCTGGGACATCGACACCAGCTTCTCGTCGAATCGAGGCGAGCTGTTTCCGATCGGGTCGTACGGCCACACCGGATTCACCGGGCCCTCGCTCTGGATCGATCCACACAGCGGCGTGTTCGTTGTCTTCATGTCGAGCCGGCTCCACGCCGACGGGAAGGGCGACGTGGTGGCGCTCCGCGCCCGTGTCGCTACGGCCGCGGCCGCCGCGATCGTGGATGGCGACGGGGCCGAGGCGGTGCTGCGCGGCGCGTGGCCGCGCAACACGGGCACCGACTTCGGCGCCACCGCCGACCCCCTGCGTCCAGTGCCGGCGCCGCCGCAGGAAGCGGTGCGACCCGGCATCGACGTCCTCGCCGCGCAGGCGTACGCCCCGCTCGCCGGCAAGCGCGTCGGGCTCGTCACGAACCACACGGGCCTGGCCCGCGACGGCACGACGACGATCGACCGGCTGCACGGGGCTCCCGGCGTGCAGCTCGTGGCGCTCTTCAGCCCCGAGCACGGAATTCGAGGCGTGCTCGACGAGGACGTGCCCTCGTCGCGCGACGAGCGGACGGGGCTGCCCATCCATTCGCTCTACGGCGAGACGCGGCGGCCTACCGCCGCGATGCTGGAGGGTCTCGATGTCATTGCGGTGGATCTTCAGGATGTTGGCGCGCGCTTCTACACCTATGCCACGACGCTCTTCTACGTGCTGGAGGAAGCGGCGACGCGGGAGGTCGGGGTAGTCGTCCTCGATCGCCCGAACCCGATCGGCGGCTGGCGCATCGAGGGGCCGCTGGCCACCGGAGCGGACCCGTCGTTCATCGGCTACCTGGACACGATGCCGGTTCGGCACGGGATGACACTCGGCGAACTCGCCCGGCTTTTCAACGCGGAGCGCAAGGTTGGGGCGGATCTGACCGTCATCGCGGCCGAAGGCTGGCGGCGCGACCTGTGGTTCGACGAAACCGGACTCCGGTGGGTGAACCCATCGCCCAACATGCGCAACCTGACACAGGCGACGCTCTATCCCGGCATCGGGGCGCTGGAGTGGTCGAACATCTCGGTGGGACGGGGTACGGACCAGCCGTTCGAACAGATCGGCGCGCCGTGGGTGGACGGAACGCGTCTGGCCGCGCACCTGAACGCGCGCAGGATTCCCGGCGTGCGCTTCTATCCGGTGGCGTTCACGCCCGTGTCGAGCAAGTACGCGGGCGAGCGCTGCGAAGGGGTGTTCATGGTGGTCACGGCGCGGGACGCGCTCCAGCCCGTGCGCATGGGCCTGGAAGTGGCCGCGGCGCTGTGGGCGCTGCACGGCGACCAGTACGAGATGGAGAACACGGACCGCCTGCTCGGCTCACGCGCGAGCCTCGAGCGCGTGCGCGCCGGCGAGGATCCAGCGGAAGTCGCCATCTCGTGGACCGCCGCGGAGTCCCGCTGGCGCCTCCTGCGCGCGCCGTACCTGCTGTATCGGTAGCCGGGGGATCAGCGTACAAACACGAAGATCACCAAGGTCACGAAGACGCACGAGTAATTCTTTCATTCTGTGAGCGTCCCGCTCGCCGGGGATCCACGTACAAACACGAAGATCACCAAGGCCACGAAGACGCACGAGTAACTTCATTTCATTCCCAGAGGCAGGCAAACGCTTGAGTGGCTATGCCGAAGCGCAGCGAGACACGGTCGTTCTTGAACTGAGAAGAGTACGTGCTTCGTGTCGTCTTCGCGGCCTTCGTGATCTTCGTGTTTGTCACATCTGGTACAGCATCAGATAGATGACCACCCCCGTCACCGAGACGTACATCCAGATCGGCCATGTCCATCGTGCCAGGCGGCGGTGGTGGTCGAAGCGCTCCAGGATCGCGTAGCGCACCGTCACCAGCACGAGCGGCAGGATCGCGGCCGCCAGGATGATGTGCGTGATCAGGATCACGAAGTAGACGACACGAATGGGCCCCTGCCCCTCGTACGGCACCGATCCGGCGTGGTAGTGGTAGACGAGATACGACGTCAGGAACGCCGCCGACATGATCAGCGCGCCGATCATCGACGCGCGGTGGCGCGTCCGATCCCCGCGCTTGATGAACACGTAGCCCGCGATCAGGAACAACGTGGCGACAGCGTTGAGCGTGGCGTTCAGGGTCGGCAGGTCGGCAATCGTCATGGGTAGTGGGTAGTGGGTAGTGGGTGGTGGGTAGTGGGTCGTGGGTGGCCCTACTACCCTCTCCTGGGCACACTCATGAGCACGGTGGCGACGATGAGCGCCGTGGCTCCGAATGCGGCCATGATTCCGAGCGCCGGCGCGGCGGCGGTCAGTTGCCCCTCGAGCGCCGCGCGGAGAGCCGTCATGCCGTACGTCAGCGGGTTTGCGGCCATCACCGTCCGCATCCAGCCGGCCGCGCCCTCGGCGGGGAACACGGCCCCCGACAGCAGCCACATGGGCACCAGCAGCAGGTTCATGATGGCATGGAAGCCCTGGGTGGACGCGAGCGGCCACGCGATCACGAGGCCGAGCGCGCTCAGCCCAAGACCGATCACCGCGAGGACCGCGAACGCTCCCGGCAGGTGCAGCCACGCCACGCGCTCGCCGGCGATGAGGGCGACGGCGAGGAACACCGCGGCGTGCAGCAGCGCGAGCGTCGTGCTCGCGCCCACCTTGCCCAGGACGATGGCGGCGCGGGGGACCGGCGCCACCAGCACGCCCTGCAGGAAGCCCTCCTGCCGATCCTCGATGACCGAAATCGTCGAGAAGATCGCCGTGAACAGGACGATCAGCGCGAGCGTGCCTGGCAGGAAATACTCGAGGTACCCGACCGGGGCCTCGGCAGGACCGGCTTGAAACGACCGGCCGAGTCCCGACCCGAGCAGCACCCAGAAGAGCACGGGTGTTGCCAGCGAACCGACGACGCGGCTGCGCTGCCGGAGGAACCGCGTCATGTCCCGCCGCCACAGCGCGGCAATCGCCAGGCCCATCGTCACCGCTCTCCGAGGGAGGCGCCCGTGTGGTGCACGAACACGTCATCCAGCGTCGGCCGCCCGACGGCGATCGTCTGGATCTCGCCGGGGAACGCCTCGACGACGATGGGCACGAACTCGTGGGCGCGCGGCCGCTCCACACGCAGGCGGCCGTCCACCTGCTGGGCGTCCACCCCGAAGCGCTGGCGAAGTCCGTCGGCCAGTGACGCGGGGTCACGACACTCGATCGTCAGCACGTCGCCGCCAATGGCCTCGGTAAGCGCCTTGGGGCCGCCGATGGCGACGAGCCGCCCTTCGTGCAGGATGCCCACCCGGTCGCACACCGCCGCTTCGTCCATCAGGTGGGTCGTCAGCACGATCGTGGTCCCCGCATCGTCTCGAAGCCGGGCGAGCTCCAGCAGCAGATCGCGGCGGGCAGCCGGGTCGAGGCCCGCGCTGGGCTCGTCGAGGATGACGAGCGGGGGTTCGGTGAGGAGCGCCTTCGCCAGCTCCACGCGGCGTCGAAGCCCGCCAGAGAGCGTGCCCACGCGATCGTCGGCACGTGGCGTGAGGCCGAAGCGCTCGAGCGCGCGCTCGATCACCCGCGGCAGGGCCGCGCCCCGCAGCCCGTACAGCTGCGCGTGCGTGCGCAGGTTCTCGACGACGGTCAGCCAGGGATCCACCGCGGGATGCTGGAAGACCACGCCCAGATGGCGGCGCGCGCCTGCCGGGTGGCGGACGGCGTCCACGCCGAACACCTCCACGGTGCCGGACGTCGGCCGCAGGAGCGTGCAGATGATGCTGAAGAGGGTGGACTTGCCGCCGCCGTTCGGTCCGAGCAGGGCAAAGACGTCTCCGGCAGCCACGCTGAAGCTCAGCCCGCGCAGGGACTCGCGATCGCCGTACGTGTGGCGCAGATCCGAGATCTCGAGGGCCGTGCTCATCGGCGGCGCCTCGCGCATGCGCGTCGGAGTACGCCGTTCATCGGAGGAAGTGGTCGGCCAGGAGCAGGCCCCAGAGGAGCGGCAGGTAGATGATCGTGCCGAGGAACAGCCGGCGGGCTGTCGCGAGCGTGCGCGTGGCGGCGAACTCGAGGCTGAGCACCAGCACCACGAGGCCCAGCACCAGCGCGCCGATCATGTAGTACGGGCTGGCCAGCCCCACGAACGAGGGGAGCATCGTCACCGGGATCATGGCGCCGGCGTACAGCACCGCCTGCCGGCCCGTGCTGCGGCCGTCGGGCTGGATCACCGGGAGCAGGGGGATGCCGGCCTCGGCGTAGTCGTCGCGGTACATCCAGCCGATGGCGAGGAAGTGCGGCATCTGCCACATGAACACGATCGCGAAGAGCACCCAGGCTTCGATCGAGAACCGGTTGGTGGCCGCGACCCAGCCGATGGACGCGGGGAGGGCGCCAGGCACGGCGCCGACGATCGTCGAGAGCGAGGTGCGCAGCTTGAGCGGGGTGTAGAACAGCACGTAGCTGACGAGCGTGGCCAGCGCCACGAGGGCGGCCAGCAGGTTCGCGCCCAGCCAGAGCTGCACGAGCCCGACGAGCGACAGCCCCACGCCGAACCACAGCGCGTGAACCGGCCGCACGCGCAGGTCGGGCAGCGGCCGAAGCCGCGTGCGCCGCATCAGGCGGTCGGTGTCCTTCTCCCAGAGCTGGTTGAGCGCCGAGGCGCCGCCGGCGACGAGCGCTGTGCCGACGACCGTGTGCAGCAGCGTGGCGATGGGGGCGCCACGTTCCGCACCGAGCGCGTAGCCGGCGAGCGCCGTGGCCACCACCAGGAAGTTCAGGCGCGGTTTGGTCAGCGTGACGAAGTCGGCCGTGCGGCGCTGCGCATCCGTGACCGTGCCCTCGGCCAGGGGCAGCGCGTCGGAGGGCGTCACGGAGGTGGACTTCACACGCGTGCCTTCAGGGCAGTCGGAAGGTGAACGTCAGCTCCTGACGGGCGCCGTCGCCGAGCGTCACCGTCTGGCTGGTTGTGCCGAGCGCCTCGTGCCACGCGTCGATGGTGTAGGTGCCCGGGGGCAACCCGTCGAGCGAGAACGCGCCGTCCTCGGGCGTCACCGCGTAGAACGGATGCTCGAGGACGCCGACCCACGCGTTCATCCACGCGTGCACGTCGCAGCGGAACGGCACCATGACTTCGCGTGTCGTGAACGTGTGGAGATTGCGCATGCCCTCGACCGGCTGGCCGATGTTGAAGCCCTGGTTAATCTCCGCGGAGGCCCGCACGTTGTGCAGGAGCGCGTCGCTGTTGCGCACTTCGAGAGGTTGGCCGACGCGTACCCCGATGACGCGCGGCACATACCAGCACCGCTGCTGGTCGAGCACCACTGGTTCGCTCGGGATGGGGAACGCGTAGCGGCCGAGCGCGTCGCCCTCGCGGACGTAGACAAACGCGTTGGCAAGCGCGCCGTTGTCGCCCACCACGTGGGTCTGGCTCATCTGCGGCTCACCGGCCAGCAGTTCCACGCACTTCGGATCGCCATCAAGCCGAAGCGTCGCGGCGGGCGGCGGCGTGCCCTCGAGCAGGACGCGGCCGTGCACCGACGCGGCAATTTCCGGATCGACGACCGGACCCGCCGCCGACCGCTCCGGCGTTGCCGGCGCCTGGCCGCCACAGGCCGTGGCGAGGATCGTGGCCACCACGGCGAGCGCGGCACGCCACGGACGGCGAGAACGTGCGGGGGGAACCTGACGCGCGCGCATCACACGATTATCTCACCGCGCGCCGCCGGCGGTGCCACCCGCCTCGCGGATCTTGCGGAACACGCGATCTTCCATCCACTTGGGGTCCCACCACTCTACGGGATTCACGGCGTCGCCTCCCACGAGCATCGTGAAGTGGAGATGGTCGCCGCCCGCGAGCCCGGTGACGCCCGTCCGGCCCATCTCCGCGCCCTTGTCGATGGTGTCGCCCACGCGGACGCTGATGGTCGAGAGGTGCGAGTAGAGCGACTGGATCCCCAGTCCGTGATCGAGGACCACGGTGTTGCCGTAGATGCCGAGGTAGTCGGCGAACAGCACGACGCCGCGGTTCGCCGCGACGACCGGCGCCTGCTGGACGGACGCCAGATCGAACCCGAGGTGGATCTGTTGATCGATCTCGCGGCCTTCGTAGAAGTACGTGCGGTGATCGGCGAATCTCGACTCGACCTGCGTGTTGCTCAGTTGCGAGAAAGCATCCTGCCACAGCATCTCGGGCCGGGTTCTCGCGGCCATCGCGGCGATGGTCTCGTTGTTGCGCCGCCGCAGATCGTTGTTGATGCGCAGGAAACCGTCCAGCAGCCCCTCCGGTGTCGTCGCATCCACATCGAGGTCGGCGGTGTTGGCCGCAATCGCGGGCACCACCCGGTCGATGAATCGCTGATCCACCTGGATGCGTGAGCGCGCGAACGGCTTCGCGAACGGACGGTGATCGAGCGGCGTGCTGGCCTCGTTGCCGGCCTCGTCGCGGGCGACGATGGTGATGGGGGCGTTGAGGTCCTGGTCGTGGCGCAGGGCGAAGAACGCCACCTGCAGGGCCGGATCGGCAAGCCCCACGGCACTGCCGGGGAAGCCGGGGTACGCCGCTTCGCCCACCCGGACGCTGGTGGCCACGCCTTCCGGCGTCGCGCGGTAGACCACGAACTCGGCGCCGCCGTGATTGACGAAGTGGTGGAGCGAGACGACGCCGAGGCGCGGGGGATCGAGCCGCACCTCGAGGTCGCGCGTGGCGGTCGAAGTGGCCTCGCGCAGGCCGAAAAACACGGGCCTGGACGCCGTCACCACGAGCTGCGCCTGGCCCGCGACCAGGTCCGGCTGGGCCTGCTTTCCGACCGGCCGGATGATCCACATCTGGTCAGTCGATTCCTGCCGCACCTCGCCGGCGCCGTCGGCGGCCTGCTCGAGCGTGAAGACCGGAAGGGACCGGCCGTCCTGCTCGAGCGTCACGTCGAGCCGCGAGAGCTGTCCGCCGGGTGCGCCGACCAGCAGCTCGAGCGACCCTCGCTGGCCGATGACCCGTTCCGGGCTCCGGATCTCGAGTTCGGGTCCCGGCTGGCGTCCGGCGATGGCGTACGCCACGCCCGCCCCGAGGCCGCCAAGGACGAGGAGCAGGACGAAGCCGCGCATCAGAGATCTCATCCCGCGATCATACCGGGTTGGCGGGCGCGCCACCCGGTCAGTGGTGGCGGCCGCCGTTGACAGGCCTCGGACGGCTTGATAACGTTAGAGGTTCCTGAATGTCCTGCCGGTATCGTCTAGGGGTTAGGACACGTGGTTCTCAGCCACGGAACCGGGGTTCGAATCCCCGTACCGGTACCAACCTTCGTTCATGACCCTCGCGAAGGTTGCCCTCCGACGCTCAATCCGCCCTTACCATCGACCCCGTCGTCCGCGCGTCGCGTCCCGGTAGCCTTCCTCGTAGCCGGACGTGAAGCCTCGGCGGTAGAGCTGTCTGTAGGCGTCGCGTGGACCGTAGCGCCGGTGGTAGCCGCTGTCGGCCTGACGGTATGCGCGGTGCTTCCGCGCGTCGTACCGGTGGCGGCTCTGCGCATCCGCGCGGCCGCGGTAGTAGCCCTCGTCGTAGCCCCGCGCGAACGCGGGATCGATCTGACGGCTTTGCGACGGCGGCCCCCAGCCGCCCCCACCGCCCCAGCGACCCTGCGCGCCGACGGTGGCGGCGCAACCGGCCGAGAGAGTGATGGCACACGCGAGTGCGGTCCACCGGGCCCAGTGCACATGTGGCATCGGAGTCCTCCTGGTGGCAGGCTGGCAACCTGATACCTGTGCGATTGCAACTCCTTTGCCATTCGAGCGAAGGGCCCCTGCCCCTGTTCACCCTCTGGAGACAGGGCGCGGGCGTGGGGCACGCCCAGATCAGGGCGGAAGGACTGTCCTACTGTGTCCAGACGAGGACACGGGCGCCACGACCATCGGCGTAGTCGAGGAGGAGGCCTGGGCCGTAGCGCTCGATGTCCGCAACGGTCAGGCTCACGCCGCGATCGTCGAAGCCCGACACCATGTCACCGATGCGGAACGGGTTCGACTGGAACCGGAGCAGCCAGAACGGCACGCTGAAGCGGGCGAGTTCGTTGTCGCGCGGGTCCCACGCGAGGATGTGCACTGAGTCCAGCGATTCCGTCGACGCACGCGACTTCGCTTCCTCCGAGAGGCGCGGCGTCTCGCCGTCGAACGTGAGCATCGGCGTCGCATCGGGAAAGCGCTGCCGCACGCGGTCGAACTCGTCCGCCGCCGTCTCTGCCGTTTGCGTGCGATCGATGTTCACCCGGTCACGCACGACGCTGGCCAGCACGAACAGGCCGGCCACGACGATGAAGATGAACAGCACGGCGACGCCGGCCAGGATCGGGAGCCACGAGCGTTTCTTCGACATTGCGGGATCTCCGTGATCCGGGCGCCGCGCGCCGGGATCTACGCAACCTATTACGCCTCCAGGGGACCAGCGGTTCGCTGTCGCCGTGTCGCGACCCGCGAGCGGGCCACGTCCTACAGGGTCAGTTCCGTGCCGGCGCCGGTCTCCACGGCGCGACGGTAGACGAGGTCGGCCGCCACCACGTCCTCCACCGCCATGCCGAGCGACTTGAAGACGGTGACCTCGGTGTCGGTCTCGCGTCCCTTAATCCGTCCGAGGACGGCCTCGCCCAGCTCGCCGCACAGGTGGCCGGTGTCGAACCGGCCCTCGGCCACGCCCATCACGATGTCGCCGGACTCGACGAGCGCGGCGTCGCGCGAGTCCACGAAGACCCTTGCCCGAGCGACCAGCTCCGGCGGCATCTCGCGCTGGTCGGGCCGGCACGCGCCGACCGACACGACGTGCGCGCCCGGCCCGACCCACGCGTCCTCGATGACCGGCGCCGGCGACGAGGTGGCCAGGACGATGAGGTCCGCGCCTCGCACCGCCGTCTCGGCCGACGAAGCGGCCACGACTGGCACGGGTACCTGGCCGCGCATGTCCTCGACGAACCGATCGCGGCTGCGGGCCTGGGGGCTCCACACCCGCACATCCTTCAGCGCGCGCACCTCCGCGAACGCCTCGAGGTGACTTCTCGCCTGCACGCCGGTGCCGATGATCGCCAGCGTCGAGGCCTCCGCGCGCGCGAGGTGTCGCGCCGAGACCGCCGAGACCGCCGCCGTTCTCGCCTCGGTGATGTATCGGCCGTCCATCAGCGCCAGCAGCGCTCCGGTCCCGGGATCCAGCAGGAGGATCGTCGCCAGATGCGAGGGCAGGCCTTTGGCGTGGTTCTCGTTGTAGACGGTGACGATCTTCGCGCCCATGCGCGCCGGCTGCTCGATGTAGGCCGGCATCAGACCGAAGAAGGCCCGGGATGGGCCGACCTGCAGCACCGTGCGCACGGGCTGCAGCACCTCGCCCGTCGAGAACCGCACCAGTGCCGACTCCATGGCGGTCACGAGATCGCCCATCGGCAGCAGCGCGTGGACCTGGTCCTCTGTCAGAAGGCGGAAGCGCTGGGGCATGGGGGCAGTATATTCGGGGAGTGGGGGCGGTCGTGGGTCGTGGGTAGTGGGTAGTAGGTAGTGGGTAGTAG
>CAZNOC010000106.1:0-13834 GCA_964574545.1 uncultured Bifidobacteriaceae bacterium | reverse complement strand
GTGATGATCGTCAACGAGACGCTCGCGCGCGAGGCGTTCGGGAACGAGAATCCGATCGGCAAGCGGATCACGTGCTGCGAGGGGAGTCCGGACGACCCGATGTGGAAGACCGTCATCGGCGTCGTTGCCGATGTCCGGTCGCGCGGCCCGGCGATGGAGGTGCGCCCCGAGTTCTACCTCCCGCTCGCGCAGGTGCCCGACGTCGCGTGGGCGTGGATGCAGAACACGCTGACGGTGCTGGCGCGCCCGGAAACCGGCGACCCGGCGGCGCTGGCCGGCACGCTGCGGGCCGCGCTCCGCGAGATCGACCCGGCACTGCCGGTCTACAACATCACGACGGTGGACGAGGGGCGGCGCGCCGTGACGGCGCAGGCGCGCTTCAACACGACGCTGATGACGCTGCTCGGCGTCACGGGGCTCGTGTTGGCGGCGCTCGGCATCTACAGCGTGATGGCGTGGCTCGTCGCCCAGCGCACGCGGGAGATCGGCGTGCGCATGGCGCTCGGCGCGCCGGCGACAACGGTGGTGCGGCAGGTCGCGCTCCACGGCCTGGCGCCGGTCGCCGTGGGCCTGGCCCTGGGCACCGCTGGCGCGCTGGCCACGGGGCGCCTGCTGGAATCGCAGCTGTTCGGGGTCGGCACGTTCGATCCCGTGTCGATCGGCGCGGTCCTGGTGCTGATGCTGGTGGTCGCCGCCGCCGCCGCAATCGTCCCCGCCCGCCGCGCCGCCCGCATTGATCCTGCGACCGCCCTGCACGAGGCCTAGATGGATCTGGCGATCTCGTGATGTGGTGATCTGATGGGTCGATGTGGAGACCTTGGGGCCTCCGCCGGATCTAACGGCTGATCGAATCCAGCGAGTGGTCCCTGTCGGTTTGCGGCTGGGCGCGAGGGGTGGCACCCACATCAGAAGATAGATGAAGGCGCAGCCGCGAGACATCGCACATCGCAACATCAGATCACCACATCACCACATCACGAGATCGCCAGATCTATCTGTCTGGGTGCGACGCGAGCCAGGCGCGGGCACGGGTGACGACGACGGCTTCCTCACCCTCGCCTGTTGCAACGCCGACAAGGATCCGCGCGAGCATCCCGGGATCGCGGAAGAGCAGACCCCCCTCCCCGTCTCTCAGCACCTCGCCGAGCACGGGGGCATAGTCGAGCGCGGCCACCGGCACGCCCGCGCCCTGGAAGTCGGACACGTGGGCCGGCAGATCGAGGCCGGACGACGACTGGTGCAGGCAGAGCCCAAGAGCGGCGCGCTCCATGAGCACTGGGAAGTCCACGGCGTCGAACCGCGCCGTGCGCACCACCACTCGTGCCAGCAGACGATTCGCCAGACGTTGCTCGAACGCCTTGCGCAGCGGACCCTGGCCGGTCACGAGAACGGCCACGGCTGGCGTCGCCGGGTATCCCCGGTCGGCAAGCCTGCGCTCGGCCCGCTCCACGGCCTCGAGCAGGAGATCCACATCCTCCTCGGCAGACCAGCTCATCGGGCTCACCACCAGCGGCACCGGCGACGGGCCGAGACCAAGTTCCGCCTGCAGCCGGCTCTGTAGTGCGTCCCATTGCTCGTCGGGCGTCCGGGCAGGCGGCTCCGGCGGCCGGTCGTAAAGGACCGCGGCGTTGATACCCCACTCGCGGGACAGCCACTCGGCCATCGCGCGGGAGACCGCGAGGTGCGCGTCGGCCCGTCGTCCCCATCGACGCTCGACGCGCCGGACCGAGGCGACTGCCCGATGGTCCGGGCCAAGCTTCACCGCAAGGACGGTATGCGCGAGATTGTGCCAGTCGATGACGAGGCGAGCGCCACGCAGTCGGGCCACCAACCACGTCACCGCCAGGGCAGGCACGGCCGGCGGTGTCTGTACGAGCACGGTATCGGGCTTCGGCAGGCGCAGAAGCAGCCGGAGCAGCCGCGACGCCGTCACCACAGCGTGAAGAGCCGACAGCCACAGGAACCAGCCACGACTGCCACCATCAGCCCCCTGGATGCGGTGGGCCAGCGTATGGAGCGTGACTCGGGGCGTACCAGCGAGAACGAGGCCGTCGGCGCTGCCCGCGAGCGCCACGAGATCGACATCTTCCCCGCGTGCCGCCCGCATCGCCACATGGCGCTCAATCCGGGGGCTGCGGGCGACGTCTCCGAGGACGACCAGGGCGGTTCTCATGGTGGGCGAGGGGCTGCTCGGCCTAGTAGACGCCCCGGAGACCCGAAAGGTTCGCGAAGCCGCGCAACCCGAGGCGCGCGACGGCGTCCAAGCAGGAGTGCCCAGGCTCGAGACCTCCCTGCTGATCGACTGCCCGATCGACGAAACGTTCGCGTTCTTCGCCGATGCCGCCAACCTGCAGCGGATTACCCCGCCGTGGCTGGACTTCCGCATCCTGACGCCGCTGCCGATCGGCATGCGGGAGGGCGCGCTCATCGACTACAGCATCCGGCTGCGAGCGGTCCCGGTGCGTTGGCGCACGGAGATCACTGTCTGGGCGCCCCCCTACCGCTTCGTCGATGAACAGGTGAAGGGACCGTATCGGCTGTGGCGGCACACCCACACGTTCAGGGAGGTGGAGGACGGCACCGAGGTGCGCGACCACGTCGACTACCTCGTCCCCGGGGGGCCGCTCGTCGAGGCGCTGTTCGTGCGCCGGGAGCTCGATCGCATCTTCCGCTATCGCCAGCAGGCCACGCTCGACGCATTCGGCGTGCGTGGCGGAGCGCCGATCGCCGTGAGCTTCGCCTGAGCGGCCCGCGGTTGGGGCGGAAGGCCCCCTGGCACGGGCAGATTAGGCACACGGGGCACGTTTATAGATAATGTGCCGCATGCGTATCGCCGTCCTGAAGGAACGGACCGAGCGCGAGCGACGTGTCGCGCTGGTCCCCGAGTCCGTCGCTCGTCTCGTCAAGTCCGGAGCGGAAGTCGTCATCGAACGGGGCGCGGGCACGGAGGCCGGCTTCCCCGACTCACAGTACGAAACCGCCGGTGCCTCGTTGGCTGGTTCGCCCAGCGACACGATGTCCGGCGCGGCTCTGGTCCTCAAGGTCCAGCCGCCGCTCGCGGATGAGGTCGCCGCCCTCCCGGAGCATGCGGTCCTCATCAGCACGATGCCCGCATCGGTCGCCGGCGAACGCGTCCCGCAGATCGCCGCACGCAACGTCACCCTGCTCGGCCTCGAACGGGTGCCGCGCATCACCCGCGCCCAGTCGATGGACATCCTGTCGTCACAGGCCACGGTGGCCGGCTACAAGGCCGTTCTCATCGGCGCCGGGGCCATGCCGCGGCTGATGCCGATGATGACGACGGCGGCCGGATCGCTGACGCCGGCGAAGGCCTTCATCATCGGCGCGGGCGTGGCGGGACTCCAGGCCATCGCCACCTCGCGCCGGCTCGGCGCTGTGGTCTCGGCGTTTGACGTGCGGCCGGCCGTCAAGGAGCAGGTGCAGTCGCTCGGCGCCTCCTTCGTCGAGGTCGGCGTCACGGCGGAGGGCACCGGCGGCTACGCCCGCGAGCAGACGGCCGACGAGCAGGCGCAGATGCAGGCGGCGCTGGCCAATCACATCAAGGACATGGACCTCACCATCTCGACAGCGGCCATCCCCGGCAAGAGGGCCCCGATCCTGATCACCGAGGCGATGGTCCAGTCGATGAAGCCTGGCGCCGTGATCGTGGACCTCGCGGCCGAGACCGGCGGCAACTGCGCCGTCACCCGGGCCGGGGAGACGTTCACCACCGCGAACGGCGTCACGATCCTCGGGCCGGTCAACCTCCCCGCGACGATGCCGATGCATGCGAGCCAGATGTTCAGCCGGAACGTGCTGACGCTGCTGCAGCACCTCATCACCAAGGAGGGCGAGCTCGTCATCAACCTCGAGGACGAAATCACGGGACCGATGTGCCTCGCGCACGGCGGCCAGGTGCGGAGCTGATGTCATGACCACTGAAGCGCTCATCATCGCGATCGTGATCTTCACGCTCTCGACGTTCCTCGGCGTCGAGCTCATTGGCCGCGTGCCGCCCACGCTGCACACCCCGCTCATGTCCGGCGCCAACGCCGTCAGCGGCATCACCATCGTCGGCGCGCTCATCATCGCGGCCGGCGACCACGGCTGGATCTCCACCTACCTGGGCTTCATCGCCATCGTGTTCGCCATGATGAACGTGGCGGGCGGCTACGCGGTGACCAACCGCATGCTGGCGATGTTCAAGGCCAAGCAGGAGGAGAAGAAGTGATGCCCCACTGGCTGACGCAGCTTCTCTATCTCGTCGCCGCCGTCCTCTTCATCGTCGGGCTCAAGCGGCTCAACCACCCGGCCACGGCACGGCAGGGCAACATGATCTCGGGCGCCGGCATGCTGGTAGCGATTGTCGTCACGCTGCTGGATTTGGGCCAGGTCAGCTACACCGTGATCATCGCCGGCGTGGTCGTCGGCGGCGCGCTCGGGTTGATGGCGGCGCTGTCGGTCCCGATGACGTCGATGCCGCAGATGGTGGCCCTGCTGAACGGCTTCGGCGGCGGCGCCTCGATGGTGGTCGGCGGCGCGGAGTTCCTCCGCCTGTACCAGGTCGGTAACGACATCCCGACGCCGACGGGCGTCGTCATGCAGCTCTCGCTCATCATCGGCGCCGTCACGCTGTCGGGCAGCTTCATCGCGTTCGCGAAGCTGCAGGAACTGATGACGGGCCGGCCCATCACCTACCCCGGACAGCAGTGGGTCAACGGCCTGCTGGCCGTCGTCCTGTTCGGGATGGCGGGATGGCAGATCTCGACCAACGTCCCGCTGCTCGAGCCGTTCTACGGGGTCGTCATCCTCGCCCTGATTCTGGGCGTCCTGCTCGTGATCCCCATCGGGGGTGCCGATCAGCCCGTCGTGATTTCCCTGCTGAACTCCTATTCGGGGGTTGCGGCCGCCATGACGGGCTTCGTCATCAACAACGAGGTCCTGATCATCGCGGGCGCGCTCGTCGGGTCGGCCGGCATCATCCTGAGCCAGTTGATGTGCAAGGCGATGAACCGGTCGCTCGCCAACGTCCTCTTCGGCGCGTTCGGCGCGGTGGTGACGGCCGGCAAGAAGAGCGCCGAGGGCCTGACGGTGAAGGCGATCACGGCCGAGGACTTCGCCGTGCAGCTGGCCTACGCACAGAAGGTGATCGTCGTCCCAGGCTACGGCATGGCCGTGGCGCAGGCGCAGCACCAGGTACGCGAGCTTGCGGACCTGGTCGAGAAGCGCGGCGGGGCCGTGAAGTACGCCGTCCATCCGGTGGCGGGCCGCATGCCCGGCCACATGAACGTGCTGCTCGCCGAGGCGAACATCTCGTACGACAAGCTGTACGACATGGACGACATCAACGACGAGTTCGCCGACACGGATGTGTGCCTCGTGATCGGCGCCAACGACGTCGTCAACCCGGCGGCGCGTACCGACACGAGTTCGCCGATCTTCGGGATGCCGATCCTGAACGCCGACCACGCGAAGATGTGCGTCGTGTTCAAGCGGTCGATGGCGGCGGGCTTCGCCGGCATCGAGAACGAGCTGTTCTACGGCGACAAGACGTGGATGCTGTTCGGCGACGCGAAGGCGAGCTTGAGCAAGCTGATCAGCGAAGTGAAGCAGGTGTAGGCGCGGCCCTTCGGGGCCGCGCCGGACTCGCTGCGCTCGCAGGACTCACTCCGTTCGTGCGCAGAGCATCTCGTGCAGCCGCGTCGCGCGGAGCCGCCGGGGGGGCACTCGCGCCCCCCGCTCGGGTTCCTGTGACCGCCGCCGAGTGCCTGCTGGACGCTGGAACGAACGCGGTGAGGTCAGGCCTTTCAACCAGAGGCCTGGTCGCCGAGATCGATTCAAGGATCCGCGGTGCGTGAGCCGACCACGTCGAGTGGCGGATGGCCGGGCACACCATCAGCGAACCGGTCTGGGAGCGGTCGAGATTCGCCTGACTTGGTACGTCCAGAGGCTGGCGGGGTCGCGGGTCATGGCCCACATCTCGTTCTGGTTCAGGACAACGATGCTGTCGGTGCGCACGTTTCCAGCGCTCGTCACGAACGTCAGCACGCCGCGACAGTCGGGGAATACCTCGACCCACCCTGCGTAGGTTCGATCCTGCAGGAAGATGAAGTCGGCCACGGTGACGTCGAACACGCCGCTCAATTCGCCATTCGGCTCGATGTTCATCGTGCCGATGGCGGTGATGTCTCCCTCCTGCGGGGAGAACAGCGTTTGCTGGCCCACGCCGGTCGCGAACATCCAGCGTCCGGCAATCGACTCGGTGGAACACAACAGTCTTCTCTGCCCCTGCGCCTGCGCTGGCGCCGCCGCCGCGCCCAGCATCAGCACAACTGCAGCGGCCAGGGCCATGCAGAACATCGGTCCTCTCGTCATGTCGTCTCCTCCTGGTTTGGACACTCAGGCCTCGCGCCACCGGCCGTCGCTGACGCACCGCCTGCGTGGTGAATCCCTACTGAACTGACGCGAGAAACAGCGGGCCCCTTGCTCATGGGCGGCTTGACTCGGGGACGAGCGGAGCGCAGAATCGCGTCATTGAGCGAGGGCAGTCAGCACGTTACGGCCTTGCTGCAGGCTTGGAACGATGGTGACCTCGAAGCGCGGGACCAGCTGATGCCGCTGGTCTATGCCGAGTTGCGGCGCCGGGCGGCTGCCCGCCTGCGCCGCGAGAGGCCTGGCCACACGCTGCAGCCCACCGAGCTGGTCCACGAGGCCTACCTGCGGCTCGTCGATCAGACGCGCGTCCAATGGCGGAACCGATCGCAGTTCTACGGCGTGGCGGCCGAAATCATGCGGCGCATCCTGGTGGACAGAGCCCGCGCGCACAAAGCGGCCAAGCGCTCCGGTCGCTGGGCTCGGGTGACGCTCGATCCGGCGCTCGACGCGACCCACCCGGCTGACGTCGAGGTACTCGACCTCGATATCGCCCTGACGCAGCTTGCCGCCCTCGATCCGCGGAAAGGCCGGATTGCGGAGCTGAGGTTCTTCGCCGGGCTGTCGCTCGACGAGACCGCCGAGCTGCTGGATCTGTCGGTAGCGACCGTGGAACGCGATTGGCAGTTCGCGCGGGCGTGGCTGTACACAGCACTGTCATCGCCAAGACCCCTGACATGACACCCGAGCGGTGGCGGCAAATCACGGCGGTGTTTCACGACGCCCTGGCACGCGCGCCCGTGTCGCGCAGCGCTTTTCTCGACCGTGCCTGCGCGTCCGACAGCGCCTTACGCGCCGAAGTCGATCGGCTGATCGAAGGGCATCACGAGGCCGGGCGATTCGGAGACGGGCTGGTTCGCGGCCGGACGGCGTCGGGCACCATCGGCATCCCGGCGGAGCCCGCGCCCGCCGCAGCAGCGCTTCGCTCCATCCGGGCCCTCCTGTGGGTCACGGCTGCAGGGGTCCTCGCGACCTTTGCCTATGCGGCATGGCTGCTGGCGGCCACCGACGGGTCGCCATCGTTCGGTTGGAATGGCGAGTGGCGCGATGGCCGGTTCATGGTCGCGGAGATCGACCCCGGCGGACCCGCTGCCGGCCAACTGCAACGTGGAGACACCATCTTCAGCATGAACGGCATTCCGCTCGGTCGCCAGTCCGACTTGACTCTTCAGCGCTGCAGTGTGTCGACGGGTGACACGTACGCGATGGCAGTCGAGCGCGGCGGCATCGTGCAGGAACATCGCCTGAGCGTGGCCGCCACTCCGCCGTCCGCCGGCACGTTGACGATGTATGCGGTCAGCCTTGTGTGGTGCGTCACCGGGCTGCTCATCGGCTTCGCGCGGCCCGAGGGAACGCTCGCGCGCCTCGCGTGTCTCGCGTCGCTCGCGACGGGGCTCGTCTTCCTGCAGGTCGGCGTCATCAGGAGCGGTCCCCTGTGGCAGCCGCTGCACGCCGTCCTGGGATACCACTTCTGTTCCCGCTTTCCCACGGGGTTGCCGCCGTCGCGCATGTGGCGTTGGGCGCTGGTCTGGATGTACGTCGTCGGGACGCCCAGCGCGGCGGCCGGCCTCTTTCAGCACGCGACGCTGCTGGCCGCCGGCCCGGCGAACGCGATGCACATCCTCGGACCCCGGGAAGGGCTAATCGAACTCGCGGGATCCCTCCGCCCGTTCTCGTACACCCCCGCGATCATCGGGATGGTCCTCGTGCTCGTGCACAACTATCGCCGGTTGACCGACGAAGACCAGCGCCGCCGTGTCCGATGGGTCGTCTGCGGAACGACGATGGCGCTGGTGCCGCAGGTCTGGTGGGCCCTGCTCTACACGTTCGAGGAGCTGACTGGCCAGGCGCTTCTGTCGCGCTACAGCTTGTTCGTCAATACGTTTACCGTGGCCATTCCGCTGACGGTGGCGTACGCGGTCGTGAAGCACCGAGTACTCGACATCAAGGTTGTCGTCCGGCTCGGCCTGCAGTACGTACTGGCGCGCCGCGTGCTGCAGACGGCGATCGCGCTGCCCCTCCTCGCGCTCGCGTACACGCTGATCAGTCAGCGTCACCTGACGATTGCGGAGTTCGTCGGCAACACGCGGGCGTACGTGTTTCTCCTGGGCGCTGCCGCCACGGCGCTGCGGTTCAGGCGCCCGGTGCAAGGGTGGATCGACCGACGATTCTTCCGCGAGGAATTCGACAGGGAACAGCTCCTGCTCGGGCTGCTGGATGATGTCGGAAGAGTCGACTCGGTGGCCCAGCTGTCGCGGCTCGTGAGCGATCGGCTGGCGACGGCGCTGCATCCGACCGCGGCCTACGTGTGGTACAGCGACGCCGTGGAGCGCGCCGTCGCCGCATCGTCAGATCCGTCGATCACGCCTCCCGACGTGCCCTCGAGCGGCAGCTGGCTGGCGTGGCTCGAAGCGCGCGGCGCCGTCACCGAGTGCCCGTTGCCCGCTGATGCGGGCCTCTCCCGCAGCGAGGCGCGCTGGTTCGCGGACCGCGGCATCAGCCTCGTCGTGCCGATCACCGACACTGACGATCGACTGGTCGGCGCGCTTCTGTTGGGCGAGAAGAAATCAGAGGAGCCCTACGGCGTCGGGGACCGGCAGCTTCTCACGGCGATTGCCAAGCAGGCGGCCGTCGTGCGCGACAACCTGCGGCTGCGCGCGCGCGTCAGCGACGATGCGCGCGTGCGGCGCGATGTGCTGGCCAGGCTCGATGGGCGGATGCCCGATCTGTTGAAAGAGTGTCCCACCTGCGGGGCCTGCTTCGATGGCGCGGTCGAACACTGCGAGCGCGATGGCGCCGCGCTCACACTGTCGCTGCCGGTTTCCCGCACGGTCGAAGGCAGGTACCGTCTCGAACGGGTAATCGGCAAAGGGGGGATGGGGGCCGTGTACGAGGCCAGGGATCTGCGGCTCGGTCGCACGGTCGCAGTCAAGATCATGCTGGGCCGTGCGTTCGGCCAGCAGGACGCCCTGCGGCGGTTTCGGCGCGAGGCACAAGCCGCCGCGCACGTCAACCACCCCAACATCGTCGGCGTCTACGATTTCGGATCGCTCGAAGGAGAAGGCGCGTACCTCGTCATGGAATACGTGCACGGCATGACGCTGCGTTCCGCAATCGATCGCGACCGGTCGATGCCGCCCAGAGTCGCCGCGGAGTGGTTCGGCCAGATTCTCGACGGCATCGCGGCCGCGCACGCCTGCGGCATCGTACACCGCGATCTGAAGCCCGAAAACGTGATGGGACGGCGCGACGAATCGGGCGCGCTCACGGTGAAGATTCTCGATCTGGGGCTCGTCAAGTTCCAGACCGAGGCACGGGTGTCCGGAGTCTTGACCGCGCAGGGTGTGGTCATGGGCACGCTCGGCTATATGTCGCCAGAACAGCTGCTGGGAAGCGCCGTGGACCACCGGACGGACCTCTTCGCCCTTGCCGTGATGCTCGTCGAGGCGTTGACGGGAGAGCGGCCGTTTCGAGGGGAGACCTACGGGGAGTTTCTGCGCGAGGTGCGGCACGCCACGTATCGGCTGCCGGAATCGCCGCCGCTGCCGCCCGCGCTCGGGACACTGCTCCAGCGGTGCCTCGCGGCCGGTGCTGACGATCGTTTCCCGTCGGCGGCGGCGCTGCGGGGCGAGCTGCTCCCGGTACTCCGGACCGCTTCATCGACGCCGGATCGCTCCTGCGTCGCTCTGAGCTCGGAATCCCAGGCGCGTGCGAATCACGACGCGGCGGCCGGAGAAGCCGAGCCGGAGACGCGAAACGGCCTGGGGCGCTTCCGACAGGCGTAGGCGAGCACGACCCGGTGAAGTGCGCTCGGCCGTCGGGCTTGCAGTTGTCTCATGCCATGGACGATAATCGTCCACAGCGTGGAACGCGAATACCTCCCCCGTGCCGCCCGCGGCGTCATCGAGCGCGCCCTGAAGGCGATGCCCGTCGTCGTCGTGATGGGCGCGCGGCAGACGGGTAAGAGCACCCTGGTGCAGTCGGAGTCGTCTCTCGACGACCACCTCTACCTGACGCTCGACGATCTCGACGTGCGCGACCGCGCGGCCACGGCGGCGGACGACCTCGTTCGCAGCGCGCCCCGCCTGATCCTGGATGAGGTGCAGCGTGAGCCCGAGCTCATCCTCGCCGTCAAGCGCGCCGTAGACCGGGACCGTCCGCGGGTGCCCGGTCGCTTCGTCCTCACCGGATCCGCCAACCTGCTGCTCATGCGGCGGATCTCGGAGACGCTCGCCGGCCGCGCCAGCTATGTCACGCTGTGGCCGCTGACGCGCCGCGAACGGCTGGGGATGGGGACGGCGGGAATCTGGAGCGATCTCGTTCGCGCGAACGTGAACGCCTGGCACCACCTGGTGCGCAGCCAGTCCGCTCCCGACGCCGACTGGCGCCATGAATCGGTGACCGGAGGATATCCCACACCGGCGATCGCGCTTGACGCGGAAGACCTCAGGATCGTGTGGTTCGACGGCTATCTGCGCACCTACCTCGAGCGCGACTTGCAGGACCTCGCCGCCATCGACAACCTGGTGGACTTCCGCCGCCTGATGAGAGCCGCGGCACTCCGAGTCGGGAACCTGATCAATCAGGCCGAGCTTGCGCGGGATGTGGCGATTCCGCGCGCGACCGCGCACCGCTACTTGAATCTCCTGGAGACCTCGTTCCAGGTGCTCCGGCTGGAGCCGTACGCCGTGAACCGGACGCGGCGACTGGTGAAGAGTCCAAAACTGTACTGGTGTGACACCGGACTCGCGATGCATCTGTCCGGCGAGACATCGCCACGAGGCGCACACCTGGAGAATCTCGTGCTGAGCGATCTGCTGGCCTGGAGAGACGCACAGATCCCCAGGCCCGAGGTCCTGTACTGGCGTACCAGCACCGACCTCGAGGTGGACTTCGTCATCGAGCAGGGCCGGACGCTCCTGCCGATCGAGGTGAAGGCCACGGCGCGCCCCACGACGTCGGACATCAAGGCGCTCAGCGCGTTTCGCGACGATTACGGCGCCCGCTGTCCCGGAGGACTGCTGCTGCACGACGGGGCCGAGGTGCAGTGGCTGTCGGACCGCATCCTGGCCGTGCCGTGGCACCGCGTCGTGTGAACGACGCGGGCTTCGACGAGCCCGCGAGAGGCCGCAGACCCCGGGCCTGAACCGTCAGGGGAAAGCCCGCAACGGACACGGCGGGCGTGGCGTCACGTCCCCACTCGAAGTTCATGCCTTCGATGATGGGCGTCTCGGTCGACTCGTCCGCCGTGGCGCTGAGGATGTGGAGCGGCGGCGGCGGCCCCTGGGCCATTACGGGACTGGCGTGCCAGGCGAGGCTCGCCGCGACCAGCACGGCGCTACGAGGTACCGCCACGACGGCATCCGCTCTCCGGGCGCCGGGTGCACAAGACACCTCTCCGCCGCTGAGAGTTGCCTGCGGTCGAGCTTGCCACGGGTGGGCAGCGGGGAAACACCGGGACCGCCGACAACCGTCGCCGAGGGCAGGGCCACGAAGGGGTGTCCCCCCCTTCGCGGCCCTGGTGATCTTCGTGCGCGGCGCGTCGAGGCCCGATCTCTGCAATCACGCGAGGTCGACGCGATCGAGGTTCATCACCTTGTCCCACGCCGTGACGAAGTCCCTCACGAACTTCTCCTGCGCGTCCCCGCTCCCGTAGACCTCGGCGAGCGCCCGGAGCTGGGAGTTCGAGCCGAAGACGAGATCCACACGCGTGCCGGTCCACTTGACCTCACCCGTCTTGCGGTCGCGCCCCTCGAACTCGTCCCCGGCCTCCGAAACCGGCTTCCACTCCGTGCCCATGTCGAGCAGGTGCACGAAGAAGTCGTTGGTGAGCGTCTCCGGCCGCGTGGTGAAGACCCCGTGCGCGGTCTGCCCCACGTTGGCCTTCAGCACACGCAGACCCCCGACGAGCACCGTCATCTCGGGCGCGGTCAGCGTCAGCAACTGCGCCCGGTCCACCAGCAACTCCTCCGCCGGCACGGTGTACCGGGTCTTGAGGTAGTTGCGGAAACCGTCCGCCAGCGGCTCGAGCACGGCGAAGGCCTCCACATCGGTCTGCTCCTGCGAGGCGTCCATCCGACCCGGCGTAAAGGGAACCGTCACCGCGTGACCGGCGTTCTTCGCCGCCTGCTCGACGCCTGCGCAGCCGCCGAGCACAATCAGGTCGGCCAGAGAGACCTGCTTGCCGCCGGTCTGGCCGCCGTTGAACTCGCCCTGGATGCCCTCGAGCGCCTTCAGCACCTTCGCGAGCTGGGCCGGCTCGTTCGCCGCCCAGTCCTTCTGGGGCGCCAGGCGAATTCGGGCACCGTTGGCCCCACCGCGCTTGTCTGAGCCGCGGAAGGTGGACGCCGACGCCCAGGCGGTCGCGACCAGCTCCGAGACCGACAGGCCCGACGCCAGGATCTTCGCCTTGAGGGCGGCGATGTCGCCGTCGTCAATCAGCTCGTGGTTGACCGCCGGAATGGGGTCCTGCCAGAGCAGTTCTTCCGCCGGGACTTCCGGCCCGAGATAGCGCGCGCGCGGGCCCATGTCGCGGTGTGTCAGCTTGAACCACGCCCGGGCGAACGCGTCGGCAAACTGATCCGGGTGCTCGAGGAAGCGCCGCGAGATCTTCTCGTAGGCCGGGTCCATCTTCAGCGACAGGTCCGTGGTCAGCATGGTCGGCGCATGACGCTTGGAGGGGTCATGGGCGTCGGGAATGGTCCCGGCACCCGCGCCGCTCTTCGCTACCCACTGGTGCGCCCCGGCCGGGCTCTTCGTCAGCTCCCATTCGTAGCCGAACAGGTTCCAGAAGAAGTTGTTGCTCCACCGCGTCGGCGAAGAAGTCCACGTGACCTCCAGGCCGCTGCTGATCGTGTCCGCGCCCTTGCCGGAGCCGTGGCTGCTCGCCCAGCCGAAGCCTTGCGCCTCGATGGGGGCCGCTTCCGGCTCGGGGCCGACATGCGACGCATCGCCGGCGCCGTGCGTCTTGCCGAAGGTGTGGCCGCCGGCGATGAGCGCCACCGTCTCCTCGTCGTTCATCGCCATGCGCGCGAAGGTCTCGCGGATGTCGCGCGCCGACTTCAGCGGGTCGGGCTCGCCGTTCGGGCCCTCGGGATTGACGTAGATCAGCCCCATCTGCACCGCCGCCAGCGGGTTCGCCAGCTCGCGCTCGCCGGAATAGCGCTTGTCGCCCAGCCACTCCGTCTCGGAGCCCCAGTAGATGTCTTCCTCGGGTTCCCAGATGTCTTCGCGCCCGCCGCCGAAGCCGAAGGTCTTGAAGCCCATCGATTCGAGCGCGACGTTGCCCGCGAGGATCATCAGGTCCGCCCATGAGATGGCGTTGCCGTATTTCTGCTTGATCGGCCAGAGCAGGCGGCGCGCCTTGTCGAGATTGCCGTTGTCGGGCCAGGAGTTGAGCGGC
>CAZNOC010000105.1:10718-13836 GCA_964574545.1 uncultured Bifidobacteriaceae bacterium | reverse complement strand
TCGCCGGCGATCTTGTACATGTTGGGGATCATCAGCAGCAGGCCCTGCGATGCCGTGAAGGTGGTCGTGAGGGCGCCGCCCTGAAGCGACCCGTGCACCGTCCCTGCGGCCCCCGCCTCGCTCTGCATCTCGATGACGATGGGGGTGTCGCCCCAGACGTTGGGGCGCCGTTCGCTGGACCACTGGTCGGCGAGCTCGGCCATCGTGGACGAAGGGGTGATGGGGTAGATCGCGCAGACCTCGTTCAGGCGGTACGCGACGTCCGCGCACGCCTCGTTGCCGTCGATGGTGGCGCGCGCGGATGCGGCGGCCGAAGGGGACCGTGCGGGATCGGCGGACGAGGCGATGGGCATCGGAATGGCCTCAGCGGGCGCCCGGCTCGGGCACCATCGAGATGGCGGAGCACGGGCACTGCTCGAAGCAGACGGCGCACCCCGTGCAGCGCGCGTAGTCGAACTCGTAGCGCCGGCCCTCGCCGAGCTTGATCACGGCCGTTTCGGGGCAGGCCGCATAGCAGCCGTCGCATTCGAAGCAGGTGCCGCACGACAGGCAGCGCCCCGCTTCGTGGACGGCCTCGGCTTCCGAGAGGCCCGCGACGACCTCTTCGAACGTGTCCCTCCGTCGTAGAAGGTCGGCGTGCGCCTGCGGCGTCTTCGGGACACCGGCGTAGAACCAGAGCCGCAGCGTCTCGAAGGTCGCGATGGGCGGGTGGGGCGAAGCGTCCTCACGCACGCCACGCAGGTGCTGGTCGATGAAGCCGGCGGCCTGCCGGCCGTGTCCCACGGCGACGGTCACGCTGCGTTCCGCCGGCACCATGTCGCCGCCGGCGAACAGGCCCGGACGTCCCGTCATCAGGCGGTCGTCGACCGTCACGGTGCCGTCGCTGCCGCGGACGACACCGTCGACCCGCGACAGGAAGCCGGTGTCGGCGTCCTGGCCGAGCGCGAGGATCAGGTCGTCGGCTTCGATGGTCTCGAACTGCCCGGTGCCGCGCGGCTTGCCCTTGTCGTCGATCTCCATGATCTCGACGCTGACGCGGGCGCCGTCGATGCCGGTGATGGCGCGCAGCCAGTGGATCTGCACGCCTTCCTCGAGCGCCTCGGCGGCTTCGAAGTCGTGCGCGGGCATGTGGGCGCGGTCGCGCCGGTAGATGATGAGCGGCTCGTGGCCGAGGCGCAGGGCCGTACGCGCGGCGTCCATGGCGGTGTTGCCGCCGCCGTAGACCGCCACGCGGCGTCCGAGTGCCGGCGGCGTGCCCGCCTCGACGTCGCGGAGGAACGACACGGCATCCAGCATCCGGCCGGCGTCCCGCGCGGGGATCTCCGTGCGCTTCGACAGGTGGGCCCCCACGGCCACGAACACGGCGTCGAAGCCGCCCTCGCGCCACTCCCGTTCGAGGTCCTCGACGAGGTGATTGAGCTCGAACGTCACGCCGCCTTCATTCAGCCGAGCGGTCTCGGCATCGAGGATCGCGCGCGGCAGGCGGTACGCCGGGATGCCGAAGTGCATCATCCCGCCGGCGACCGGGCCGGCGTCGCGCACGACGACGGCGTGACCGAGGCGTCGGAGGTGGTGCGCGGCCGACAGGCCGCTCGGGCCCGCGCCGACCACGAGCACCCGGCGACCCGAGGACGGCGCAGCGGGAGGCAGCGGCCAGTGCCGTTCGATGGCGAGATCGCCCAGGAAGCGTTCGACGGCATGGATGCTGACGGTGCCGTCGAGCTTGTCGCGATTGCACGACGACTCGCACGGGTGATAGCACACGCGGCCGTGGACGGCCGGCAGCGGGTTGGCCTCGAGGATCGTCTCCCAGGCCTCGCGGTGGTGGCCGGCCTGGGCAAGGGCCAGCCAGGCCTGCACGGACTCGCCTGCCGGGCAGGCATGGGTGCACGGAGGGCGCAGGTCGAGATAGATGGGCCGCCGCAGGCGCTGGGGACCGTGCGCAGGCTTGATCGTGAGATCGGGCGGCGTCGTGAGATCGCGCGGTCGTTCGGACATCTGCAGTCCTCTCACTGACGACGTGGGCGCGATCGTATCACGTGGGTTCGGATCGTCCGTTTCCGGACAGGGGGACAGACCCCTTACGTTTCCGAAAGGGGTCTGTCCCCTCGTCAGCTCGCGCTAGGATCGACCCATGGTCACCGCCACGCCCGCGATCTCAGGCCTCGACCCCCAGCGCGTGGTCGAGGACGGACGGCTGTGGCTGCGCGGGGAGGGATTTCCGGCCCCATCCACCACAGAAAGCGAGGCGACCATCGGCGGGCTCCCCGCGCACGTGTCGTTTGCTGCCCACGACCGCCTGGCCGTCATCGTGCCGCGAGACCTGGAGGGCGGGCTCACGCCGGTCAAGGTGACCTGGGCGCCGGGCGCGACGCTCTTCGTCTCGGTGGGCGCGACGGTCGCGGCCGGCGTTCATCAGGTGGACAGCCCGGTGTTCGACGCGGACGGAAATCTGTACGTGACGTACAGCGGCGCGCGAGGGCAGGAGGCGACGGTGTCGATCTTCCGCGTCGTGCCCGACGGCGCGAGGGAGCCGTTCGCCACCGGACTCGTCAACCCGAGCGGCATGGCCATGGGGCCGGACGGACGGCTCTATGTCTCCAGCCGGTTCGATGGCCGCGTCTACCGCGTCTTCGAGGACGGACGCCACGAGGTATTCGTCTCGGAACTCGGCACGGCGACGGGCCTGGCGTTCGCACCGGACGGCGGGCTGTTCGTCGGGGATCGCTCGGGCACGATCTTCCTCGTACACGCCGACGGGCGCTCGGACCACTATGCGACGCTGCCGCCGAGCGTGGCGGCGTTCCACCTGGCGATGGGACCCGACGAGGCGCTCTACGCCACGGCACCGACGCTCTCCACCTACGATTGCATCTACCGGATCAACAACGGCAACGTCGAGGCGATCGACGCGACGTTTGGACGCCCCCAGGGCCTGGCGTTTGACCAGAGTGGCGTCCTGCACGTGGCCGATTCGCTCGCGGGCGCCAGCGGCATCTACCGTCTGCCGGCCACCGGCCCGCGCGAGCTCGTCGTCTCCGGGCCTCGCCTCGTCGGCGTCGCGTTCGCGCCGGATGGCGCGATGGCCGTCGCCGCGCCCGAGACGGTGTACCGGTTT
>CAZNOC010000105.1:0-10618 GCA_964574545.1 uncultured Bifidobacteriaceae bacterium | reverse complement strand
ATCGACCGTCGATCCGCCGCGCGAGCGGATCGCCCGAGATCGGCTCGTCCGCGGTACCGGGGCGCTGGGCGTGCCTCTGATGCCGATGCAGCGCGCAACGTCCTGAAAGGGGCCTGGACCACAGAACACCAGCGTCCCGATCAGGGGCCCGGGGATGGAGGAAGCGCCGGAGCCGGGTCGAGCGACCGCTCGCGGCTGGCCACCAGGTCCGACAGTTCAAGGAACATGTTGGCGTTGACCGCCTCGGCAAAGGGCAGCACGTAGCGGCGGGTTTCGTCGATGTACTTGCGCACGAAGGCGGCGTCGTGGACGAAGCCGAGCGCCGTCAGGTTGCTGATGCGGTCCGCGAGCTTCAACTGCTTCGCGCGGTCGCTGCCGCCTTGCATGATGCGCTGCAAGTACTCGGGCTTCGGCTCCCGCACACCATCCACGGTGCGGATCGTGACTTCCATCACCAGCGCGTACACCGCGGGGCCGTCCGCGTCGATCCGCTCGATCTCGTCCCGAGTCACGCCGGGCATCGTCGGGGCGTCCTCGAACAGGTCGTGGATGACGGCGGCCTTCAGCAGCACCGGATCGAGGATCTTGTAGTCCAGCAGGATGGCCATCGTGCTGAGCTGGTGACGGAACATGTTGCTGCCGGCACGCCGCCGCACGCCGATGAGCGCCATGGCCTTGACGATGTAGGGCGCGAGCGTGAGGTTCCTGAGGGACTGCTCGATGTCGGCCATGGGGACGTTGCAGGGACGTTACTCGATGGCCGAACGATTGGCAACGGCACGGGCGGTGCCGCCCGCTTCGACACGGCGGCCAGAGGCTCACGTGCTCTGGGCGCCTTTCGTCAAGGTTTGTGGCATGATCCGATCATGCAACCGTCGACACCGGACGGCGCCGATCCGGCCGCTCTTGAGGGTTTGACCGACGAGCAGCGTGCGTGGGCCGTTCGCTCCGAGGCGCTCTGGCGCCGCGCGCATGCGCTGGCCCACGCGCATCCCGAGCACGACGTGTCCGATCTCTACCACGCGCTCCGGTGCCTTCAGCTTTCCCCGATCGACCGACTCCGCCTGGGACTGCGCCGTGGACGACTTCGTCCTGACGCCCGCTGAGCGGGCGCTCCTCGCCGCCCTCGCCACGCGCGGGGTGCGTTTTCTGATTGTGGGCCTGGGCGCGGCGGTGCTCGAGGGCGCACCGGTCAGCACCCAGGATCTCGATCTGTGGCTCGAGCGGCCCCACGATGAGCGGGTACGTCTGGCGGCGGGCGACGCGGGTGGATTCTGGCTGCCTGGCTTCGGCGTGCGTCCCCCTGGATTCGGGGGCGACGGCCTCGATCGCATCGACGTGGTGCTGACCGCGCACGGACTCGAAGCGTTCGATCGCGAGTACGCGCGATCGGTGGAGCGCACCATCGACGGCGTCGCGGTGCGGGTGCTGCCGCTCGAACGAGTGATCGCCAGCAAGCGCGCCACGAATCGTCCCAAGGATGTGGCGGCGCTGCCGGCGCTCGAGGCGACCCTCCGAGCGCGCGATACGGAGTAGGTCCGCCAGTTCCAACTACGCGTCCTTGTCCACCTTCTCGATCGTGAACCCCGTAAAGCCGTAGATCATCGAGATGACCGGGTTGATGAGATTGAAGAACGCATACGGGGCATAGGCGAACGTGGCGACGCCCAGCGTGCCGGCCATGAACGCGCCGCACGTGTTCCACGGCACGAGCGCGGAGGTCATCGTGCCGGCATCCTCGAGCGCGCGCGACAGGTTCTTCGGGTGCAGCCCGCGCCGCTGGAACTCCGCCCGGAACATCCGGCCGGGCAGCACGATGGCGATGTACTGGTCCGAGGCGATCACGTTCATGCCGAACGACGTGAGCAGCGTCGCGGCGATCAGGCTCCCCGTCCCGCGCACGAGGCTCAGGATGCTGGCCGCGATGCGGCCGAGCATCCCCGTCGTCTCCATCACCGCGCCGAACATCATCGCCGCCAGGATCAGCCACACCGTCGTCAACATGCTCGACATGCCGCCCCGCGACAGCAGCTCGTCGAGCGCCGCGTTGCCCGACTCGAGCACGAAGCCGTCGAAGAGCGACATCCACGTGCCCTTGATGAGGCCCGCCCACGCCGGCAGTTCAGGTGACGCGGCGTAGGTGAGCACGGCCTGCGGCTGGAACGCCGCCGCGAACACACAGCCGACGAGCGCGCCGATGAGCAGCGCCGGGAACGCCGGCATCCGCTTGACGACGAGGCCGATGACGAGCGCCACGGGCAGCAGCAGATGGACGCCGATGCGGAAGCTGCTGCCGAGGGCCCCCTGGATCTCCGCGACCGCAGCCGTGTCCTGCGGGGCCGCCGAGTTCCACCCGATCACCGCAAAGAGGATCACGGCAATCGTGATGCTCGGCGTCGTCGTCCACACCATGTGCCGGATGTGCGTGAAGAGCTCCGTGCCCGCCATCGCGGGCGCGAGATTCGTCGTGTCGGACAGCGGCGACATCTTGTCGCCGAAGTAGGCCCCCGAGATGACGGCGCCGGCAGCCAGGCCCGGGTTCAGGTCCTGGGCCACGGCGATGCCGATGAGCGCCACGCCCACCGTCCCAGCCGTCGTCCAGGAACTGCCGGTGGAGATCGACACGAGCGCGCAGATGATGGCCGCACTCGGGAAGAAGATCGCCGGGCTCAACAGGCTCAGCCCGTAGTAGATCATCGTCGGCACGACGCCGGCGAGGATCCACGAACCGATGAGCGAGCCGACCGTGAGCAGGATGATCACGGCGCCGAGCGACAGCGAAATGCCGTGGACGATGCCCTCCTGCAGCACCTTCCACGGGTAGCCGTGGGCCACGCCGATGATGATGGCCGTGCCGGCCGCCAGAATCAGCGCGATCTGGTTGGGCCCGCCCGACGAGCCGTCGCCGAACAGGGCGACGGAACTGGCCAGGAGCACGACCAGCACGGCCACGGGCACGAGCGAGATCGCGAGCGACGGGACGCGGCCGGGCGTGTCGGTCATGGGGAGTGGATGATAGATCAGGTTGGGGCGGGTTCGGGCAGGTTGGGTCAGGTTGGGTCAGGTTTGGTCAGGTTGGGTCAGGTTCGGTCAGGTTGTCGGGTTGGGTTAGGTTGTGTCGGGTTGGGACGGGTTCGTTGGGCTAGAATGGTGGATTGGGGTTCCCGTCTGGATCCCTGCAGTCAGCCATGCCGCACGATGTGATCGCCGTTCGCGGAGCCCGGGTTCATAACCTCAAGAACATCGACGTCGACATCCCCCGGGACCAGCTCGTGGTCATCACCGGGCTGTCGGGCTCGGGGAAGTCGTCCCTCGCCTTCGACACCCTCTACGCCGAGGGCCAGCGCCGGTACGTGGAATCGCTGTCCGCCTATGCGCGCCAGTTCCTCGAGCAGATGGAGAAGCCCGACGTCGATCTGATCGACGGGCTGTCGCCGGCCATCTCCATCGAACAGAAGACCACCGGATCGAATCCGCGCTCCACGGTCGGCACCGTCACCGAGATCTACGACTACCTGCGCCTCCTCTTCGCCAACATCGGCATCCCGCACTGCCCGCAGTGCGGGCTGGAGATTTCCTCCCAGACGCTCGACCGCATCGTCGATCTCGTGATGACCTACCCGCAGGACACGCGCATCAACGTGCTCGCGCCGATCGTCCGCGGGCGGAAGGGCGAGTTCAAGAAGGAACTGCTCGCGCTGCGCACACGCGGGTTCACCAAGGTCAGGGTGGACGGCCAGTTCCGCTCGCTCGAGGATCCGATCGCGCTCGACCGCCGGCGCAACCACACCATTGACGTCGTCATCGACCGGCTCATCGTTCGCTCCGGTATCGAGCGGCGGCTCGCCGAGTCCGTCGAGGTCGCGCTGGGGCTGGCGGACGATGTGGTGGTGATCAACTCGCTCGATGCAGGAGATCGGCTGTTCTCGCGCAAGCTGGCGTGCGTGGTGTGCGGCATCAGCGTGCCCGAGATGTCGCCGCGCGCCTTCTCGTTCAACTCGCCGCACGGCGCCTGCCAGTCGTGCCAGGGGCTCGGCGCCAGCTGGGACTTCGATCCCCGGCGCGTGGTGCCAGACGACGGCAAGTCGCTGGCCGAAGGGGCGATTGCGCCCTGGTGGAAGGGCGATCGCAAGCTGGCACGCGACGCGGTACAGGCCATCTCCGCCCACTTTGACATCGACCCCTCCGTGCCGTTCGCCAGGCTCCCGAAGAAGCACCGCGATCTGATTCTGTACGGTCCGGGCGCGAAGGCGGCCGAGGCCCCGGCGGACGTGCCGGCCAAGGGCCGCAGGAAGAAGAAGCCCGGGGAGACCGAGCCCTTCGGCCGCGACTTCGAGGGCGTGATCCCCAACCTCCGCCGCCGCTTCGACGAGGGGTCGTGGACGAGGCAGGAAGAGCTGGAGCCGTACCGCGCGCTGCGGGAGTGCCCGTCGTGCCAGGGGCGCCGTCTTCGGCCCGAGACGCTGGCCGTGCGCGTCAAGGGTCGGACGATCGCCGAGTACGTCAACATGCCCATCGGCGCTGCGGTCGAGGTCTTCGATGCGCTGGAACTGAAGGATCGCGAGGTGATCATCGCCACGCGCATCCTCCGCGAGATCCGCGACCGCCTGCACTTCCTGAACGACGTTGGCGTCGGCTACCTCACGTTGGCTCGCGGTGCGACGACGCTCTCGGGAGGGGAGGGGCAGCGCATCCGCCTGGCGACGCAGATCGGATCCAACCTCACCGGCGTGCTGTATGTCCTCGACGAGCCCTCAATCGGCCTGCACCAGCGTGACAACCGGAAGCTGCTGGGCACGCTGGCACGGTTGCGCGACCTGGGGAACACGGTGGTCGTGGTCGAACACGACGAGGAGACGATCCGCACCGCCGACTACGTGATTGACCTCGGGCCGGGCGCCGGCGATCTGGGCGGTTCGGTCATCTTTCAGGGCACGCCTGAGGCGCTGATGGCCGACGGGCACGGGTCGTTGACGGGCGCGTACTTGAGCGGGGCCCGCCGCGTCGAGATGCCGCCCGGCCGCCGCACGCCGCAGAAGGGCGAGATCGTGATCCGCGGCGCGCGCGCCAACAACCTCAAGGGACTCGACGTGCGCATTCCGCTCGGCCTGCTGGTGGCCGTGACCGGGGTCAGCGGGTCGGGCAAGAGCACGCTCGTCAACGAGATCCTCTACAAGTCGCTGGCGAAGCAGATCTACAGGGCGGCGGACGAGCCTGGCGCACACGACCGCATCGACGGCATCGAGCTCATCGACAAGGTGATCGAGATCGATCAGTCGCCGATCGGCCGCACGCCGCGGTCGAATCCGGCCACCTACACCGGACTCTTCACGTTCATCCGGGAACTCTTCGCCATGGTGCCCGAGGCCAAGGCGCGCGGCTACAAGCCTGGGCGCTTCTCGTTCAACGTCAAGGGCGGCCGGTGCGAAGCGTGCCAGGGCGACGGCGTCATCGCCATCGAGATGCACTTCCTGCCCGACGTCTTCGTCACGTGCGAGCAGTGCAAGGGACGCCGGTACAACCGCGAGACGCTCGACATCAAGTACCGAGGCAAATCCATCGCCGAGGTGCTCGAGCTGACGGTGGACCAGGCGCTGCCGTTGCTCGAGAACTTCCCGCCTATCGCCAACAAGCTGCGGACGCTGCAGAGCGTGGGCCTCGGCTACATCGAACTCGGCCAGTCGGCCACGACGCTCAGCGGCGGGGAGGCGCAGCGCGTGAAGCTCTCGCGCGAGCTCTCGAAGCGGGGCACCGGCCGCACGTTCTACATCCTCGACGAACCCACCACGGGGCTGCAC
This sequence comes from uncultured Bifidobacteriaceae bacterium, assembly GCA_964574545.1. GTDB lineage: Bacteria > Acidobacteriota > Vicinamibacteria > Vicinamibacterales > UBA2999 > JAUXWO01. Next base: position 4,820 of record CAZNOC010000105.1, on the reverse strand, counting down.
TTCGAGGATGTCCGCAAGCTGCTCGACGTGCTGAGCCTGCTCGTGGACCAGGGCAACACGGTGGTCGTCATCGAGCACAATCTCGACATCATCAAGGCGGCCGACTGGGTCGTGGACCTCGGCCCCGAGGGCGGCGAGACGGGAGGCCGGGTGGTGGCGCAGGGCACGCCCGAGCAGGTGGCGAGGTCCAAGACGTCCCATACCGGCCGATTTCTGGCCGAATTGCTGGCGCCGGCAGGGGGCAGGGCCGGCAAGGGGGGTGTGGTAGGATGACCACACTTGGGTCAGACTGCCCTGTGGCGATGCTGCCACAACCCGAGCGATCTGGCCGTGGGCTCTGGAAGCCTGCTCTTGTTCAAGACATTTGTTTACCTATACTTACAGCGTCCAATCGCGGACCGATGTGGGCAGGCACTGTCTTTGCTTCCCTGTTGATCGGCTCCTAGCGAAGCCAGCAGAGGCGAATGGACGCACAACGGACACTTCGACGGCAGATCTCGTGCGCCGGCATCGGACTTCATTCCGGCAACAAGGTCACGCTGACACTGAAACCCGCTCCCGCCAACACCGGCATCGTCTTTCGGCGCGTGGATCTCGGCGTGGACATCCCGGCGACGGTGGGGCACGTCACGGGCATCCAGTACGCGACGGTGCTCGGGAAGGACGGGGCGACGGTCGAGACGGTGGAGCATCTGCTGGCAGCCCTCACGAGCGTCGGCATCGACAACGTCTATGTCGAGCTGAACCAGCGTGAAGTGCCGATCATGGACGGCAGTTCGGCGCCCTTCCTCTACCTGCTGCACGAGGCCGGGGTGGCACGGCTGCAGGCGACCCGCAAGTATCTGAAGGTGCTGCGGCCCGTCACCGTGTCGAACGGGGACAAGCGCGTGGCCGTGTATCCCTCCGATCACTTCAAGGTGTCCTACACCATCAGCTTCGATCATCCGCTGCTGCGGCATCAGTCGCGAACGGCGCGGATCACCGAGCAGTGCTTTGCCGAAGATCTCGCACCCGCGCGCACGTTCGGCTTCCTGAAGGAGGTCGAGTGGCTGCGGCAGCAGGGGCTGGCGCTCGGCGGCTCGCTCGACAACGCCATCGTCATCGGCGATACGGGGGTGCTGAACGCCCTGCGCTTCGAGGACGAGTTCGTGCGTCACAAGATCCTGGACGCGATCGGCGACCTCACGCTGCTCGGCCGTCCCCTGCTCGGGCATGTGGTGGCGCACCGCGCCGGCCACGCCCTGCACACGAGTCTCGCCGCGCGCCTGCTCGAGGAGCAGGACGCATGGTGCCTGGTGGATGCCCGGGTCCCGGATGCGGCCGCCGACCCGTTCGGCGCCGCGGTCCCGGCACACGCCTCCAGCTGAGCGACGTTCCTCTCCACCCGTCAAGCGCCGACAACCACTTCGGACCGCAGGCAACTGCGGTCCGTTTTTTTGCCTCCGCGCTCCGCTGGTCGCGGCGGAGGCAACCCGCCGAAGCTCGGCGTTGAGGGATCGAGCGAAGGCGGGTCTTCGTGGCCCTACCTGCGCTAGGATTACCGCTTACCGAGGAGAGACTGACATGTCGATGACATCCCGCTGGCTGGCCGCGCCCGTGGCCGCACTCGTGCTGAGCCTGACCGCCGCCTGCTCGTCCGCGCCACCGGCGCCCACCGAGCCCGAGGTCGAGACCGAAGAAGCCCTGGTCGCGCGCGCGCGCGGCATCCACGATCGTGTGATCACGCTCGATACACACGTGGACATCAACGCCGCCAACTTCACCGCCACGGCGCCGAACTACACCGAGCGCATCGAGACGCAGGTCAACCTGCCGACGATGGAGGAGGGCGGCCTCGACGCCGCGTTCTTCATCGTGTACGTCGGGCAGGGGCCGCTCGATGCCGGCGGGTACGCGAAGGCCTACGCGCAGGCCATCGAGAAGTTCGACGCCATTCACCGGCTGACGAAGGAGCTGGCACCGGACCGGATCGAGCTGGCGCTTACGGCGGCCGACGTACGGCGCATCGCGGCGTCCGGCAAGCTCGTGGCGCTCATCGGCGTCGAGAACGGGTACCCGATCGGCACCGACGTCTCACGCGTCCAGGAGTTCTACGACCGGGGCGCCCGCTACCTGTCGCTGTCGCACAACGGGCACAACCAGCTCTCGGACTCGAACACCGGCGAGCGGGACAACGACTACGTGCACGGCGGGCTCAGCGAACTGGGCCGCGAGGTCATCGCCGAGATGAACCGCCTGGGCATCATGGTGGACGTCTCGCACCCGTCGCGGGACGCGATCATGCAGATGGCCGAGATCTCCCGCGCGCCGATCATGGCGTCGCACACGTCCGTGCGCGCCCTGGCCGATCACATGCGCAACATGGACGACGAGATGATGCGGGCGTTGGCGAAGACGGGCGGCGTCATGCAGCTCACGGCCCTTGGCGACTTCGTGAAGACGCCGCCGCCCCCCACGCCAGAGCGCACCGCTGCGCTCGACGCCCTTCGTACGGAGTTCGGCGTCACGGGCGGCGGCCCAGGCGCACTGGCCGCGCTGTCCGAGGAGCGCCGCGAGGCGTACCGGGCGCGGATGGCCCAGCTCAATCAGGACTTCCCGCCGCCGCCGCGCCCGACGGTGCAGGACTTCGTGGACCACGTCGACTACGCCGTCAAGCTGATCGGCATCGACCACGTCGGCCTGTCGTCCGACTTCGACGGCGGTGGCGGCGTGATCGGGTGGGACGATGCGTCCGAGACGTTCAATGTGACCCTGGAACTGGTGCGCCGCGGCTACACGGAGGAGCAGATCGCCCAGCTCTGGAGCGGCAATCTGCTGCGCGTGATGGAAGCGGTCGAGCGCGTGGCGCGGGAGAGCCAGGCGGGTACCGACTAGTCGCCGTGGGCGGGGCGGCGGTGTTGCCGTGCAGGGAAGGTGGAGCCGGCTCAGCCAGATCCACCTGATCCGTGGTAGCATCCCGCCTCCGGCCCCGGTGGGCATTCGATCGCCTGACCGACGAACGGCAGCACGTTGGGGCCCCATTCCTGCGGCACGCATGAGCGAGCCCGAGGCCCCGCCAGCCGCTGATTCAGGGACGCCCCCGGGCGCCGCGGCTGCCTCACCGCACTCGGCGCTTCCGCCGCAGACGATCAATCCCGAGGGTCACGACGCGATCTGCTTCACCGCCGGGCCCAAGGCGGCGGTGGTCGGCGCGGGCGTGATTCACGCGTACCTGGCCGCCGGCCGTCAGGCGCCCCGCGCGGTCGCCGGCATCTCGATCGGCAGCCTGAACGCCGCGGCCATGCAGCGCGTCTACCGCGACCTGGCGGCCGCGCGCGGAGCCCCGCCGGCCGTGGAGCAGGCGGCGCGCTGGGCGTGGTTCCGGCGCTACATCGACGCGTTCTCGGCCAGCACGTTCGACGTGCTGTGGAAGGCGATTCCGGATCAGTCGGACTTCTTCGCCGACATGATCCCCATTCGCGACACCTCGACGCCGCCGATGTTTCAGCAGGCCGAGCAGGAGGCGCGGCGCGATCTCTACCTGAAGGTGAAGCTCGGGCGGTGGCTGGCGCACCTGCCCGTCAGCGTCCGGCTGATGGCCAGCGCGGGCGTTCACTACGTGCGCATGCGCGAGCGCTATCCGTGGCTGTCTCGTGCAGCGAGCGCCGCGGCGCTGCTGATCAACGCCACGTGGTTTGCCGTGCTCGTGATGTTCCGCGTGTGCATCTCACCGCAGTTCTTCCCCGAACACCGCTTCCGGGAGGCGCGCGGCGTCGAGGGCACGGAGCGCCGCCGCCGATGGCCGCATCCGAGAGGCATCGGGTGGCTGAATCTGGCCAGCATCACAATCGCGGTGCTGCTGTTCGCACCGCTCCTCCTGCTGATGCTCTTCGAAGGGGTCGCGGGAGACGGCGAGCAGCTGACTTGGCGGGGGCTCTACCTGCCTCTCGTGGCGTTTGGCGCCGTCGCCGTGCTCATCACGCTGACCGCACCGTTCCGCGAGCGGATGCTGCAATGGCGCTTCGTGCGCGCGGTCGCCCTGCCCCTCATCGGGGGGGCGGCGTACCTCTACTCGCTCATCAATGCGGCGGCGGTGGTGACCCTCGTGGGGCTCGGCGCATGGGCGCTGTACTGCCGGTTTGCGGGGACGTCGCCGGGGTCCATTGCGACGAGCGCCTTGATGGTGTGGCTGGTGTGGTGCATCAGCAGCCTGCTCGTGGCCCCGGTGCTGGCGCTGAGAGAAGTGAGGCACTGGCTCGTCCGGATCGGCTTGCTCGAGCTGTGGCCACGCCCGCTGTTCGGGTGGGGTGTGTACCTCGTGCTGTGGCTGGGCTTGCTCGCCTCGCTGCTCTACGTGGCTTTCGGCGCCTACTTCGCGTGGAGCGTCCTGCGGCTCGACTGGCAGCGCGGTGCGGCCTTCGCCGCGGGGGCACCACTGGCGCTGCTGGCGATTCTGTCCCTGCCGCTGCTGCCGCTGGCCCTCTCGGCGCCACTGTGGCGCGCGTGGCGGCCCGTGACCCAGGCTCGGTTGGGGTGGCGGCGGCACGCCGCCACCGCCCTCTCAGCGTTCGTCTCGGTGGTGCTCCTGGGGCTGGTGCTTCAGGTGTTCCTCTACCTGACGGAAAGCTTCCGCGGTGTGCTCGCCAACCACGGCGTCGCGCTCGATTTCTGGTGGCTGTTCACGGGGCTGGCCCTGACCGTGATGCTCATCTGGTTCACCTTCGCATCGGTGCTGGCCGAGCCCGTCAAGCGGCGCTGGTTCGTGGAGCGGCTGCTCGACCAGGTGGGCCTCAAGCAGGCCCTCGTCCCGGACTACCACCTGCGGCGGCTGCTCCAGCAGC
>CAZNOC010000104.1:0-13891 GCA_964574545.1 uncultured Bifidobacteriaceae bacterium | reverse complement strand
CGCGGCGGCCAGGCGCGTCGTCCTCGCCGGGGGCCTGCGGCCGGAGAACGTGGCCCGCGCCATCCACGAGGTGCGGCCGTATGCGGTGGATGTGGCCTCCGGGGTCGAGGTCTCTCCAGGTGTGAAGGACCCGCGACGCATGCGGGCGTTTGCGGCCAGCGTGCGCGAGGCCGACGCCAGAATGATTGAGAGGGCGGTGTGACGATCGAGGCACCTGCGGCATCGCCGTGGTTCGGGAGGCGCGATCCGGACGCGCGCGGCTACTACGGCGCGTTTGGCGGCCGGTACGTGCCCGAGACGCTGGTGGCGCCCATCGAGGAGCTGGAGGCCGCGTACCTGGAGGCGCGGGCCGATCCGGCGTTCACTGCCGAACTGATGGGGTTGCTGTGCCACTACGCGGGACGGCCGACCGCCGTCTGGGAGGCGGCGCGGCTGCGGGCCGAGTGCGGGGGCGCGGCCATCTATCTGAAACGCGAGGACCTCACGCACACCGGTGCGCACAAGATCAACAACGCGCTCGGACAGGCATTGCTCGCACGCCGGATGCGCAAGGCCCGCATCGTCGCCGAAACCGGCGCGGGCCAGCACGGTGTCGCCAGCGCCACGGCCTGCGCTCTGCTCGGGCTCGAGTGCGTCGTCTACATGGGCGCGGAGGACATGGCGCGCCAGGCGCTGAACGTGTTCCGCATGCGCCTGCTCGGCGCGACGGTCGTGAGCGTCGATTCAGGGAGCCGCACGCTGAAGGATGCCATCAACGAAGCGATGCGCGACTGGGTGAGCCGGGTGGGGGAGACCTACTACCTGCTGGGGTCCGCCCTGGGTCCGCATCCCTATCCGTTGATGGTGCGCGAGTTCCAGAGTGTGATCGGGCGTGAAGCGCGGGCGCAGATCCTCGAGCAGGCCGGCCGGCTTCCCGATGCGGTCGTGGCATCCGTGGGCGGCGGGAGCAACGCCATCGGCATCTTCGACGCCTTCATCGATGACGAGGACGTGCGCCTGATCGGTGTCGAGGCGGGAGGCGAGGGCATCGTCGCCGGGAGGCATGCGGCGCGATTCGCGGGCGGAGGCGTCGGCGTGCTTCAGGGGACGCGCACGTTCGTCCTGCAGGACGCCCATGGGAACATCGAGATGACGCATTCGGTCTCTGCGGGGCTGGACTACGCCGCGGTCGGACCGGAGCACGCGTTCCTGCAGGCGTCCGGACGAGCCGAGTACGTGTGGGTGTCCGACGCTGATGCGCTGGCGGCGTTTCAAGCGCTGGCGCGGCTCGAAGGCATCCTGCCGGCGCTCGAGTCCGCGCATGCGATTGCGCATGCCATGCGGCTCGCGCCGGAACTGGGCGCCGGGCAGGTGATCCTGGTGAATCTGTCGGGCCGTGGCGACAAGGACGTGCAGTCGGTGGAGCGGATTCTCGGGGAGGCACGCCGTGGGGCGGATTGACGACGTCTTCACGGCATTGAAGGCCGGCGCCGGGACTGGGCTCGTGACCTACGTGACGGCCGGAGATCCCGACGTGGCGCGCACGGCCGAGATCCTGCAGGCGCTCGACCGGGCCGGCGCCGATGTGCTCGAGGTCGGCGTGCCGTTCTCGGACCCGCTCGCGGACGGGCCGGTCATTCAGTGGGCGACCGAACGCGCGCTTGCACAGGGGACGACACTCGAGGGGGTGCTGGACATGGTGGCCGAGGTCCGGGCGGCGATCCGCGCGCCGATCGTGATCTTCAGCTACGCGAATCCGATCCTGCGCATGGGGCAGGACCGCTTCATCGCCCGCGCGAGCGCAGCCGGGGTGGACGGGGTGCTGACGCTCGACCTGCCGCCCGAGGAGGCCGGCGAGATGCGCGCGGCGCTGCGGGCCGCGGGGATTGATACAATTTTTCTGCTGAGTCCGACCACGAGTGACGACAGAATCAAGCGTGCGGCGGCACTGGGCGGCGGCTTCCTGTACGGGATTTCGCGCCTCGGCGTCACGGGAGCGCGGGCGGAGGTGGCCGACTCGGCAGGGACGCTCGCCGCGCGGGTGCGGCGCCTGACGTCGATGCCGCTCGCCCTCGGCTTCGGCGTTTCGCGACCGGAGCACGTGCGGGAGATTGGGCGTGTGGCGGATGCGGCGGTGGTCGGATCGGCCCTGGTGCAGGTCATCGCCGACCACGGCGGGTCCGCGGCCCTCATCGACGAAGTGGAGCGATACGTCCGATGGCTTCGGAGCTAGGAATCGACGCGCTCCGCGAGGAGATCGATCGGATCGACGAGGTGATTGTGCGCCTGCTCGACCGGCGCGCGCGCTGCGCCTATGCCATCGGGCGGTTGAAGCGGGCAGAAGGCCGGGCGATCTACGAGCCCGGGCGTGAGTCGGCGGTCATGGAGCACGTCCGGGCCGTCAACGCGCAGTTGGAGGGCCCGCTGGACGGACCATCGATCGCACGGCTGTACGAGCGCATCATGGATGAAGCACGCCGAATCCAGCGGATCGAGGCGACGGAGGAGAGCACCGTCTCCCCGGCGCAGATCGTCATACGGGAAGAGCAGTAGCGCGCACGAGCGCGGAGGGCAGGCATGGTTGTCGTAATGCAGGAGGCCGCCGACGAAGCGCAGGTGGGCAAGGTCATTGCCTACCTGGTGGATCTCGGCATGGACGTGCACCGGTCCACGGGAGCGTCGCGCGTCGTGCTGGGCGTCGTCGGGAGCCGCAGCGTGGACACGCGGCTCGTCGAGTTGCTCGACGGCGTCCACGAGGTGCTGCGCATCACCGAGCCCTACAAGCTCGCCAGCCGGACGTTCCGGAAGGAGGACACGGTCATCTCGATCGGCGACCTCAAGATTGGGGGCGACGAGGTCATCGTGATGGCGGGTCCGTGCTCGGCGGAGACCGAAGCGCAGGTGCAGCAGACGGCGGCGGCGTGCAAGCGCGCCGGCGCGAAGGTGCTGCGCGGCGGCGCCTTCAAGCCGCGCAGTTCTCCCTACAGCTTTCAGGGGCTGGGCGAGGAAGGTCTCCGGCTGCTGCGGGACGCGGCGAACGACCACGACATGAAGCTCGTGACCGAGGTCATGGACATCAGCCAGATCGAGGTCATCAGCCGCTACGCCGACATCTACCAGGTCGGCGCCCGCAACATGCAGAACTTCACCCTGCTCCGCGAGCTCGGACGGACGCGCAAGCCCGTGCTGCTGAAGCGCGGCATCTCCGCCACGATCGAGGAATGGCTCCTGTCCGCGGAGTACATCCTGGCGGGCGGCAACGCGCACGTCATCCTGTGCGAGCGCGGCATCCGCACCTTCGAGAGCTTCACCAGGAACACACTCGACATCTCGGCGATCCCTGTCGTCAAGCAGCTGAGCCATTTGCCGATCTTCGTGGACCCGAGCCACGGAACCGGGCGCCGCGACAAGGTGGCCTCGATGGCGCGGGCCGCGGTCGCAGCCGGCGCCGACGGTCTCATCATCGAAGTGCACTGCGATCCCGACCACGCCATGAGCGACGGCGCGCAGTCGATGTTCCCCGCGCAGTTCGATCGGTTGATGGCGGAACTCCGCATCATCGCGCCGGCGATCGGCCGCAGCATCTGCCTCGAGCCGGCCGCACGGCGGGGATGGGCGAGGTAGAGTGAGCGCCTGACAGCTTTCGGCGATCGGCCGCCGGCTTCGTCAGAAGCGCCGCACCCCGGCTCGAACGATGCGCACACCACTACGCCACATCGGTGTCGCCGGCCTTGGCCTGATCGGTACGTCCGTGGCCCTTGCGGCGCGTCGTGCGTGGCCTGGTGTGAGGCTCACGGGCATCGATCTTCCGGATGCCCTGGGGCACCCTCGACTCTCGTCCGCCTTCGACCGCCTCGCCAGCGAGGCGTCGGCGCTCGCTGACGTCGACCTCGTAGTGCTGGCCATGCCAGTCGCTGCGATCATCGCTGAGCTGCCGCGGATGGCCGCAGCGTGCCGGCCTGAAGTGGTGATCACGGACACAGGCAGCAGCAAGCGCGCCATCCTCGCGGCTGCGGCCGGCATCCCGACGTTCGTGGGTGGACATCCGATGGCGGGGGCCGAGCGGGGAGGTCCGGACCTCGCCCACGCGGACCTGTTCGACGGACGTGCCTGGTGGATCGTGCCTGGCGACCAACACGCGACTGTCCGGGTGCGCAGCTTCGCTGAGGCGCTGGGTGCGGCGCCTTGCGAGATCGAGGCGGCCAGGCACGATGCCTTGATGGCGGCCCTCAGCCATGTGCCGCAGGTCGTCGCGTCAGCGTTGATGGCGCGTGTGGGCGCGGCGGCGGGAGAGGACGGCATGGCATTCGCGGGCGCCGGCCTGCGCGACACCACCCGGCTCGCCAGCAGTACAGCGCAGATGTGGGAGAGCGTGCTCGCCACCAATAGCGACGAAGTGGCGCCGCTGCTGAACGCGCTTGCGGCCGACCTCCAGCGGATCGCCGAAGCGCTCGACGATTCGGAGGCTGTGCGGCGTCTGTTCGAAGACGCGAATCACTGGCGCGAGCGGCTGGACATCACCAGAGAGTGATGCGATCGTCGCGACCCTCGTGCATCACGTCATCGCGCCTGGCTGCCGAAAGTCATGCGATGACCGTCTGGTGTTCGCAGGGCGAACTCCCGCATGCCCCACGGCTTCGTCTCTGGCGGGTTCCGGATCGGCACCCCGCGTGACATGAACTCGGTGTAGAGTCCGTCGACGTCATCGACGTTGACGTAGACGACGTAGGAATGGTCGCCGAGCTCGCTCGCCGGTACGGCATCGGTGCACTCGCCAAGGCCGACGCGCAAGTTGTCCCGAGAGAGCCAGCTCCAGCCGTCGGACTCGTCACCGAAGTCACGCTCGAAGCCGAGCGCATTCACGTAGAAGTCGGTGGCAGTGCGGAGATCGCGAACCGCCAGAATCAGCCGGATGCCTTCGATCCGAGCCATTACTCTGTCCTCCTTCGCCTGGTTCGTGTCCCCATGCCTCGCTGGCGTTCACCTGCGAAGTGGCACGGCAGAGCCGATCCGGAGGAACGGTGGCGCCCCTCCCGCCTATCGAGGCGGCGCATCCTGACCGAACGTCACCCAGAAGCGGTTGGGGTCGCGGATGATGAACTCGCGCATTCCGTAGGACGTGTCGTGAACGCCCTCGACGACGTCGGCGCGACTCTCGAGGCGATGGTACAGCTCGTCGACGTCCTCGGCGTAGACGTAGAGGTCGACTTCGCGCCTGTCGCTCGCGCTGGAGCGACCGCCCGCGTTGAACATCACTTCGCTGTGGCCAAGCGACAACAGCGCCCAGTTCATCTCGCCGTCGTCATCGAAGGAATCCGTGAGTGTGAAGCCGATGCCTGTGTACCAATCAACCGTGGCCCGCACGTCAGGCACGTGGATCATCGGCACGACCTTCCTCGCCATGGTGCACTCTCCCTGCGAGCCGAACTCACGCCGGCCCGACGCTCGTGCTGCCGAAGCGGGCCATGATGGCACCGGCGGTCGTTGGCTGCAACCGCCTGCTGGGGCAATCGGTCGCCTCGTTCGGGTTCGCCTCGCCGCGCGGCTATTTCACCCGGCAGTCGGGGCTGGCGCCGCCGTTGGTCCGCAAGAAGCCCACGTAGTAGGCGGCATAGGCCGTCGCCTGGCGGCGGTCCGCGTCCGTCGCGAGCAGCGTGCCCACGTCACGCGTCCAGGCGTCGGCGCAGGTACCGGGCGCCGCGTCGCTTCCCACGCACGCGCGGAACGCGCGGAACGCGCCGCGGTAGGTGTCGAACCCCGCGCGCGTCATCGGCGCGCCGTGGCCGGGCACGACCAGCCGGAACGGGGTGGCCCACACCTCGTCGAGCGCCTGCTGCCACCCCGCGGGACAGGCCGTCTCGAAGAACGGCGCGGGCAGGGTGACCAGATCGCCAATCACCGCCACGCCGGTCGCCTCGTCGTACAGCCACAGGTCGGCATCCGTGACGGCGTCCTCCGCGACGTGGACTGAGAGCGGCCGTCCCGCGAGGCGCATCGTTCCCGAGGCGCTGACCGGCACATCCGGACGGAGCTCGTCCGAGGCGTCCATCGTGGCGAGGAAGATCGCCGTCTCCTCCGCTCGTGTGGGCGAATCGGTGGGCTCCGGCTTCCGCGCGCGTGCGGCCGCGGCACTGCGGGAGATGAACCCGTCCGGCGCGAGCGCGCGTTCCACGGCGCGGGTCGTGTAGACCCTGGCCTCCGGGTGCGCTGCCTTGATGCGCCCGTTCCCGCTCGAGTGATCCAGGTGCCAGTGCGTGTTGACGATGGCCCGCACGGGCAGTCGGCGTGAGCGCGCGAACGCCAGGATGCCGTCGCTGTGCCACGCATGACGGCCCGTATCGACGACGACGAGACCGTCGGGCGCGCTGAAGATGACGGTGTTGCCGTCGGGGCCTCGGTTGGGCAGCATCGCGCCCGGCACGAGGAAGGTATCGGGGGCGATCTCCCGTGCCTCTGGCGGGGACGGCGGAGGCGGTGTTGCCTGCGCCAACGCCAGGGCGACGAACACTGCGGCAAGCCTCATGCGTCAGCGAGCGTAGCAGACGGCGCCGCGCCTGGGGCGGCCGCGGCGTATTTCGCAGGGGCGGGTCGTGGGACCACGCGCCCGCCGGATCTCCTCCTACGGCTCCGTCTTCTTCCCGTCCTTGCCCTCGTCGACGTCCTTCCGCTCCGGCAGGGTCCACTCGAGGTCCCGCGTGTGCTTCATCAGCCAGCTGATCTCCTCGGCATCGCGCATGCGGATATGTTGCGGTTCGCGGAAGCCGTGCGGTTCGCGCGGAAAGCGGATGAACCGGGTCGTGATACCGCGATCCTTCAGGCCCTGGTAATACATCATGCTCTGCCCGATGGTGCACGTCTCGTCGTTCTCACCGTGGAGCAGGAGCGTCGGCGTCGTGACCTTGTCGATGTAGGTATAGGCGGACTGCTTTCGGTACCCTTCAGGGTTCTCCCACGGCGTTCCACCGATGTACCAGCGGCGTACGTCGTGGTTGAAGCCCATCGCGTACTCCGACGCCCAGTCGGCCACCATCGCCCCAAGCGACGCCGCCTTGAAGCGTGTCGTCTGCGTCAGCGCGAAGCCGCCGAGGATGCCGCCGTAGCTCCAGCCGCGGACGGCAAGCCGGTCCGGGTCGGCGATACCCTGGGCAACGACGGCATCGACGCCCGTGATCACATCCTGATAGTCGCCTCCGCCGATGTCCCGCATGTTGCCGCGCAGCAGGTCGTCGCCGTAGGAGGTGGACCCGCGCACGTTGGGCTCGAGGACGACCCAGCCGAGCGACGCGTAGATGTGATTGATGCCGCGGAACGACGTGCTCCAGACGCCCGCCGGGCCGCCATGAATGCTGAGGATGAGCGGCAGCGGTGTGCCCGGCTGGTGGCCCTTCGGCAGCCACAGCATGCCTTCGACCTCCAGGCCGTCCGTGCTGGTCCAGCTCATGGCCCGCATGTCCGCCGTCGTGACGTCCTTGAACCACGGGTTCGCCTCCGTCACCGTCGTCGGCACGCCGGTGGCCAGATCGACCACGGCAATCTCTCCAGGGGCAGATGGCGTGTTATGGGTCGCCGCGGCGCGGAGGCCGTCGCGGGCGACCGATCCGATCGACAGCGCGTAGTCGCCAATGCGCACTTCGCGCGTGCGGGCGGCGTCCACATCGAGCTCGTGCACACCTGCGCGGCCGCGGGTCTGCGTGGACAGCGTGATCGTGCGGCCGGAGGGGTGCCAGAAGTAGCCGTTGATGTCGCCCTCGAACCCCTCCGACAGCCACCGCGGCGCACCACCGGTGGTGCGGACGGCGTACAGCCGGTCCTGCCGCAGCTCCCACTCACCGAGCCCCGGCGCGGTGAAGGTGACGACGGAGCCATCCGGCGCCCACTTGACGTCGCGCTCCGGCGCCTCGTTGTTGGTGAGCCGCGTGATGGAGCCGGAAGCAACGTCGGCGAGGTAAACCTCGGCGAGGTGCTGATTGTTGCGCTCGTTCTCGGTCCGCGCGATGAAGGCGAGGCGCGCGCTGTCGGGCGAGGGCGCGAAGCTCGAGATCAGGCGTTCGCCGGTCGTTATCTGCCGTGTGGCCTTGTCGGCGACCGTCACGACCCAGAGGTTCGAGAAGCGGCCGGCACTCTGGCCGTTCGGACCCTCGTCCACGAAGATGCCGTCGCCGACGTTCTTCTTCCGGGCTTTCTGCTCGTCGGTCTCGGGCTCATCGGCCGCAAAGAACAGCCGGCTGCCATCGGCCGCCCAGCGGAAGGCGCGAACACCCGACGTGAGGTCGGTCAGCTTCGTGGCCTCGCCACCGGCCATCGGCAGCAGCCAGATCTGAGCTCCAGGCGCGTCCGGGCCCTCCTGGTCGCGCGTGGAAAGGAACGCGACGTGCTGGCCATCGGGCGACCACGCGGCGTTGCGGTCCTTGTCGCTGCCAAGCAGCTGGCGCGCGTTCGTGCCGTCCGCGTCCACGATCCAGACCGTCGCCTCGCGCTTGTTCTCGGTCCACTTCGCGAGTACCGACCGGCTGAAGAGGATGCGCGATCCGTCTGGCGCGATCTCGGGCGCCGAGACCTGCACGAGGTCGAGCAGATCGTCGACCGTCGGGGCGCGTCCCGGCTGCGCCACTGCCGGAAGGGAGAACGCAAGAACGAACAGGGCAGCGATCGTGCGGATGGCGGGCTTCATGAGCGCTCCTTGGCGGGGCCGCGGGCGGCCGGTCGGGGCCGTACGCGAATCCGCGGATTATAATCCCGGAGATGAAGAAAGTGCTCGGCGACGCCGATGCGGCCGTCGCCCTCATTCCGGACGGCGCCACCATCATGATGGGCGGATTCGGCCTCTGCGGAATCCCGGAGAACCTCATCGCCGCCCTCCACCGCCGCGGGACGCGCGACCTCACCGTCATCAGCAACAACGCCGGTATCGACGACTTCGGTATCGGGATCCTGTTGCAGACCCGGCAGGTGCGGAAGATGGTTGCAACTTACGTGGGCGAGAACAAGGAATTCGAGCGGCAGTACCTCACCGGCGAGCTCGAAGTCGAGCTGGTGCCGCAGGGCACCTTCGCGGAGCGGATTCGGGCCGGCGGCGCCGGCATCGGGGGCTTCTTCACGCCGACGGCCTACGGTACGATGATCGCCGAGGGCAAGGAGACGCGCGAGATCGACGGACGGCACTACGTGCTGGAACTCCCGCTCCGTGCCGACTTTGCGTTCGTCAAGGCCTGGACGGGGGATACCACCGGCAACCTCGTCTATCGCCGCACCGCCCGCAACTTCAATCCGATGATGGCGACGGCCGCAGCCGTCACGATCGCAGAGGTCGAGCACCTGGTCGAGCCCGGAAGTATCGATCCAGACCACGTCCACACCCCCGGGGTCTTCGTGAAGCGGATCCTGCAGGGCACGGGGTACGAGAAGCGGATCGAGAAGCGCACGGTCACCCGGGCATCGTAGAAGAGAGACCATGGACAAGCGCGAACGGATCATCCGCCGCGTGGCCGCCGAACTGAAGGACGGCGACTACGTCAACCTCGGCATCGGCATGCCGACCCTCGTGGCGAACTACGTGCCCGACGGCATCCACATCACGCTCCACTCCGAGAACGGCATGCTCGGCGTCGGACCGTACCCGGACGAGGCTGAGGTGGACCCGGACCTGATCAACGCGGGCAAGGAGACCGTCACGGAGCTGCCCGGCACGAGCTACTTCAGCAGCGCCGACTCGTTCGCGATGGTCCGCGGCGGGCACATCGACCTCACCGTGCTCGGCGCGCTCGAGGTGGACGAACGCGGCAACCTCGCCAACTGGATGGTGCCCGGCAAGATGGTGAAGGGCATGGGTGGCGCGATGGACCTGGTCGCCGGCGCGAAGAGGGTCATCATCGCCATGGAGCACGCGACCCGCGACGGCTCTCCCAAGATTCTGCCCGCATGCACGCTGCCGCTGACGGGCGTGGGCGTCGTCCACCAGATCGTCACCGAGATGGCCGTGATCGACGTGACGCCAGTGGGACTGGTCCTGAAGGAGATCGCCGACGACACCACGGTCGAGGCCGTCACGGCCGCCACGGGCGCCACGCTGCACATCGACGGGGATGTCGGACGGTTCTGAAGTCGCCATTCGCCGTTCGCCATCCGCCTTTCGCGAGTTGCCAATGGTGGGAGGGCGGCTGATACCGCCATAGCGAAGTGCGAACAGCGAAGTGCGAATAGCGAATTGCGAAGTGCGAATTGCGAATTGCGGAGGGATATGTCTCTAGCGACCATTCTCAGTGCCTGCCGGACGCCCATCGGATCGTTCGGAGGATCGCTGAAGGCGTTCTCTGCCGCCGAACTCGGCGCCATCGTGATCCGCGAGGCGGTCGCCCGCGCAGCTGTCGAACCGTCAGCCATTGGCGACGTGTGCCTTGGATCCGTCCTGCAGGCAGGTGCCGGCATGAACGTCGCGCGCCAGGCAGCCATCAAGGCGGGGTTGCCGATCGACGTGCCGGCGGAGACGGTGAACCGCGTGTGCGGGTCCGGTCTCCAGGCGGTGATTCACGCCGTCGAAGCGCTGTCGGTCGGCTACAGCGATGTCGTCGTCGCGGGCGGCGCCGAGTCGATGACCAACGCGCCGTACGTGCTCGGGGGCGCCCGGTGGGGTTATCGCATGGGCCATACCGAGGCGCAGGACGTCATGATTCTCGATGGCCTGACCGACGCGATGCACGGCTGCCACATGGGGCTGACCGCCGAGGAGATCGCGACGCGCCATGGGATCACGCGCGCCGACCAGGATGCGTTCTCGGCCGAGAGCCAGCGGCGCGCCGTGGAGGCCATCGCCGCCGGATCCTTCCGCGACGAGATCGTCGCCGTGCCCGTGCCGCAGAAGAAGGGCGATCCCGTCCCCTTCGACACGGACGAGTACCCGCGCGCGGGGACGACGACGGAGAAGCTGGGGGCGCTGAAGCCTGCGTTTGCGAAGGATGGGTCCGTGACGGCCGGCAACGCGTCGGGCCTCAACGATGGCGCGGCGGCGCTCGTGGTGGCCTCGACCGCGAAGGCCGCGTCGATGGGCACTCCCGGGCTCGCCCGCGTGTTGAGCTATGCGGTGGCCGGCGTCGAACCGATGGTCATGGGACTCGGCCCCGTGCCCGCCGTGCGCAAGGCGCTCGAGCGCGCGGGGCTCACGGCCGCCGGCATCGACCTCTTCGAATTGAACGAGGCGTTCGCCGTTCAGTCGCTTGCCGTGGTGCGCGAACTCGGCCTGGACGAGTCGCGCGTGAACACGCGCGGTGGCGCCATCGCACTCGGCCATCCGATCGGCGCGAGCGGCGCGCGGATCCTCACGACCCTGATCTACGCGCTTCGAGCCCGCGGTGGCGGCCGTGGGGTCGCCGGCCTCTGCATCGGGGGGGGCATGGGCATCGCGATGGTTGTGGAGGTGTAGCGAGTACCCGTGGCGCGAGCGTCCACGGATGGGATCGGGATGGAGGAGTGGTCTGCCACCGCCGCGGTACTCGACGGCGTCACGGCGCACGCCATGCGCGAGCGCCCGCACGAGTGCTGCGGCCTGTTGATCGGGACGGGCGGCACGATCGTCGCCGTTCACGAGGCTGCGAACACGGCGGCCCAGCCGTGCACGCGGTACACCATCGACCCTGTGGATCACTTCGCGGCGATTCGCCGTGCACGCCACCGAGGCCTCGACGTCGTCGGCGCGTACCACTCGCATCCCGGCGCGGCGGCCGTGCCGTCCGCCACGGACCTTGCCGAGGCGTTCCCCGGTTTTCTCTTCCTGATCGTCTCGCTGGCCGGCGCAGCTCCGGAAGTGACCGGCTGGCAGCTGGCTGATGGGAACTTCGTCCCGGTGCGGCTCGTCCGTACTGCTTGAGGGCACGAGCCCGCAGGGAGACCCACCGCATGAGTCGAGACCCGCGCGGCGCCGCCGCCGTTCTGCTCACCGTTCTTGTCTGGTGCGTCGCGGCGGTGCCACCGGTGCAGGCGCAATCGCTCGCCGCCGACGAAGCGGCGGCCCTGCGCCAGGAACTCGATCCCCGGTTCGAGATTGTCGCGCTCGCGCGCGGGTTGGGACTCGTCCCGCGCGAATCGCGCGGCCTCGTGGAGATCGACGAGGGCGTCATCAGCATCGAGGGGCGGCCGCTGTCAGGGGCCGAGCTTCGAGAACGGTTCGGTGCGGACGCGCCGATCCTCCTGCGGCTGTCCTATCTGTCGAACCTGGACCTTCGGCTGCTGTTGCCGGCATCGCTGCCCCAGCCGCCTGCGCAGGCCGCGGAAACCTCCGTGCCACCCCCAGTGGAGCCACCTCCGCCTTCGCCGCCGGCGGCTGCACCAGCAGCGCGAGTGGTACCAGAGGCGACGCCACGCGCATATCGTCGAAGCGGGGCGCGTCTCAGCATCGGCCGCTCCGTCACCGTGGCCGAAGATGAGGAAGTATCGAACGGCGTCGTCGTCGTCGGCGGGCGGCTCCACATCAACGGTCGCGTCAGAGACGAAGTCGTCGTGGTCGGCGGGAACGTGGTGCTCGGCCCGACCGCGGAGGTCTTCGGCGACATCACGGTGATCGGTGGTTCGGTGGATCGCGCACCGGGCGCGCGACACATAGGACGTGTCAACGACGCGATGTTCGGCGACTGGCGCAGCGGGCGGTGGCACGGTCGTTGGTGGCCGAGCGTTGAGTTCGGCGGCTGGCTCTCGCTCGCGGGGGCGCTCTTCCGCGTGACGCTGCTGGCGCTCTGCGTGGCCCTGGTGCTTCTTGTGGCGCGGCGGCCAGTCCTGCGTGTCGGGGAGACGGCGGCGGCCGCCCCGTGGCAGGCCGCGATCATCGGCCTTGGCGCACAGCTGCTGTTCGTGCCCCTCCTGATCGTCGTGTCGATAGCCTTGGCCGTCACAATCATCGGCATTCCCTTCGTGGCGGTCCTCGTGCCGCTGGCCATCGTCGCGGCGTTCCTGGCGTTGCTGCTTGGCTTTACCGGCATGGTGGCGCGCGTCGGTGCGTGGATCGGGGCGCGGATGGGATCAGGGGTCGACAGCCTGCTGCTCGCCGCGTGGCTCGGCCTCGGCCTGGTCGTGCTGCCCACGCTTGTGGCTCGCACGGTGGGCGTGGCTCCTGCACCCTTCCATGTGGTGGCCTTCTCCCTGATGGTCGGCGGTGCGATTGTCGAGTACGTCGTCTGGACGATCGGCCTGGGCGCCGCGCTGATGACCGGCTTCGGTCGCTGGTCCACTGTGCCTCCGCCGGTGCCGCCAGTCGCGGAGCCCATCAGCGGCTGAACGCGTCAGGCATAGTCCTTCGCCACGATCCCCAGGGCCTTCATCTTTAGATGCAGGGTCTTGAAGTCGGTCTGCAGGGCTCGCGCGGCGCGGCTCTTATTGCCGCCTGCGCCGCGCAGGGCTTGCGCAATCGCCGCTCGCTCCGCCGCCGCCGCCGCTCTGGCGGCCGTCTCCTTCAAGGACAGCCCGGTGGCGCCGGTCTCGGGTACCGGCTCCCGGGTCGCACCGAGCGACAGCATGTCGTCGATGTCCTGCGCCCGAATGGCGAAGCCTTCCGCGCGGAGCACGGCCCGCCGCACCACGTTTCGGAGCTCACGGACGTTCCCGGGCCAGTCGTGTCGGCGCAGATGCTCCAGCGCCTCGTCGTCTATCGTCTGCACGGGCCGGCGCAACTCAATCGCCGCTTCCTCGGTGAAGCGCTGCGTGAGGTAGGCGAGATCGGCTTGCCGCTCGCGCAGCGGGGGCAACACGATGGTGAACTGGGCCAGCCGGAAGTAGAGGTCGGCGCGAAACTCCCCCCGGCCGACTCGTCCCTGTAACTCGTCGTTCGTCGCGGCCAGGAAGCGCACGTCCATCGGAGACGTCCGCTCAGCGCCCAGCGCCCGAACGGTCTTGGACTCGAGCGTCCGCAGCAGCTTCGCCTGCAGGGCGA
>CAZNOC010000103.1:0-13894 GCA_964574545.1 uncultured Bifidobacteriaceae bacterium | reverse complement strand
AGCGACCGGCAGTGTTCGAGGCCATGCGCGAGCTGTCACTCGTCCGCTCGGAGACTGAGGACGACTGGTGCGCCCTGGGATTCAAGCAGGCAAGGCGGTCCTGATCGGGCAGACCCGACGGAGCCGGAGCTCTTCCGCGGACCAGTCGGGGTGATCGGGCGGTTTTTGGGATAGTATCTGCGCTCAATCTACCAGATGAGCCTTCCCCCAGAGTTCCAGCGCCGGCTCTCGCTGGTCGGGCTCCTGTTTGCCCTGCTGATGGCAGGCGTGTCGGCCGCAGGCTTCTACTACTACCAGCGAGCGGTGGCCGAGCAGCGCCGCGGGGCGATCGCGCAGCTGTCCACGATTGCGGAGTTCAAGGCCGTGCAACTCGCGGCATGGCGACGCGAGCGCCAGGACGATGCGGTGGGAATCGCCCAGGATGGGCTGTTCGTGGACGCGGCGCTGTCGCTGCTTCGTCAACCCGGGGACGTGGTCGCCGACCGCCAGGCCCGCGCCGCCCTCGCATCCTCTCTCCGCCCCGGGAAGTACTCGGCGTTCATCCTGTTCAGCGCTGCCGGAGATCGATTATTGACGATGGGGATCCCGGAGGCTGGGGCTTCCGCGGACCTGTCAGCCGACAGCGCCGCCTATCTCCACGAGGCGGTCCAGTCGAGGGCGGCGGTGTTCGCCCGTTTGTCCGACGCCTCGGAAAAAGGGGCGCTCCTCGACATCTTCGCGCCGGTGATCGCCATTGACAGCGACGACGCCGTGGAGGCCATCCTCGTGATGCGGCTCGACGTGCGTGAGTTTCTGGTGCCGACCGTGCGCTTCTGGCCCGGGCGGGAGACCACCGCCGAGACGCTCCTCGTCTACCAACGGCCGGATGAGGTGCGCTTCGTCGTCGCCCCCCGCCGGCAGGTGCCTCCGGAGGGGATCCCGGTCGATGAAGCGGTTCCTGCCGCCATGGCGGCACGGGGCGCATCGGGCACCTTCGACGGTGTCGATGTGCGTGGGGTGGCGAGCCTCGCTGCGGTGCGGCCCGTCCCGGCGACGGACTGGGCCCTCGTGACGAAGCTGGACACCGCAGAGGTGGACGCCCCGATCATCGAGCGGGTCTGGCTGCTGGCGCTCACGGTCCTGGCGCTGATCAGCGTCGCTGGTATCGGGGTGCTGGCGCTCGTGGGCCGCGAGCAGGGGCAGACCTATCGCCGCCTGTACGAGGAGTCCCGCGAGCGGCAGAGCCTCGCCGCGCGATTCGAAGCGCTTAGCAGCATGGCCAACGACATCCTGCTGCTTGTGACCCTGAAGGGCCGTATTCTGGATGCGAACGACCGTGCCGTCGAAGCGTACGGGTACTCACGCGAGGAGTTCCGGAACCTCACGCTGCGCGACATTCGACCGGCGCAGTATCACGACGAGCTGGCCGACCGCCTGCGCGAGGTGGGCCGGGCCGGCAGCCTGCGGTTCGAGTCCGTGCACCAGCGCCGCGACGGCACTCCGTTTCCGGTCGAGGCCAGCGTCCGAATGCTCGATGACACCGGCGACGGCGTGATGCAGGCGATCCTGCGTGACATTTCCAGCCAGCGGGAAGCCGCGAAGCAGATCCTGCGCCTCAACTCCCTGCTCTCGATGCGCAGCCACATCAATCAGGCCATCGTGCGGGCGACCGACGCCGAGAGCCTGATGCGGCAGGTCTGCCGGACGGCCGTTGACTCGGGGCAATTCACCCTCGCCGTGTACAACGAGTGCCTTGCGCACCAGACCCGCCTTCGCCTCCGGTTTTGGGCCGGCACGCCGCTCTCATCGACTTACGAAGGCCAGGAATTCCCCCTTGATGGATCGTATGGGGGTCCCGTAGCCGACGCCGCCACGTCCGGCCGCGTCGGCGTGCTGAACGACGTCGCCTCCGATCCGCGCACGGAGCAGTGGCGCCAGGAGGCGCTCGACGCAGGTATCCGGTCACTGGCAGGCGTGCCGGTGCGCGCCGGTGGCCACGGCCAGGTCGTCGGGGTGCTGGCACTCTGCACGGGGGATCCGCGCTACTTCCACGAGGAGGAGACCGATCTGGTCCGCCAGTTGAGCGACGACTTGACGTTCGCGCTCGAGCGCCTGCAGGCGCTCGAGCGCCGACGGCAGGCCGAGGAGCGGTTTCGGACGCTCTTTGATGCCGCGCCGTTCGCCCTCTGGGTCGTGGACCGCGAATCGGGATTGATCCGGGCGGCCAATCCAGCCGCCGTCCGCCAGCTTGGCTACGACATCGAGGCGCTCGCCGATATGCCGGCGGAGGCGGTGTTCGGCGTCGAGGGCCTGCGCGAGTCCGCGTTCGAGGAAGGAGTGGCGCAGCGCGCGCCGCTTCCACTGGCCACGCGCCATCGGAGAAAGGATGGCACTTACATCGATGTAGAGGTGCTCTGCCGCGGCGTCGAGTTCGACGGCGGACCCGCCTGGTTCGTGGCGGCGGCTGATGTGACGGAGCGCAAGCGGCTCGAGGAGCAGCTCCGCGATGCGTACCGCATGGAGTCGGTCGGCCGTCTCGCGGGCGGTATCGCGCACGACTTCAACAACCTCCTGACCGCCATCACCGGGTTTGCCACGCTGGCGGCCGACGGGCTGGACCCGGCCGAACCGCGGCACTCGCACATCTCGCAGGTGCAGCGCGCCGCCGACCGCGCGGCGGCGCTCACGCGTCAGTTGCTGGCCTTCAGCCGGCGCCAGGTCCTGCAGCCGCAGATCGTCGATCTCAACCGGACGATCGCCGACATGGGCTCGATGCTGGAGCGCCTGGTCGGCGAGGACGTCCGCCTCGAACTCCAGCTCGATGCTCCCGCGGCCACCGTCAGCGTGGATCCGGCCCAGATCGAGCAAGTGCTGCTCAACCTGGTCGTGAACGCACGGGACGCCATGCCGCGCGGCGGCACGCTCACGCTCTCGACCCGGGTCGTCACTTCCGGCGACCGCCGGGGACGGTCCGAGAGTGGCCCGTGGGTGCAGTTGAGCGTCGCCGACACCGGGACCGGCATCCCGCCGGAGGTGCAAGCCCGGATCTTCGAGCCATTCTTCACCACCAAGCCCAAGGGACAGGGCACCGGCCTTGGCCTCGCGATGGTGCACGGCATCGTCACGCAGAGCGCCGGCCAGGTCGCCGTCAGCAGCACGCCGGGAATCGGCACCGTCTTCCATGTGCGTTTGCCCCAGCGGCACGACACGGCCGAAGGCCTGCCGCGCAAGCCCCTCACGACACCCGCCCCGGGAGACGAGTGCGTCCTCCTGGTCGAGGACGACAACGGTGTACGGGACCTCGCGGCGAACATCCTGAAGAGCGGCGGGTACCAGGTCGTGACGGCCACCGACGGGCTCAACGCCCTCGAGCGCCGCCGGGAGATGCCGAGAGCCTTCGACCTCCTGCTGACCGATGTCGTGATGCCTGGTATGAGCGGGCCGGAGCTTGCGGAGCGGCTCCGATCCCTGCAACCGGATCTCCGCGTCCTGTTCATGAGCGGCTACCCCGACGAGGCGCTCAGCCGGCACGGCATGGGGGGACAGCGCTTTGCCTTCATCCAGAAGCCGTTCTCGCCAGTGGCATTGCTGGACAAGGTGCGCCAGGTGCTCGATACTGAAGGCTGATGCGGGCCTTTCCGCCGGGAGGTCGCCATGCCCGACTCGTCGTGGACCGATGATCTGTCGCTCGGCGTCGATGCGATCGACCGTGAGCACCACCTGCAGGTCGCCCTGCTCGACGAGATCGCATCCGCGATCGCAGGCGCACGGCCCCACGCAGAGGTGCTGGCGCTCATCGACCAGCTGATCGAGTACACCAACGCGCACTTCCTCGCCGAGCAGCTCATGATGCGGCTCCATGGCTACCCGCTGTACAACGCGCACGTCACCGAGCACGATGGCTTGCTGGCGCAGGCGCGAGCCCTTCGAGACGCCGTGGCCAGCGGCGAGGCTGGCGCGTCGCTGGCGCTGGCGGACGAGTTGCGGACGTGGCTGACCACCCACATCCGCGGGATGGATCGGACCTACAGCGAGTACACCGTTCAGCCCGGCGTCACCCCGGCGGTCTGACGGCCTGCAGCTGGCCCTTGCTGCGCCGCTCGTTCCAGGCCTCGACCAGCCGGCGCAGTTCCTTGAGCGGCTCCGGGTTGTCGTCGACCTGGAACCTGAGCACCTCGTCGTTGTTGAGCCAGACGCCCTGGCCCTTGCCCACGATCAGCATCGCCGCCGCCTGCATGCCGCGCGTGTCGCCACCGGCCGCCTGACCGGCATCGAGCGCCGCCATCAGCCGCACCGACAGATGGCCTGTCGTGGTTTCGAACGCCCGCACCATGTCCGCGACGACAGGCTCGCCCGCCAGGATGTTCCCCTGGGCCGTGGCGTGCTTGCCCTGCCGGTGCCCGGCCCACGTGGACGCCTTGGGTCCCGTGAAGACCGCCGTCCGCCCGGAGGCGTCCACCACGGCGAACTGCCGACCCTGTTTCGTCCATCGCTCCGGAACCGGATCGGGATCACTGTCCCAGACCGCCTTGATCACCGCTTCGGGCGTCATGCCTGCCCGCAGCAGGGCCAGGGCCTTCGGCCCATAGCTCACGTCCACGATGGCCTGCGTGGCGACAACGCCGACGCCGGCCTCGCCCGAGAGCACGCCGTTCAGCGAGAACACCCGTGACTGCACGGCGCCTCCGACCTCGCCGGTCTCGGGGTCGTACCCCAGGATCGAGAACGTCGCGACGGGCTCCTGCGCGGACACCCCCCACGCGGCCACCACGGCGGCCAGTATGGCCGTCATCACACTGCGCTTCATCTCTGTCTCCCTTGCATGGTGGGCGGGAGCTGGCTGTCAGCTGTCAGGTGTCAGCTTTCGGCTTTCGGCTACCAGCTTTCGGCTTTCGGCTCTCGGCGACCCACCACTACCCACTACCCACTACCCACTACCCACCACCTACTACCCACTACCCACCACCTACTACCCACCCCCACGCTACAACTCTCCCCACACCGCCATCACGGCTGCCAGGGCCACGATCGGCGCGGCGTCCGCGCGGAGCGTGCGGGGGCCGAGGGTCAGTATCGTCCATCCCTGCCGCGCGGCGTCCACCACCTCGCCCGAATGCCAGCCGCCTTCCGGCCCCACCATCAGCGTCGCCGCGGAAGGCGCCGGCGCCGCGCGGAGGTCGGCCAGCCGGCGCGCGGTGTGCATCGCCACAGGCTCCGCGAGCAGAATGCCCTGCCCCTCCGGCGCTGCCAGGATCGACGCGAGCGGCGCCACCTCGTGGACGACTGGCAGCAGGGACCGTCCGCACTGCTTCGTCGATGCCAGGGCGATCCGCGCCCAACGCCCGCGTCCGCTGCGGGCGCGCGCGACGCCGTGCGCCTCGGTGTGCGCAGAGGTGAACGGACGGATGGCCCGGACCCCGAGCATGACGGCATCGCGCACGACCTCGTCAAGCTTGTCACCCTTGAGCAGGGCGACGGCCAGCGTGATCGACACCGCGGCCTCGGGTGCGGCGGCCACCCGCGCGCCCCTCCGCACGCGCACGGCGCGCGATCCCGACTCGACGACCTCGGCGTCCCACTCGCCCCCGCGGCCATCGAACACACGCACGGCATCGCCGACTCCGAGCCGCAGCACCTTGCTCAAGTGATGCGCCTCCTCGTCGGGCAGCGCGACAACCGATGCCCCGGGATCAAGGTGGGGCGCGTAGAACCGGCGCGACATCCGAGGAGTATACGCATGCGCAAGCGGGGACGCGCCTATCGTCTATACTCCACGCACGATGTTCTTTCGCGGGCAGACGGTAGGCAAGTACCGCATCCTTTCGCCGCTCGGCAGCGGAGGGTTCGGCGCGGTGTACCTGGCGGAGGATACCTGGATCGACAAGAAGGTCGCGATCAAGGTGCCCCATCGCCAGAACCTCGACTTCGGCGAACTGCTGCGCGAGCCCCGCCTGCTGGCCAGCCTCAGCCACCCCAACATCGTCACGGTCCTGACCGCGGAGAAGCAGGACAACGTGTTCTTCATCGTGATGGAGTACGTGCCGGGCGAGACGCTCGAGGCGATCGTCGATCGCGATGGCGCCCTCGACCTGCCAACGGCCCTCGACTACACGTGCCAGATCTGCAACGCGGTGGATCACGCGCACCGGCATGGCGTCATTCATCGCGATCTGCGGCCGGGCAACGTGCTGGTCACCGAGACCGGCCTGGTGAAGGTCGCCGACTTCGGCACGTCCCGATTCCTGGAGATTGCCGCCCACGGTACCACCGTCATCGGCAGCCCGCCGTACATGGCGCCCGAGCAGTTCCACGGCAAGGCGGTGTTCGCCTCCGACATCTACTCGTTGGGCGTCACGATGTACCAGCTGCTGACAGGGACGCTGCCCTATGACACCCCGGCACCCGGCGACCTCGAACGCCTGATGCGAGGCGAGCTCGTCACGCCGCCGCGGGTCAGAAATCCCAAGATCCCGAAGGCCCTCAACGAGCTGGTGTTGAAGGCCATGGCTCCCGAGATCAGCGCGCGGTTCCAGCGGGCGGCCGATGTCCTCGATGCCGTGCTGGCGGCGCGCCCGGCGCCGGCGGCCGGAGGGCGACGGCCGTGGCGGCCTGCGCAGGTGGGGGCAGGCGCGATCGCCTCGGAGGAAGTGCAGGACATCCAGTCGCGCCTTCGCGCCAGGGACACCCCGCAACCCCGTTTCTGCTGGCACTGCCGTAAGGCGCTGCCCGCCCGGAGCGGCAAGTGTCCATTCTGCGGCGAGGCGCAGTAGGATGACGCTTGTGGGGTGTCACGGCGCACTCCCCCCTGGGCCGTACCGTTCGCGTGGTCCGGAGTGCTTCGTCGAGAAGCTGCGTGACCACTCGCGATTCCGTGGCGCCGGTCCACTGAAGGCGCCGACGATTGACAACGCCCGGCAGTACATCATTCGGAGAGGGAGTCATGGCGTTTTCTGAGAGCGGGAAGGTGTGGATGAACGGCGCGCTGGTGGACTGGAAGGACGCGACCGTCCACGTGGCCACGCACGCGCTGCACTATGGCACCGGTGTCTTCGAGGGCATTCGCGCCTACGACAGCCCGCAGGGCACCCGTATCTTCCGGCTCGCGCCGCACATGCGACGCCTGTATGACAGCTGCCGTGTGTATCGCATGCAGGTGCCGTATGCGTTCGAAGACCTGAACCAGGCGGTCATCGACACCGTCCGCGTGAACGGCTTCAAGGCCTGCTACATCCGCCCACTGGTGCATCGCGGGTACTCGCAGCTTGGCGTCAACCCGATGCCGAGCCCGGTCGACGTGAGCATCATCGTGTGGGAATGGGACGCCTACCTCGGCGCTGACGCGGTCGAGGAGGGGGTGGATGTCGGCGTGAGCTCCTGGACGCGGATGGCGCCCAACACGTTCCCCGCGCTGGCCAAGGCCTCCGCGAACTACGCCAACTCCGGCCTGATCAAGATGCAGGCCACCGTGGACGGCTACGCCGAGGGCCTCGCGCTCGATGAATCGGGGCTGATCAGCGAGGGCAGCGGCCAGAACCTGTTCCTTGTCCGCGACGGCGTCATCTTCACGCCCGGCTTGCAGTCGTCCATCCTCCAGGGCGTGACCCGCGACTCTGTGCTCACGATGGCACGCGACCTCGGTTATGAGGTGCGTGAGCAGGCGCTGCCCCGGGAGTTCTTGTACCTGTGCGACGAAGCGTTCTTCTGCGGTACCGCGGTCGAGATCACCCCGATTCGCTCGGTGGACCGCATTCCGGTCGGCGCGGGCCGGCGCGGGCCTGTCACGAAGGCGTTGCAGGACCGCTTCTTCGGCGTGCTGAACGGCACGCTGCCCGATACGCACGAGTGGCTGACGCCGGTGCCCACGACGGTCGGGGTCCGGTGAACCCGGGCGGCCGGTGCGCCGCCCTCCTCGGGATCGACGAATCATGGATGTCAACCACCTGCTGAGCCTCGCGATCGAACAAGGCGCGTCGGACCTGCACCTCAAGGTGGGCAGCCCGCCCGTGGCGCGTGTTCACGGCAAGCTGCGCCTGGTGACCGAACAGAAGCTGGACCACGAAGACCTCGTGTCGATGGCCGCCACCATCATGTCGAACACCCAGCGTCAGCGGTTCAAGGACGCCCAGGAGATCGACCTCGCGTACAGCGTGCCCGGACTCGGCCGCTTCCGCTGCAATGTCTTCCAGCAGCGTGGCACGATCGGGATGGTGCTGCGCGTCATCCCGTTCGGCATCACGACGCTGCCGGACCTGGGACTGCCGGAGGTGCTGAAGACGATTGCCGCAGAGGAACGCGGCCTGGTCCTGGTGACGGGCACCACAGGCAGCGGCAAGAGCACCACGCTGGCGGCGATGATCGACCACGTCAACGCCACGCGCAGCGCGCACGTCATCACCATCGAAGACCCCATCGAGTACCTCCACAAGGACAAACTCGCGATCATCAACCAGCGGGAGATCGGGGTCGATACGCGGTCGTTCGCCTACGCCCTGCGGAGCGCGCTCCGGCAGGATCCCGACGTCATCCTCGTCGGCGAAATGCGGGACATGGAAACGATCGAGACGGCGCTGCACGCCGCCGAGACCGGCCACCTGGTCTTTTCCACCCTGCACACGCTCGACGCCACCGAGACGATCAACCGCATCATCTCCGTCTTCCCGCCCCATCAGCAGAAGCAGATCCGCCTGCAGCTCGCGAGCGTCCTCAAGTCCGCCATCGCGCAGCGCCTGATTCCGCGCGCCGACGGCACGGGACGCGTGCCGGCCGTGGAGGTGCTGATCGCGACGGCCTTCATCCGCGACTGCATCGTGGACAAGGAGAAGACGCACCTGATCCAGGGCGCGATCGCCCAGGGCACGTCCCAGTACGGCATGCAGACGTTCGACCAGTCGATCTTCCGCCTGTTCGAGCAGCAGCTCGTCACCTACGACGAAGCGCTCCGCTGGGCATCGAACGTGGACGAGTTCAAGCTGCGCGTGCAGGGGATCTCCACGACCGCGGACCTGTCACGCGACCAGATGGCCAACACCATGTACGGCGCCGGCGCTTCCGGCAGCGCGGGCAAGGATTCTCCTGGGGCCAAGCGGCCCGGTGGGGCCGGTGCGGCGCCCGACATCACGCGGTTCGGGAGCTGACCGCCGGGGCCGCGGGCGGCCGCGGCGACGGCCTCCCGGCGAGGAGCCTGCGCCCGTCAATCCGGGAGACGCCTACACCGCCGGCCTGGTCATGCTGGGCAGGCGGGAGCTGTCGGAGGCTCAAGTGCGAACCCGGCTCACGCGGCGTGGTTTCGACGAGGCCGCCGTCGACGACGCGATTGTCCGACTGAAGGCCGCGCGCGCCCTCGACGACCAGCGGGTCGCGAAGGCGGCCGCCCGGCTCGAAGCCGCCGTGCGCCTGCGCGGCCGCCGCCGCACCCTCCAGAAGGTCCGGGCACTCGGGATCGCCGAAGACGACGCCAGGACCGCGGTCGAGGCCGTGTTCCAGGAGGTGGACGAGGAGACGCTGCTGGAACAGGCACTCGGACGCCGTCTCCGCGGCCTGGCCGTGTCCGACCTCGATCGCGCGGCCCTCCGGCGGATCGTGTCCGCGCTCGTCCGTCAGGGCTTCGCGCTCGACGCCATCCTTGCGCGCCTCCGCCGGAAGGGCGCACCGGACGCCGACGGGGGCTGAGCCTCGCGCCCCGAAGTACAATCAGTGGGTGATGCACCCGAACGAGATCCGCACTTCCTTCCTGTCCTACTTCGAGCAACACGGCCACCGCATCGTCCGCAGCTCACCGCTCGTGCCCCACGACGACCCGACGTTGCTCTTCACGAACGCCGGGATGAACCAGTTCAAGGACCTGTTTCTCGGGCGGGAGACGCGCGACTACCTCCGCGCCGCCACGTCGCAGAAGTGCATGCGCGTCAGCGGCAAGCATAATGACCTCGACAACGTGGGGCCGTCGGTCAGGCACCACACGTTCTTCGAGATGCTTGGCAACTTCTCGTTCGGCGACTACTTCAAGCAGGACGCCATCGAGCTGGCCTGGCGGCTGCTCACGCGGGCATGGGGACTGGACCCGTCGCGGCTCTACGTCACCATCTTCAAGGGCGAGGCCGGTGTCCCGCGCGACGACGAGGCCTACACGCGCTGGCGGGACTTCGTGCCGGCGGATCACATCGGCGAACTCGGATCGGCCGACAACTTCTGGGCCATGGGCGACACGGGCCCCTGCGGCCGCTGCTCGGAGATCTACTACGACCGCGGACCGTCGGTCGAAGGCACGGGCGTCTTCATCACGGACGTCGAGCGCGGAGGCGACCGCTTCGTCGAGATCTGGAACAACGTGTTCATGGAGTTCGACCGCGGCGCGGATGCCGTGCTCACGCCGCTGCCGGCGCCGTCCATCGACACGGGCATGGGCCTCGAGCGGGTGTCCGCCGTGCTGCAGGGGACCCTCTCAAACTACGACACGCCGCTCTTCACGCCGCTGCTGGGCGCGATCGGCCGGCGCGCGGGGCGAACGCACGAGGGCACGATGGCGCCCGCGGACGTCTCGATGCGCGTGGTGGCCGACCACATGCGCGCGATGACGTTCCTGATCGCCGACGGCGTCGTCCCCTCGAATGAGTGGCGCGGATACGTGCTGCGGAAGATCATGCGACGGGCCATGAGGCATGGACGGAAGCTCGGCCTGACCGAGCCCTTTCTGTATTCCCTAGTCGAGGTGGTCGTCGATGAGATGGGCCACGCCTACCCGGAGCTCGCGGCTGGACGCGAGGCCGTCCTGCAGGTGGTGCGCAGCGAAGAGGAGCGTTTCGATGCCGTCCTGACCGGCGGGCTGCCGCGGCTCGAGGACGTGCTGGAGCGGGCCGCCCGGGGCGACGGGGTCGTGCCCGGCGAGCAGGCCTTCCGTTTGTACGATACCTACGGCCTGCCACGCGACTTCATCGAGGATCTCGCTTCCGCGCAGGGCCTTGGTTTCGACGCCGCGGGCTTCGAACGCGCGATGGAGGGCCAGCGCGTGAAGGCGCGATCGGGCAGCGCCTTCGACGGCCCGAAGGCCGACGGCTTCCACTTCGCATCCGAGGCGGCGCGTGCCGAGGTCGCCGGGGTGGGCGACGTGTTCGAAGGCTACACCTCGACGGTGCTGCAAGGCGTCCCGGTGGTGGCCTTGTTCGACGACGAGCGGCGGCAGGTGGAGGCGCTGGTGGACGGCGTCGCGGGCTACGCGGTGATGGCGAAGACGCCGTTCTACCTGGAAGCGGGAGGGCAGGTCTCGGATCACGGGTGGATCGAGCTGCCCTCGGGCGCCAGGACGGGCGTGAGCGGTGTCGTTCGCCTCGGTCCCGGCCTTCCCCGGGCGCACCGCATCGACAGAGTGAACGGGGGCCTGGTCGTGCGCGATCTCGCAACGCTCGTCGTGGACGAGGCGCGGCGTGATGCGACCCGGCGCAACCACACGGCGACACACCTGCTGCACGCGGCGCTGCGCCAGGTCCTGGGGCCGCACGTCAAGCAGGCGGGATCGCTCGTGGCCCCGGACCGGCTCCGCTTCGACTTCGTGCACTTCTCGGGGGTGACGCTCGAGGAACGGTGGGAGGTGGAGCGCCTGGTCAATATCGCCATCCTCGCGAATGAGGAGGTGAAGACCGAGCTGCGAAACACGCAGGAAGCGATCGCGGCAGGGGCCATGGCGCTCTTCGGCGAGAAGTACGGCGACACGGTGCGCGTCGTCGCGATCGGGGACGGCCGGTTCAGCACGGAGCTCTGCGGCGGCACGCACGTCCGCGCGACGGGGGAGATCGGCGTCTGCCTGCTGACCGAGGAGTCGGGCGTCGCGGCGGGCGTCAGGCGGATCGAGGCGGTCACGGGTCTCGGAGCGCTCGCGCTGGCGCGTGACGCCGTCTCGGGCATCGGCGAGGCGGCGGCCGAAGCCCGTATCCGGCCGGGCGAGCTCGCGGCATGGGTCCGCACCCAGCAATCCCTGGTCAGCCGGGCACAGAAGGACGTCCAGCAGCTCAAGACGAAGCTGGCGCTGGCCGGCGGAAGGCGAGACGGCGGCACCGCGGCGGAAGACGACCGTGTCGAGATCGCCGGGGCGACGCTGGTGGCTCGCCAGGTGGACGGGGTGGACAAGGAGTCGCTCAGGTCCCTGGCCGACACGTTGAAGTCCCGGCTCACGAGCGGGATCGTGGTGGTTGCCGCGCCCCTCGAGGACGGCAAGGTGGCCATCATCGTGTCGGTCACGCCGGATCTGACGAAGAAGGCCCCCGCGGGCCAGATCGTCAAGGCCATCGCGCCACTTGTCGGTGGAGGTGGCGGGGGGCGGCCGGATTTCGCGGAGGCTGGCGGGAAGGACGCGTCCCAGATTCCTGCCCTTCTGGCCGAGGCACAGACCTTGGTCCGGAAACTGCTTACCTGACCTCCAGGGCGCCTGCATTGGGCGCGGAGGCCCCAGATGGGCCCAGAAGCGTCAGACCGCTTACGGTTTCGTAAGGGGTCTGTCCCCTCTTCGTCAACTGGCCGATACTACAAGGCGCGTGGTGAAGGTGCGAATCGGGTTTGTCGTCGTCGGGTTCGTGCTTGGGCTGTCGCTCCAGGCAGAGGCCCAGATCTACTCGTGGCGTGACGCCAATGGGACGCTGGTGCTGTCTAACGCTCCCAGGCCGGGGACGCCTTCGGCGACGCGCACCTACGAGGTGGCCGGAGCGCCGACGGTCAAGGCGACGAGGCAGGCCGAAGCCCCCTCGGGGCGCTTCGACGACCTCATCGAGCGCCATGCCACCAGCCAGGGTCTGTCGCCCCAATTGGTACGGGCCGTCATCCAGGTGGAATCGGCCTTCAACCCCGCCGCGGTCTCGCCGAAAGGGGCGATGGGGCTGATGCAGCTCATGCCGGCGACGGCCCGCGATCTCGGTGTCGCCGACCCATTTCACCCCGACCAGAACATCCGCGGCGGCTCACGGTATCTCCGCTGGCTGCTCGACCGCTACGACGGCAACGTCGAGCTGGCGCTCGCCGCCTACAATGCCGGTCCGGGGGCGGTGGACCGCTACGGCCAGCAGATCCCTCCCTTCCGCGAAACGCAGGCCTACGTGCAGAAAGTCACGGGCATGCCCGGCGCCACCGTCAGGAAGCCCACCGCGCCGGTGATTTACAAGTGGCTCGAGATCGTGGACGGCCGGCCGGTCCCCCGCTACTCCAATGCCCCCCCGCCAGCAGGCGCGTACGAGATCGTTGGCGGCCGGCAGTAGTCGGCCAGCCGTTCTGTGATATCCTTGGGTGTTTCTACCTTTTGGTACCTGAGGTCCTGTACACGTGGCGAAGAAGAATCCCTCGGCGCTCAAGGCGCACCGGCAGAACATCAAGCGCCGTGATCACAACCGGCAGCTCCGCTCGCAGCTTCGTACCGGCCTGAAGGCCATTCGCGCCGCCATCGACGGCGAGGAACTGGACGCGGCCCGCGCCAAGCTCACAGAAATTCAGTCGCTTGTCGATCGGATGGCCGCCAAGGGCATCATCCACCGGAACACGGCCGGTCGTTACAAGTCGCGCCTCGGCGCCAAGCTCAAGCCCCAGGCGACGGCGTAGTTTCCGGGAGTGTCCAGTCCTCAGTGGTCAGTTCAAAGGCGGACGCGCCCCTTTTGAACTGACAACTGGAAACTGACCACTTGTCGCCTGCCCTCATTCTTTCCCTTCCACTTCCCGCTCCTCGCCACCGGTCCCTCGTCCCCTCGCTCGAAGGGGCTTGCGCCGTGCGGCCCTATGGTCTATATCTAAGTCTACATAGATAGACATTGACCACGGAGGCGGCATTGCGGCTCACCTACCCGACCACCCTCGTGCTCCAGGCACTGCTGCACGACCATCACCATGGGTTCGACATCATGGGCGCCACCGGCCTCCCGAGCGGCACGGTGTACCCCATCCT
>CAZNOC010000102.1:0-13915 GCA_964574545.1 uncultured Bifidobacteriaceae bacterium | reverse complement strand
AGCCGGGACGGGTCCCACGCGCGGCAGCCGCGCGTGGGGGCCCGGGATGCCCCGCTCGGGACTTATGTGACGCATCACGTTTCCAGGGGACTAGCTCGACCGACCGTCGCCTGCCGTGCACGCCATCGCGCGGGCTCCATTGCACGGAGACTGAGGCCGTGGCTGTCCAGCGGGCGCATTGTCGTGCCACGACATGGACGCGGCCCCCGCGAGACAAACGGAGACGATCGCACTCCGTCCAGCCTGATCGCTCAATGAATCCCTCCAGGATGACGCGCACGTGCGGACCGGCGTCGTGCAACCGGCGATAGGTTCCGCGCTCTGCATCCGTTGAAGTGATGCATCGCATGAGAAGTATCTATTACTTTGCGCCGAAGGCTCGTGTAGGCTCCGCCCCAGCGGTCGTCCCTGCCGTTTTTGGCGGGCGGCCGCCCGTTTGCCGCGCCGATCACGCGGATCGCGCGCGGGTTGCACGACAGGGGCACGCACGTGCCACCCCAAGAATCGCCTCTGGGCAGGTGACGGGAACATGGAGGATCTCTGATGACGTGGACATCCACGCGACGGTTTGTCTCACGCTGCACGCTGCTCGTGGCCCTGCTGGCCCTCGCCGCGTCAGCTCACGCGCAGACCCTGACCGGCGGCATCACTGGCCGGGCCACTGACGAAAGCGGTGGTGCCCTCCCGGGCGTCGACGTCTCCATTGCCAGCCCCAACATGATCGGCGGCGCCCGCAGCGCCGTGACCGACGAACAGGGCACCTACCGCTTCACGCTGCTGCCCGGCGGCACCTACACCGTCACCTTCATGCTGCCCGGATTCACGACGCTCAACATCGAGGGCGTCAACGTGAGCGTCGGCACGACGATGACGATCAACGGGCGGCTCACGGTCGCAACCCTCGAAGAGACGGTCACGGTCACGAGCCAGGCGCCCACCATCGACCTCCAGTCCGCGAACGTCAACGTGAACTGGGACCAGCAGAAGATGGACGATATTCCGTACGCGCGCAGCCTCACCGGCATGGTGGCGCTCGTGCCCGGGCTCTACGCGACGAGCTACGACGTCGGCGGCAGCAACTTCGGCACCGGCTCCGGCCCCGCCGCCCGCAACTTCGGCCGCGCCGGCGGCAACGTCGTCAGCTACGACGGCATGATCTGGGACCAGACCTACGGCGACTTCGGGTCGTACGAAGAGGCCCAGGTGCTGACGGCCGCCAAGGGCGCCGATGCGCTGAATCCCGGCGTCACGATGAACCTGGTCGTCAAGTCAGGCAGCAACACCTTCCGCGGCGTGGGCTCGGCAAACCTGCAGGACGGCAAGTTCCAGAGCGAGAACATCACGCCCGAGCTGCTGGCCAAGGGCTACGCTCCGGGCGTGAACAAGTTTACGCAGTTCAAGGACTTCTACGGCGAGGTCGGCGGCCCGATCCTGCGCGACCGGCTCTGGTTCTACGCCAGCCACCGGGACGCCTCGTCGGGCATGTTCATTCCCGGGTTCATCAGCCTCGCCACGGGCGAGCAGGCAGAGTTCTACACGAAGCTGCAGGATCCGACGCTGAAGGTGACCTATCAGGTCTCGACCAACAACAAGTTCGAGGCGATGGGCCAGGTCGGCCGCAAGTGGCAGCCGTACCGCACGGCGAGCCGCTTCGTGCCCCTCGAAGCGACGCAGAACCAGGACTCGTGGTCGCTCATCGGGCCGTCGTTCAAGTGGCTGTCCGTGCTGAGCCCGAGCATGACGTTCGATGCCGGCCTGCAGCGCGGCGGCTACTGGTGGCCCGATGTGCCGTGGACGACGGATGTGCGCCGAACGGACCTCACGACGACCACCACGCACGGCGCGTTCCTCCAGGTGGACCGCGTGCCGCGCCGGTGGCAGTACAACGGGACCTTCACCTATTTTGCGAACCTCGGTGGGCGCAGCCACGAGATCAAGTCCGGGTACCTCGGCTGGTACAACATGGCGACCGACACCGAGCAGATCGGGTACCCGAACCAGCAGCAGTACCGGTACCGCAGCCTCGCGGGCGATCCCGATCCGTTCATGCGGCCCGACTCGGTGCTGGTGTACGACTACCCGAATACGGTGAAAGCGGGCGAGAAGTACCACTCGTTCTACATCAACGACAAGATCTCCCTCACCTCGCAGCTCACCCTGAACGTCGGACTGCGCTTCGACCGCTACTCGAGCTTCCTCCCCGAGCAGGGGAACCCCGGCACCGGCCCGTTCGCGGCCGAGGCCATCTACGCCTACCGTGACGACTTTCCGGTCTACTCCACAATCGTGCCCCGCGTCTCGGCGGTCTACGACGTCACCGGCGAGGGCCGCCTTGCCCTGCGCGCCAGCTACGGCCGCTACGTGGGCGGCGGTTCCGGCGCCAGTGCGAACCCCGCGCCTGGCGCGACCAACGTCAACCCGAATGCCACTATCACGCGCACCTACTCGAACTGGGATGGCAGCATTCCGTACGTGCCCGTGCCAGCCAACTTGTCGTCGGTGACGGGTGGCGGGACCAACCGGACGATCGATGCGGATCTGCAGGGTCCCTACATGGACGAGTGGACGGTGGGCATGGACTTCGGGCTGAGCCGCACCGTAACGATGCAGTTCAACGTCGTGCGCAAGTTCGACGCTCGGGGCAACAAGACTTGGAACGCCGCGCTCCCGTTCAGCGCCTACACCGATGTTCGGAACAACGTGGATCCCGGCCCCGACAACATCGTCGGGACCGCCGACGACGGCGTGATTCCGGTCTACTCGGTGCCGCGCGCGTTCCCGACGTTCGGCCAGGTGATCGAGGAGATCAAGCAGCACGAGGATGGCGAGGGCCGCAACCGGTACACGTCCTTCGGCGTGACGATGAACAAGCAGCTCGCGAACAACTGGTCGCTGCTCGTCGCCTACAACGCCGACTACCGCAATCTGGCGACGGGCTTGCCGCGCAACCCGAACGAGGTGCTCTACGGCGCCGGCACGGTCGCCGGGCAGAACTACATGTTCAATGAGCCGGAGTGGAACCATGCGCTGAAGGTCAGCGGGACCTACGCCATGCCGTGGGGCATTCAGTACGGCACCGCGCTGACCGTGCAGAGCGGTAGCTACTACTACCGAGAGGTGCAGGCGCGCAATGCGCTGAACGCCGCCGTCACCGTACGGTTCCCGAAGGCGGGCCAGTACGAGACGGTCAACATCTGGGACAACCGCCTCAGCAAGCGGTTCAACCTGCCGGCCGGTCAGTCGATCGAGGCCATGTTCGACCTGTTCAACAGCCTGAACTCCAACGTGGTGCTGTCGCAGGTGCTCCGTAACGGTCCGACGTTCGGCCAGCCGACGAGATCATGGCGCCTCGCGTCTACCGCCTGGGCGTCCGCTACCGCTTCTAGCGCCGTCGTTCGTCGTTCGCTGTCAGCCTCTCCTGGGCGGTCCTTCGGGACCGCCTTTTTTTTCGGCGGCGTGTCGGCGCCGCTACTGGCCGAGGAAGTGAGTGAGGTCGCCCTTGGCGCCGGTCCGTGCCCAGACCTTGGGATAGACCCTTGCCAGGCTGTCGCGGCTCACGACGCGCAACGCGATGCGGTTCGCAAGCTGTTCGGTCTGGAGGAAGGGGTGGTGGGTGAAGATCCAGACGTGACCGAGTTCGTGCGCAATGACGGCACGCAGTTCGTCATCGTCGAGCGTGGCGAGGAAGGCCTCCTCCAAGGAGAGCAGGAACGCGCCCGGTCGATCGGGCATTCGTGAGACCGACACGAGCAGCGGGTTGTCGGGCACCACCACCACGATGACCGGGTGGGGGATCCCGAGCGCCTCGCGCAGTTCATCGGTGACGTCCTGCCCGTGAGCGGTGATGTCCGCGGTAGATCTCGAGGCCGGTGCAGGTTCGAGCGCTGTGCCGCTGCCGGAAAGCAGGAGCATCAGCAACACCGTGAAGTGCGCGATCGATCGCACGGACTGAAGGGGTCGCCGACTCATCTGGTCACGTGCGGTCAAGGCCGGAACTCTACATTGGAAAACTAGCACACTCGTACTGTTTAATGCGAACTGAATCAGGGAGAAATGACCGTGGGCAGGTAGGGATTACGCTCTGCTGGAGTCCCGGGGCGAGATTGGCCCTGAACACCGGGGCCGCGGGCCGATCCAGGTTGGCACGGTCTGTGGATTTCTGTCCGGCAGGAGGTGAACATGAAGTTCATTCAGCGCAACGCGCTTATCGCTCTCGCTGCCTCGGCCGTAGTCATCGGGTCTGCTCAGGGCGCGGCCGCCCAGGAACCCGCGCCGCCACCACAGGAAGCCGCCCAGGAAGCCGCCCAGTTCACCGGTGAACTGATCGCGGTGGATCCGGAGACCAGCACCCTGACGGTGCGGAATGCGGACGGTACGGAGAAGGAGTTCCGCTACCACGAGTCGACCGAGATCGTCGGAGCGGAGGACGGCGCGGCTGGTCTTGCGACCATGTCCGGCGCCACCGTGACCGTGCACTACGCGGCCGGGGCGGATGCCCATGGTACGACGGCGACTCGCATCGAGGTGTCTCCGCGGCAGTAGGCGCGTCTCACTCGGAGGGGGCCACCGTGCCCCCGCTCTTTTTCTCTCCGTGGACGTTCGTCCACGACACCGACACACCCTTTCTGAAGGAGGCAGAGACGATGACACTGAAGGTATGCGCCATCGCAACGCTCTTCAGCGCTTCGCTGTTCCTGGGTGCGTGCCAGGAGGCAGAGCGGCCCGGCCTGGACCCGTTCGACGCTGACGCACCGGCCGCAGAGCCGGCGCCGCAGGGGCAGCAGGCGGACGTGCAGCAGTCCTGGCTCAGCGGCCAGGTTGATGAGGTCAGCATCGAGGACGGCACGTTCACACTCCTGGCCGCCGGGACCGAACACCGATTCCTCTTCGCTCCTGAGACGGAGGTCGTCGGGGCCGCC
Source organism: uncultured Bifidobacteriaceae bacterium (assembly GCA_964574545.1). Lineage (GTDB taxonomy): Bacteria > Acidobacteriota > Vicinamibacteria > Vicinamibacterales > UBA2999 > JAUXWO01. The sequence continues at coordinate 8,996 of CAZNOC010000102.1, read as the reverse complement.
GGCACGCAGGGGCTTGCCGCCACCGAACGCGCGTGGGTGACCGTCTACTTCGAGGAGCGGCCCGAGGGTCGCAAGGCCTTGCGCATCGAGGTGGACGAGGCCCGATAGCGCCGGGTGACACCGGGGGCGGAGCCGGCACGACCGGTTCCGGCCCCCGGGGAGCGTCACGACCCCGCGCGTATATACTTTGCGTGACGCGTGAGCGGCGACCGGACAGGTCCGGGTGTCGCGTGATGCGCTCGCGTCAGTGCCCATGCCTACGACGTTCCGGCGAAGCCGCACACGGCTCGAGATCCCTTTCGAAGAAGTCTGCAGCCGGCTCGACACGGCCCTCCAGGGTGCCTTTCGCCGCGACATCATCGCTGACGCGATGAACGCCACGACCCTTGGCGGCACGCTGCTCCGCCTGCGCGAGGGGCTCCGGTCGGACGTCTGGAAGCCAGGGGGCGTGCGGGTGGACCTCGCCAGGGCCGTGCGCAGTTACGACAGTCGCACGAGGCAGGAGGGCTTCCACGCCCTGCACGACTGGGACGGCGTCGCCGACAGCGTCAACGAAGAGACCATCCCGGTTGACGTGCTCCACTACCTCGCGGACAAGGCCGGGCTCGAGCCGCCGGACGCCTCCGTGCTCGCGATCCTTCTCGACTACTACTTCATGCACGTGCTGTCGCTGCTGTCGCTGCGCCTCTGGGACGAGGGCGACGCGGACGCCAACCTCGACCGCCTGCAGGGGCTCCTCGACGAACTCCAGGGCCCGCACGGAAGCGGACAGCTCTTCGCCGCCGATGCCGGGACGCTGATCCTGATCGCCACGGCGCACTACGAGAGGGAGGAGTGGGGCTACGACCTGCTGCTCGAGCGGACGCGCACGCTGAACGACGCGTACCGGACGCGCATCGCGCTCGGCCACGCCGCCGCGATGGGCTGCCACCTGCGTTTCGGGTTCGAGGCCACCTACGGGCGCGACATCGTGAACATGCGCGACGACAATGTGGCCGACTACCCCTGGCTGTGCTTCTCGGTGGCCACGCTCATGCGCGAGTACGCGCGGATGCACGCCGCTGGCGAAACGGGTGACGTGCGCGATGCGCTCGTCGAGTCGCTGCTGAACGGGTTGTCGCCGGACGCAGGCGCCTTCCTGGCGGCCGCGCCCTCATCGCTCTCGGCCCACGAACAGGAGCGCCTCGCGTTCCGGGAGATGTTCCACCAGCACAAGGACGACCTGCTCGCCGAGTTCGAGGCGCAGCGGCCGACGCCAGAGGCGTACTCCCCGATGTCGTTCTTCTTCAACTTCTCGCACAACGTGCTGAAGGGCACCATCGTCGACGCGCTGCTGTGGGGCCAGCCCTGGCGGCTGACGCTGAACGACCTGCTGTGCGGCGTGCCCCGGGGCGGGGAACGAAGCGCGTTGAAGGAGAAGCTGGCGCGCACGCTGATGGGGTACGCGCGCGCCAACCCCCATCGGATCCGCGGCCGCCTGATGCCGGTGATCGTCTACGACCCGGCGGTGGGGCACCGCGCGTTCGCGCTGACGATGAGGAAACTGAGAGACGGCGCCTGACGCGGTCCCTCCGCGCCGGTCAGACGACGCGGAAGTTGCGCATCATGCCCATGTCCTCGTGCTCGAGGACATGGCTGTGGTCCAGGATTCAGCCGGGACCGGACGGTGACAGCCTCCGCCGCCCGGGCGCCAACCGCTCTGGTCGCTGACAGCTCGTAGCCGTCTGATCGCCGAACGCCGAACGCCGCTCGCCCGTCTACGTGATGAACGTGTTGTCGCGCAGGTCCGTCAGGGCCTGTCGGATCTCCGCCTGTGTGTTCATCACGATCGGCCCATGCCACGCCACCGGCTCTTCGAGCGGCCGGCCCGACACCAGCAGGAACCGGATGCCCTCGTCACCCGCCTGGACGACGATCTCGTCGCCGCTGTCGAAGAGCACGAGGGAGCGGTTCGTGGCGTCGTAGACGGTCGGGCCTTCTCGGCCCTCGGCATCGACAAGATCGGTCTTCACCGGCAGCGGGTTCGAGGAATCGCGGAACGTGCCCGATCCGGCGAAGACGTACGCAAAGGCATGGCGTGACGCCTCTACCGGAATCCGGCGGCGCCGGCCGGGGGGCACCGAGATGTCGAGGTAACGCGGGTCTGCCGCAACGCCCTCCACCGGGCCCTGCTTCCCCCAGAACTCCCCGCACACGATCCGCACGTGCGTACCGTCGTCGTCGGTGACCTCGGGGACGTCCGCCGACGAGATGTCCTGGTAGCGTGGCGCGGTCATCTTGAGTGACGCGGGGAGGTTGGCCCAGAGCTGGAAGCCGTGCATGCGTCCTTGCGCGTCGCCGCGCGGCATCTCCTGGTGCAGGATGCCGCGGCCAGCCGTCATCCACTGGATGTCGCCCGGCCCCATCTCGCCGCGGTTGCCGAGGCTGTCGCCGTGGGCGACCGTGCCGGCCAGCACGTAGGTGATGGTCTCGATGCCGCGATGCGGGTGCCACGGGAAGCCGGCGAGGTAGTCTTCCGGCCGCTCGTTGCGGAAGTCGTCGAACAGCAGGAACGGATCGAACTCTTCCGTCTTGCCGAATCCGAACGCACGACGCAGGTGCACACCCGCGCCCTCCATGGTGGGGGATGCCTGCCAGAGGTCTTTCACGGCTCTCAGGGACATGGGTACTCGCTCTCTGAATTCAGGGTCGCTCGCATCAGCTTTCAGCTGTCAGCGATCGGCGACCAGCTCTCAGCACCGAAAGCCGAATGCAGATCGCCGGTCGCCGACAGCCCCGTTGCTCGCCTACTGCCGCGCGGCGGTCGGTGGCGCGGCGGCCGGTTCGCGGTAGTCCAGCTCATGGGGAGGCGGATCCCCGCCCGGCCCCTTGAGGTAGTGCGTCATCCACCTCATAAGACGCAGGTTGTAGTCCAGGCGTGACGCCGCCCGCGCGTTGCCGTGCCCTTCGCCGGGGTACCAGACGAGCCGGACAGGCGTGTTGCCGTGCAGTTTCAGGTGACGGTAGAACTCGAGCGACTGCGTCGGGTGGACGCGCGGGTCGGCCGTGCCGTGCAGGATCAGCGTCGGCGTACGGGACTTTGCCGCATGGTAGACGGGGCTGCGCTCGAGCACGAACTGCCAGTCCTCCCACGGCCGCTTCAGCGCGTGCACGTGGAACTCCTCGTTGGCGATGTCGGTCGTGCCCACCTTCGACACCTTGTTGCTGATGCCGACGAACATCACGGACGCAGCGAAGCGCTCGGTGTAATACGTCGCCCCCCACGCGCTCGCGTAGCCTCCGTACGATCCGCCCGTGATGCCCACCTTTTCGCGATCGACAAGGCCGATGCCGATCAGGTGGTCCACTGCGTCGACGAGGTCGTCGAACTCCTTGCCCGCGGCATCTCCCTGGCCCAGCTTCGAGAACGCCACGCCCCGGCCGGTGCTGCCCCGGTAGTTGGGATAGAAGACGGCGAATCCCTGCGCGGCGCCGACCTGGCCAGCGTTGGCGTAGGAGGTGACCCATCCGTTCGCATCACGGGCCTCGGGCCCGCCGTGCACGGTGAGAATCAGCGGGTAGCGCTGCCCCGGCTGCTCGTCGAGCGGCCGCACGAGGATGCCCTCCAGTTCGAGCCCATCGCGCGCCTTGAAGCCCACGACTTCCTGGCGGGCGAGGCGCATCCCGCTGAGCCACGGGTTGCTGTCGGTGAGCCGCTTCGGCGTCGTCGCCCCGTTCTCGAGGACGAACACCTCGGCCGGGTGCGTCGGCGCGTGCGCGACAAGCGCCACGGTACCGTTCGCCGCACGCTCGATCGCGTTGATGATCGGTCCACCAGCCGCCACCAGGGTGCGCCGGCCCGAGCCGTCCTTCCCGATCTCGCCGACGACCGAGTGCACGCCCTCATCGCTCATGAACACCAGCGTGTTGGCGTCCTTCCAGGCAAAGGCGCGGACGTGAGCCTCGTAGTCGGGCATCAGATCGCGCAGCGCCCCGCCGCCGGCCGGCACGACCTTCAGCCGGCCCTCCGACGGGTCGTTGATATCGGCGGCCGACACCATCGCGAGTGTCGCCCCGTCAGGGCTGAACGCGACCTGCCCAACCTTTCCAGGGTTGTCGATCCTGGTCACCAGCGTCCCCGCCACCGGGTCAACGATGTGGATGCGACGCTCCATGAGGTCGTCATCCACGAGCGGTGTGGGCGCATAGAGGACGACGAGCCGCGACCCTTGCGCATTCCACGCCACGCTGGCGGCGGCACCAGGTACATCGATCAGCCGCGCGGCGCCTGCCGTGCGGCCCTCGAGCGGAGCCACCCACACGCGTTGCGGCTGCAGCGTCTCCTCGAAGATCTCCTGGTTGAACCCGCGTCGCACAAGATCCTGGCGCGCCTGCGGCGGCGCCTCGCGCGCGAGGAAGGCGACCTGCCTGCCGTCGGGACTGAACTCGTACGCCGCGATGTCGGTCGCGTGCGCGAGGACACGCTGCGCCTCGCCGCCGTCGCGTGGCACGATGTACAACGACCGGGCATCGTCGCCGCTGCGACGGGCCAGGAACGCGAGTCCACGGCCATCCGGCGTCCAGCGCACGCCTGCGACGTTGACGGCGCCTGTGACGTACGGCCGCGATCGCCCGTCCGTCCCGACGACGTGCAGTTCCGTCCACGCCGCGCCGTCGTCATCCTGAAAAGGGATGCGGGGGGAGGCGAGGACGTAGGCAATTTCACTGCCGTCCGGCGACGCGGAGACGGCGATGACGGTGCGGATCTTCGCCACGTGATGCGGCGTGAAGGCGTCCTGAGCGAGCGTCGTGACGGCACACGCCAGCACCAGCACGGCGGCAAGCATGGGCGCGAAGTGTCGGGTGGACTTGCGTGTCATGGATCGGGCCCTCCGAAGGCGTGTCGCACACCCTCCAGGATTTCTAGTATGCCATTTTGACGCGCGCGGGGACCGACGGGGGGCGCAAGGCGCCGTTGACCACCTGGAGGGCGCGACGCTGTGGATTTCGGCGCATAATCGTTGCTGGAGTGCCTTCCATGACCTTCTCACGAGTGCTGATCCTTACGGCTGGGCTGCTGTTCGCCCATACCCCGTCCACGTTCGTGGGCGCCCAACCCGCGGCGGCGCCGCCCTCCCCGACCGCGCAGAGCCCGGCGGCCGGCAACGTCGAGCGCGGGCGCTACCTTGTCGAGCGCGTGGCCATGTGCGTGGAGTGTCATTCGGGGCGCGATATGGCGGGCTCGATCGTTCCGAGGGAGCGCTACATGGGGAGCCCGCTTCCGTTCAGGCCCCAGGCCGGATGGGCCGACCGGGCGCCGCGCATTGCCGGGCTGCCCGGCTACAGTGACGCCCAGGCCTTCGATCTGCTGACGCAGGGCGCGATCGGCCGCCATGGCGCGGTCCTGCGCGCGCCCATGCCGCGTTACCGCATGACGGAGTCGGACGCCCGGGACGTCGTCGCTTTCCTGCGCTCGCTGCCCTGAGAAGGCCGGGGGGACGGCCTCGCGATTCTCTCGCCGCAGGAGCCGTCCGGCGCGATAATGCCTCCCAGTCATTCTGGGGAGGATCCGTGAGCCAGTTCCCGACTCGTCGAGAGGTGATCGTTCGTGGTGCGGCGGGTGCCGCGTGGCTTGCCGCGCTCGGCATTCCGGAGTCGGTATGGGCACTGCAGGACGGCGACGAGCCGGTGGCGTTCACCGACTACACCGAGGCCTTCCGTGTGGAGGCCAGCGCCGGGCATCCGCGCGTCCGCTGCTTCGACCTGCGCCGGCTCACGTCCTGGGCCACACCCAACGACGAGTTCTACACCTTCCATCAGACCGAGGCGCCCCAGACCGACACCGCGCGCTTCCGGCTTCGCATCGGTGGCCTGGTCGAGCGGCCGCGGGAGTTCACGCTCGACGAGATCATGGCGCGCGCCGACCGCCGCGACGAAGCGGTCACGCTCGAGTGTTCGGGCAACTCGCCGCGCGCGGCGCGCATGAACGGGCTGCTGAGCAACGGGGTGTGGACGGGCGCCGGCCTGAAGTCCCTCCTCGAGGAGTGCGGTCTCCGTCCAGAGGCACGCGAGGTCGTGTTCCTTGGCCTGGACATGGAGCGCGAGAAGAAGTGGCAGGCGCGCAACGAGGAGTTCGAGGCGCCTCACGGCCGCAGTGTGTACGTGCAGGACGCGCTCCATCCCGACGCCATGCTGGCGTTCGCGCTGAACGGCCGGCCGCTGCCGCACGAGCAGGGCTTCCCGCTCCGGCTCATCCTGCCCGGCTGGTACGGCATGACGCAGATCAAGTGGCTGTCGCGCATCGAAGTGATCGACCGGCGGTACGAGGGCCAGCATCAGGTGCGCAACTACCTGAGCCTCCGATCGGTGGAGACGCCTGATGGTCCGATCTGGCTCGACATGTCGATTTCGAAGACCAACATGAAGTCGGCCGTCGCGCGCGTCACGCGTCGTCGGAACGGCGGGGGGTGGGAGTACACGATCGCCGGCGCGGCGTGGGGCGGCCAGGCGCCGATTGCCGCCGTCGACGTGATGGTGGACGACGGCGAGTGGAGGCGTGCCGACCTCGAGGCGCCTCGGGGGCGTTATGCCTGGCGGCTGTGGTCGCTCACCACCCGCGACCTCGCGCCGGGACCGCACGCGCTCACCTCTCGGGCCACCGACGCCGACGGCCGGGCGCAGCCGACGATGGAGGAGCTGCGGAAGTCGATTCAGAGCGGCCGCGAGGATTTCTCGATGTGGACGCGCGCCATCCTCGTCGAGGCCTGAAGGCAAGGCCTCCCGTCAGGCGGCATCAGTCGTCGTGCTTGAGTTCGTATTCCCGCTGGGCGACGATTTCGTCCTTGCGTCCCTTCATGCGGCGGGCCTGGCTCTGCTTGATCGCCCTCTGCGTCCCCTCGTCGGTCTTGAGCGCCGGCAGCGAGATGAGCCGCTCCAGATCCTGGCTCGCGCACTTCGGGCAGGCGGGTGTGATCGTCGGCAGCACGAGCATCTCGAACTCATGCGCGCATCCCCGGCAGGTGTACTCGAACATGGGCATGTGGGCGGCTCCTCGGTAGTGGGTAGTAGGTAGTGGGTAGTGGGTAGTGGTAGTGGGTAGTGGGTAGTGGAGCGGGTGATCCTGCCTCCAGGGTTGGGCTCTTCCGAGATGTCCCCGATTATACCGGCCGGTCCGGGGCGACGGGCCCGAGCGCCCCAGGAATCGGCCACGGCCTTCCGTTTCCTCGTGTTGCCGGCGCGGCCTCACTCGTCTTCGGTGCGGGTCCGTCCACGCCCGCCCTTCACCGCGGCGCGCCGCTTCTTGGTGACGATTCGGCGCTCGCGCGCCGCGGCCCCGGGTCGTGTCGGCCGCCGGCGCTTCGGGCGGACGAGCGCCCGTGTGACGAACTCCACCAGCCGCGCGCGCGCGGCCTCCCGGTTCTGGGCCTGCGTGCGGTGCTCACGACCATCGATGACGAGCACGCCGTCTGCCGTCACCCGGCTCCCGCCGATGGCCAGTAACCGCGCTTTCACGTCTTCCGGCAGCGACGAGGCCGCCACGTTGAAGCGCAGCTCGACAGCCGTGGACACCTTGTTGACGTTCTGCCCACCCGGTCCCGACGCGCGCACGAAGCGCTCCTCGATGTCGCGGTCGTCCAGACTGATGGTGTCGGTGATGGGAATCATGCGGACTCCTCACGCCCTCTCGTTCGCCCGCCGCACCATCCCTTCATTCTACGCGCACGATCCGGCTCGGCCGGTCGCGAACGCCGGCGTCCCGTATTAAGATCCCGCCATGCGCGCCGACCTTGTCCCCGTGCGCCGCGCAGGCGCCTTCCTGACCGTTCTCCTGGGCCTTGCCGTGGCGTACGCTCCTGCCGGCGCGCGGCAGGAGGTTACGCCCGTGTCGCTCGACGGGGCGGCCGCGGCGGGCGAAGCGCTGCCGCGGCTCCACAGCCTGCTCGTGAGCCACCGCGGCGAGCTCGTGCTCGAGCGCTACTACAACGGCACGCGTGCCGCGCGGCCCGCCAACGTCAAGTCCGTGTCGAAGAGCGTGATCTCCGCGCTGGTGGGCATCGCCGTGGATCGTGGACACATTCGCAGCCTCGACCAACCCATCGCCGATTTCTTTCCCGAACTGGCCGACGCCGATTCCGCCAAGCGGGCCATCCGCGTCGTCGACCTGCTGACGATGCAGTCGGGGCTGGAGTCGACGAGCGGGCGGAACTATGGCGCTTGGGTGCAGAGCCGCAACTGGGTACGCGACGCGCTCCGGCGTCCGCTGTTGAGCCCGCCCGGGACGAGCATGGACTACAGCACCGGCAGCACCCACCTGCTGTCGGCCATCCTCACGCGGGCCACGAAGCAGAGCACGTGGGCGTTCGCGCAGGAGGCGCTCGCGAAGCCGCTCGGCATCTCGCTGGCGCGCTGGCCGCAGGATCCGCAGGGCATCTACTTCGGCGGCAACGACATGCTGATGACGCCGCGGCAGATGGTGGCCTTCGGTGAGCTGTACCTGCGCCGGGGCCGCGTGGGCGAGACGCGGGTCGTACCCGGCTCCTACGTGGAGGCGTCGTTCGTGCCACGCGGTCAATCCCGGTGGGGCAGCGACCGGCACTACGGGTACGGCTGGTGGATTCGTGAGCTGGCCGGTGAGCCGACGTTCTATGCCTGGGGATACGGCGGGCAGTTCATCTTCGTGGTGCCGTCCCTGGAGCTTGTGGTGACCACGACGTCAGTGTCGAATGCGAGCACGGACCGCCAGGGGCACAACCGCGCCATCTACGCGCTCGTCGAGGAACAGGTAGTGAGAGAGATTCGGAATCTGGTGATCTCGTGATGTGGTGATGTGGGGATCTGATGTGCGATGTGCGATGTGAGATCGGCGGATCTATCTGCTGATCTGGTGGTTTCACCGATCGCCAAGATCAAGAGCTACATCGCCACATCGTGACATCGCACATCCGACCGCCACATCACCAGATCACGAGATCACCAGATTCTCCGAGGTCTCCGCCCCCTGCCCCGGAATTGCGGTG
>CAZNOC010000101.1:0-13952 GCA_964574545.1 uncultured Bifidobacteriaceae bacterium | reverse complement strand
TCGGCGATCCCCTGCGGCGTGATCAGGTAGCTCAGACGGTTGGGCTGCACGTTGACGCACTTGATGTAGCCCTTGCGCATCAGCCGCTTCAGGTACGTGTTGGCCAGGCCGAGCGCGATGCCAAGCTGCGTCGCCAGGCCGCGCTGCGTGACGCGCGAGTCCTGGTGCACCGCCTCGAGCATCTTGAGGTCGCGATGCGCTTCGAGATCCATCTGTCGCTTGCTCACGGCCGTCGCTCGACGCTCGCGGACGCCCCGGGCGCGGCCGCAACGGCCAGGGCGTGCTCCGCATGGGCCCAGTCGTCCAGGTCGTCGATGCTGATGCCGTACTCCGCCGGCATGCGGTAGGCCACCGTGTCGTCTCCGTACAGGCTCGGCTCGTCGCCGAAGAGGACGCGGGTGCGGCACACGTACACGGCGCCGTTCATGGTCCAGGCGGGCGGCAGGTCCTGACGCCGGTTGATCCGTCGCCGGACCGGATCGCCGGTGACGAACAACACCGCGCGATCCTCGTCATCCAGCCGGAGCGTGCGCATCGGGTGCACGTGGGCAGGCACCTCGCTCACGCTCAGCACCGAGTCGGCGCCCGTGCGCTCGAGCAGGGCAATGGAGGCGGTGATGTCCTCGGCGCGACGCAGGGGCGAGGTCGGCTGCAGGATCATCACCGCATCCGGGCGATAGCCGTCGTGCTCGTCGAGCCAGCGCACGACGTGCTGCATCACCGGCAGGTGCGGGGTCTCGTCACGGGCCAGTGCCGCGGGCCGCAGGAACGGCACCTCGCATCCCGCCGCACGCGCGGCCCCGGCGATGGCTTCGTCGTCGGTCGAGAGCACGAGCCTGTCCAGCGCCGCCGAGGCACGGGCCGCGTCGATGGTGTAGTGCAGCAGGGGCTTCCCGGCCAGCGGGCGGAGGTTCTTGCCGGGGATGCCCTTGGACCCGCCACGGGCGGTGATGACGCCGAGGACTTTCAAGTGGGTAGTGGGTGGTGGGTAGTGGGGAGTGGGTGGTGGAGGGTCAGGACTCGAAGAACCGTTTCTGCGTGTACAACTCGACGCCCGCGAGCACGTCCACGATCTGCCGGCTGGTGTCGGGACGATGGTAGAGGTCGGACGGGGTGGACCGGCCGGCGGCCAATTGTCGAGCGATGGCCTCGCGGATTTCGTGCTCGAGGTACCCGGCGTGCGTCACGTGGCTGCCCGTCAGCCGGCCCTGCTGCCGCCCGCCGATGTTCACGACCGGCGTCCCCAGGAACGAACACTCCTTGATCCCCGCCGAGGAGTTGCCCACGAGACAGGCCGTCCGCCGGAGCAGCGCGACGAACTCGTCTGCCGGAACGTTCGTGATGAAGCGCATGCGCCGCGTCAGCTCCGCGTGCTGCTCGCGCATGTGGCGCAGCATTTCGGACATCTCGGCGGTCCCCGCGTCGGGGTTGGGCCAGAACCAGATCGCGGGCATGTCGAGCGAGGCCACTGCGCGCAGCGTCGTCTCGAGGTGCGCGCGATTGTCGCGCTCGGTCGTCACGGGGTGCTGCAGCACCATCAGGAACGGCTCGTCGAGGTTGACGATGTGCCCCACGCCGTAGCCGTTGACCCGCTCCGAGGTGATGGCGGTCTCGACCCGCGCCGCCAGCTCCACGTCGAGCGACCCGGTGTTGAAGATGTACGCGGGGTCTTCACCCATCGCCCTCACGCGTCGCCGCGCATGCTCGTTGGTCACGAAGTGGATGTGGGCGAGCTTGGTGATGGCGTGGCGGACGCTCTCGTCGATGCTGCCGGTGACGTCGCCGCCCTCGATGTGCGCGATCGTGATGTTCAGATAGGCGGCCGCCATGGCGATGGCCAGCTGCTCGAAGCGATCGCCGCAGATGATCACGACGTCCGGATCGATCGAGTGAAGGCCGTTGGTAAACTCGAGGGCCGTCAGGCAGGCCGTCTTGGCCATCGCGACGTGATTGCCCCCCTCGATCACATTGAAGTACGAGGCGGAAATCGCGAAGCCGCCGGCCTCGATGTCCTCGGCGATATGACGGCTGTACTTGTCGAGCAGGATCGCCCCGCCGAGCATCAGCTCGAGCTCCACCTCCGGGTGCGCGTGCAGCATGCGGATCAGGAGCTGGCTGCGGCCGTAGTACGCGCGGCTGGTGATGGGAAAGCAGATCCGCCGCTTCCCGCTCCTCGGCACCTTGCGCGTCGCCGACGCCAGCAGCGTCGTCATCGCGCGAGACCCGGGTCGTGGTTGATGACGACCGTCTTCCACTCCGTGTACACGTCCAGCGCCTCGGTGCCGGGCTCCCGGAAGCCGTTGCCCGAGTTCTTCACGCCGCCGAACGGCATGTGCGGACCGGCGCCATAGGTGGGCCCGTTCACCGAGACCAGGCCACCCTGGTACGTCGTGATGAACTCCTGGACCCGGTGCATGTTCCGCGTGTGAATCGCGCCGGTCAGGCCGAACGAGGTGCCGTTGGCCAGCGCGATCGCCTCGTCGAAGGTCGAGGCGCGGTACAGGCACGTGATGGGTCCAAAGAGTTCCTCCTGGGACACCGCGTCGTCGGCAGCGACGTCCTCGAGGACGGTCGGCGCCATGTAGTAGCCCGGAGCCAGATGGTCCACCGCGTGCCCGCCCGCCAGCAATGTGGCGCCGCGTGCGACCGCCCCATCCACGGCCGCAACCAGTCGCTCGAGGCTCGCGCGCGTGACCACCGGGCCGCAGTCGTCGTCCGGGCCGGAGCCCACGCGGAGCGCCGCCACGCGCGCGAGGAGCGCCTCGCGAAACGCGTCATAGACGGACGAGACGACGATCAGGCGGCTGCCGGACGCACAGCGCTGCCCGGCGTCCACGAACGCAGACGCCACGGCGTGTTCCGCCGCCAGGGCCACGTCCGCATCGTCACACACGACCAGCGGGTTCTTGCCGCCGAGTTCGAGGCACACTTTGCCGAGCACGGCGCGTTCGCTCACGAGCCTCTGGATCAGCTTGCCCGTGGGCGCGGAACCAGTGAAGCTGACGACGCCCACCCGGTCGTCGCAGACGAGCGGCGTCCCGGCCTCGGGGCCGGCGCCCTGCACGACCGAGTAGAGCCCGCGCGGAAGGCCCGCGTCCTTCAGGAGACGGCCGAAGGCGATGGCGGTGTACGGCGTCAGCTCGTGCGACTTCACGACGATCGCGTTGCCGCACAGGAGCGCCGGGAATACCTTCCAGGCAATGCCCGCGAGCGGGCTGTTGAAGGGCATGATGCCGGCGCAGACGCCGATGGGCGACCGGACCGTTTGCACGCTCCGGTTCGCGATCGGGCTCGTCATGGTCTTGCCGTAAAAGCGGCTGCCCTCGCCTTCCATGAAGCGCGCCAGGTCGGCTGACGAGGCGACCTCGGCCACGGCGTTCTTCCAGGGCTTGCCGGTCTCGGCCCGGATGATGTCGCCAAACTCCTGCTCGCGGGATCGCAGGAGCGTGCCGGCACGTCCGACGATCTCGCCGCGGCGTGGCGCCGTGAGCCGGCCCCATTCGGCGGACGCGGCGGCCGCCGCATCGACAGCGCGGCGTGCCTCCGGCGCGCCCCCTCTGGCCACGCGGGCCAGGAGGCGGCCGTCGATCGGGCAGTGCTTGTCGAGGAACGCGTCCGGCGCCGAGGACGGTACCTCGGCATCGTCGATCCAGTGCAGGACGTGTGCTGGGTAGGTCACGAGGGGGAGACAGGCCGCCGTGCACGTGCGCGTCCGAGCACCGCACGCGCAATCGAAGGGCCGTCAAGGCCGTGGTGGGCCAGGACGTCGGCGTTGCTGCCGCAGGCCGGGATATCGGTGAGGCCGAGCGAGACGACTTCGGCACGGACGCCGGCGCGACCCAGCGCGGCCGCGACCATCATGCCCTGGCCGAACTCGAGGTAGTGGTTGTCCAGCGTCACGACGAGCGGGAACGCGCCGAGCGCCTGGCGCACCCAGCGCTCGTCGATGCGGTTGAGCCACGGCAGGTCGATGACCGACACGGTCAGTCCCTCGGCGGCCAGCAGGTCTGCCGCCTGCCAGGCGCTCGTCAGCAGCACCGGGCCATAGCCGACGATCGCCACCTCGCCGCCCGCACGCAGCGTGACGCCGTGCCCGACGCGCAGCGCGTAGTCGTCGGGCATGCGGTACGGCAGGTCAAGCGGGACGTTCACGAACCGGAGGTACGTGCTGTCGTCGTGCTCCTCGAGCGCCCAGCGGATGGCCAGCCGCGCTTCGCGTTCACTGCACGGCTCGATGACGACGAGCCCGGGCACCGCACCGATCGCGGAGATGTCGCGTACGGACTGATGCGAGTGCCCTGGGCCGCCCGGCACGACACCGGCGAGCGTAGCCGTGTAGATGATCTTCCGGCGCTCGGTCGCGTTGTTGTAGATGTGCTCGTTGGCCCGTGTGGACAGGAAGCAGGCGAACGAATGGACGACGGGGATCATGCCGCCGAGCGCGAGGCCGCCGGCGGCCGACACCATGTGCTGCTCGGCGATGCCGCACTCGATGAAGCGCTCAGGGAGGGCCTCCCGGAAGGCCTCGATGCCGCAATCGGACAGCAGGTCGGCGTCCATCACGATGATCTCGGGGCGGGTTCGCGCGATCGACAGCAGTTCATCGCCGTAGGCGAGGACCAGCTTCTCGGGATTCTTCGGGGCCGTACGGATCGGCAGCGGGCCACGATCGAGTTCCACGGGATCGTGGCCAAGCCCGGCCAGCCGCTCGTTGACCCGTGTCAGAAGCTCGCCCGTGGCGGCAAGGTAGTTCTCGAGCGACGGCGCCCCGGCGTGGAAATGATAGGTCTGGTCGCCGCAGGCCAGGCCCTCCATGAACGAGACGCCCTTGCCCTTGATCGTGTCGGCAATGAACACCTGCGGCCGGCCGGTCACGGTGGCGAAGTGCGCGAACGTGTCCCTGATGACGCCGAAGTCGTGGCCGTCACCGCGGCGAACCTCCCAGCCGAACGCCCGGAACTTCTCCTCGATCGGCCCGAGGTCGCTGACGGCCGCCACGGCGGAGTCCGACTGCAGCTTGTTGTGATCGACGACCACGGTGATCTCCGCGAGCCCCTCGTTGGCCACCGGCTGCAACGACTCCCAGATCTGCCCTTCCTGCAGCTCGCCGTCTCCCGTCATGACGACGATGCGGCCGGCGCGGCCGGCGTAGCGGTTGGCTCGGGCCATGCCGTAGGCCTTGGAGATGCCCATGCCGAGCGAGCCGGTGTTGGTGGCAATGTACGGCGTGCTCACGTCCGGATGCCCGGGCAGGCCGTCGATCTGCCGCAGCTTGTGGAGCAGGTTGAAGTCGAGCTTGCCGAGCGCGATGAGCAGCGCGTAGAGCGCCGGCGCATCGTGGCCCTTCGACGAGAAGTAGACGTCCGAGCCGGGAACGCGGCTGTTGGCCTCCTTCAGCGTCTCGGTCCACAGCCACATGACGATGTCCGTGGAGCTGAAGCTCGACCCGATGTGGCCGGACCCGGCCCGCATGATCATGTAGAGCGTGTTGATCCGGCAGAGGTCCGCGAACACCTGGGCCCGCGTCACCGCGTCGGCCACGCCCGTCCGCACACGCGCGAACACCGGCAGCGGCACGAACGACAGCGCCGCGTCGGGCGCGAGGGTGCGATCAGAAAAGTCTTTTTCGCCCATGATCGCTATTCGCGATTCGCGATTCGCTGTTCGCTATTCGTCATTCGCTGTTCGCTGTTCGCTATTCGCGATTCGTCATTCGCTGTTCGCTGTTCGCTGTTCGCTACGGGAGCAATCCGTAGATCAAGAAATAGATCGCACATCTGTACATCGCACATCCGATCACCACATCACCACATCACGAGATCACCAGATTCCGCATCTGTTGATCTGCTGATCTATCTAGCCGTCCACCCTCCATCGACGACCAGCGTTGCCCCCGTCATGTAGGAGGACGCGCGAGAGGCCAGAAACAGCACGGCGCCGTTGTAGTCCTCGTCGGTGGCCATGCGGCCGAGCGGGGTGCGCTGTTCGTAGGCGGCGACGAACGCCGGATCGTGCGCGGCCTCGCGCACGCCGCCCGGCGCCAGCGTGTTGGCCCGCAGGCCAAGCGGCGCGCCGTACTCCGCCAGCCAGCGCGTGAAGTTGAGCATGCCGGACTTGGCGACGCTGTAGCCTGCCGGCTTGAAGTAGACGGCCCCGTTCTGGCGCTTGTGCTCGTAGATGGACTGATCCGGCGAGACCAGTCCGTACGTGGACGACACGTTGATGATGCTGCCCTGGCGGCCGGCGCCCGCGCGGCGGAAGTGCCGGATGAACGCCTGCGTGGTGAAGAGCGCGGACTTCAGGTGCGAGTCGAGCATCGTGTCCCACGCCGCTTCCGGGTAGTCCTCGAAGACGCCGGTCTCCGCGTCGGCGGATACGGCTGGAGACGCGCCCATGCCGGCGTTGTTCACGAGAATCGTCGGCGCGCCGAGCGTGGCCGAGACGCGTGCCACCGCCGCTTCCACCTGTGCCCTGTCGGTCAGGTCTGCCGTCGCGACCTGTACGCGTCCACCCTCGGCGATCAGCGCGGCGAGGTGCGCGGGCACCGTTTCCGAGACGTCGAACGCCGCCACCGCCGCTCCCGCTCGTGCCAGCGTGCTGACGTACTGGCTGCCGAGTCGCCCGAGGCCGCCGGTGACGATGGCCACGTCGCCGGTGAGGCCAAAAAGCTCCCGCAGCAGGGGGTCGGGACTCATTTGGGGGTGGTCTACGAACGAAGGAAACTGGCGGGAAACATCGTGCAGGAGCGTGAAGCGATCAGGCTCCCGCCCTCTCACTCACATGCCGGGAGCGCAGAAAACAGGCCGGAAGCTGGTGAGCGACCGGCCGGTCTCGTGCCCGGGGATTCCGGGTACGTTCACAATCTGAACGCCATTGTGAAGGGCTTCCCTGGATCTGTCAAGCGCCCCGCTCGGCGCGCCCGTCGCACCCCGGAGCGCGGCCCCATCGCCTACGAATCGCCTCCTCTCACCAGCGCATCCCCTCCAGAAGCTGCCACGCCAGGCGCGCCGAGTTGAGCGTGACGGCAAGCGCGATCAGGCCCAGCACGGCCGTCCCGCTGAACCTGCGCCAGGCATTCAGCGCCACGGACAGGGCGCCGAGCAGGATCGGCACCGTCACCAGCCAGTGCTGGGAGTACACGAAGAGCTGCGCGCCTCCCCAGACCGAATGCAGGATCCAGTTGAACGCCAGCACGCCCGCGACCGCGGCCCCCATCGCGCGCCAGGACGGGCCGAGCCGAGCACACGCCACCCCACCGGCCAGCAGCAGCGCCAGCAGCGTCACGCTTGCTGGCGTG
Organism: uncultured Bifidobacteriaceae bacterium; assembly: GCA_964574545.1. Lineage (GTDB taxonomy): Bacteria > Acidobacteriota > Vicinamibacteria > Vicinamibacterales > UBA2999 > JAUXWO01. The sequence goes on along the minus strand of CAZNOC010000101.1, from coordinate 6,655 downwards.
ACAGCACCCCACCCCGTGTCGGGCAGGCTCACCGCACGATTGGGCGACAGCCCGGGCTCGGTGATCTCCTTGGGAGCGAACCGCAACTCGACGGGACTGACGGAGGTGGCCACTTCGAAGGGGAAGTTGAGCGCCTTCACGAGCGGGCGACGCTCGACGTGTGCGAGCACCCAGGAGGGCGACCGCTGGAGATCTTCGAGCGGCGGGGCCGTGGAGACGAGGGTCTGCAGCCCGTAGCCGAGTGCGATCAGGACGCCCGCGGCGCCCGCCGCCAGCACTGCCCTCCGAATCGCGCGATGCCAGCCGACGCCGGCGGCCACACTGGCCGCCGCGAACGGCACCAGCACGAGGACGGTGTTCGACAACGTGAGGCCCCCTGCCATGGCCGACGCACACACGAGCGGCCCGAACGCGGTCGCGCGCTCCGCAACAACGACACGGGCCGTGGCGAGGAAGACCGCGGCGATGAGCGCTCCGGAGATCACCCAGTGCTCGGGGATGCTGCTGAAGGCGACGTGACCAAACGCCGCCAGATAAACCACGGTGGCCAGCGCCGCGTCGTACCACGGCAGACGCAAGGTGAGGAGCATGAAGAACACGAGGACCCCACCGACGGCGCCGGCGAGGGTCCCCACGCGAAGCGCGGCGGCCCGCCGAAATCCGTCGGCGTCGGCCGCGGGCCGCAACGGCCGCGTGGCCCGCTCAAGAGCGCTCACCGGGCCGTAGGTCATCACCCCCCAGAGCGGATGCTGCAGGCTGCGCCCTTCCCATCCCTGTCCGTGCACCATGATCCTGAGCGCCCGGCCCGGATCCGTATCAAACAGCACATCGTCGTACGCGAGCAGCTGACGGCTGTCGAGCCTGCTCTGGAGGCTCTCGTAGGCGAGGAATCCGCTCGTGCCCAGCAGCGCCGCGATAAGGAGTGACCGCAGGCTCACCACAGCCACGCACCCTGCAGGACCGCAAGGCCGAGGAGCCCGGCCGCTCCGCTGCGCAGCATGACCGAACCGCTCCGCCAGGGCCGATCCGTGCCGAGCGCGGCGAGCAGCGCGCCGAAGGGAAGCAGCGCCACGGCGAGCGCAATGGATCTCGGCTCGTCGAGCAGGACGGCTGCCGCCGGTGCAACGAGAAGGGCCGCCACGAGCATCGGGGTCGCCTCTGCCCGGCGCGCACGCGGACCACCGGCGAGGCCCATCGCCAGCAACACGCCCGCGGCCACCGCGAACACAGCGCCAGATACGAACAGGAAGTCCGGGCTGAAGTAGTGCCAGTAGTCGCCCGCTCGCCGGCCCGCCACATCCCACCGCGTGAAGGCCACGAGGCCCTGCCACGGATCCCTGATGTGGGCGAGGTGCACGGCCCAGCGGCCCATGGTGTCGGTCCACGTCTCCGGGTACCACGCGTACCAGAGCGCCAGCGGGACCAGGGGGACCAGGCTGCCCGTGGCCATCCACGCGTACGCCCGGCGCTCGACGCCGCGACGCCGCAACAGGATCAGCCCGACCGCGAGGTACACCGGCACCATCAGCACACCTGCGGGTTGCGCGTACACGCCGATGGCGAGCGCGCCGGCGCCGAGCGCGAGCACGGGAGCCCTGGGCCGCTCGAGGTACGACATGACGGCCATCGTCCAACCGAGCACACCGGGCACGAGCAGCACGGCCATGTCTCCTGCGCCAGCGAGCGCCAGATAACCGGGCGACACCGCGAAGAGCAGAGCGCCTGCGAGCGCCGGCGCCGGTGTCGCGAACAACCGGAGGCCAAACAGGTACACCATCAAGACCGACAGCCCCCCCGCCAGCCCCGCGACAAGGTGCACGGCCATGTCCGCCCCCAGTCCGGCTCGAACGAGCGCGGCCGTGACATGAACCGGCACGGGCTGATGCCACCGCTCGCCGCCAGCATGCACAAGGAGCGGCCGCGAACGACCGCTCGCGTCCGTCCCACCGCCTGCCAGCCGCGTGGCGATGCCGGCAATCGTGTGCTCACCGACATCGGTCGAGAGCGGCGAAGGTCTGAAGGCCGCGAGCACCGCCACGAGGGCGATGACCGCCGCGGCCGCGTGCGGAGCCTGCCGCGAGGCCGGCCACCACGTCACGGCGCGGCCTCCCTGAGGTACACGGCGTACAAAGGCGGGCCCATCGTCTCGGAAACGGTCTCTGAGCGGCTCCACCGGCTGCCGCGGAGCTCCGCTGCGGTCGCTTCGTCAGCCAGCGTGACGAAGATGGCGCCCGCCGGCGCTGCCTCGAGACCAGTCGTGCCGCGCGTGAGAAGGGTGTTCGGGAGCAGCCGCGCCTGCCCGCGGCTGGCCGTATAGAACTCCCAATAGACCTCCACGCTCGGAATACGCTGATCGAGGTAGACGACGGCAGACGACGTCCCTGCCGCGTCGAAGACGACGTCGAGGGCGCCACGAATGTTGCCGGCGAACCAGACCGCGGATCGCACCGGGTAGTCCCCGAAGTAGTCGCGGGCGAAGCCCAGGAACTGGAGGGGCATCAACGCGAGCAGGCAGATGGCCACGGCCCGCCCGGCGCGCCCCCCCGCCAGTATCGTCTGCGCGCCGTAAGTCGCGATGAGCGCCGCGTACGGAATCGCGACGAGCCACCGCCGCACCTCGACGTCGGCCATCACCACGGCCGGGAGCGGCGCGGTCACGAAGATGCCGATGAGCAGCACCCGCATCGGCGTCCACGGCGCGCGCACAAGCTGGACGATGCCGGCGAGCATAAAGATGGCGGCCGGCAGCAGCACGATGCCGGCCTGGCGTGTCGAGACGTTGAGGCTCGATTCCCCGGTGAAGTACCAGCGGCTTGGATTGAACGCGTCCCAGAAGGTGTCGAGGCGTACCCGCAGCCACTCCACGCCTGTGGCGGCCGCTTGCATCGCCGATCCGCCCTGGCCGGCGCCGTCCATCAGCCGGTAGGCCGACAGCATGTCCGAGTAGCGTTCGGGCTGGACGAACTGCCACGCCACGAGTGGCGCCAGCGCGAGCGCGCAGGCGGTCGCCATCGCGCGCGCGCCACGCCAGTCGCCTCGATGGAGAAGAACCGCCAACGTCGCCGCCGCGTACGTGGGCATGGTGATGACTGCAGCCAGGTAGCTGTACACCCCGAATCCGATCGCGGCGCCGCTTGCGTAGGCATCGCGCAAGCGGCCATGTGCGAGATACCGGCTGAGGAAGATGAGCCAGAGGAGCGCGAAGGGCACCGGGTAGATCACCTGGTGCCCAAGCCTGCTGTGGATGAAGTAGCCGGGCGCGAAGGCCAGCGTGGCGGCCGCCACCCACGGCAGCAGGGTGCCAGGAAACCAGAGCCGCGCCAGGACGAAGGTGAGCCCCACGCCAAGCGCGCCGACGAGCGCGCTCGGCAGGCGAATCGCGAACTCGGAGATCGGCAGCACCTTCAGCACGAGCGCCGTCAGGTAGATGCTGACGGGGTCGCGGCCCACGCTGAACCCCGTTTCGGGAAAGTACAGCGGGAGAAGCCGGCCGTTGCGATCGCGGCCCGTGTCGGCAATCGACTGCGACTGAAGGGCGCCCTTGATCTCGTCGTGCAGCAGGTGGGGCGGCACCCGGTCGAGGGACGCCGAGTACAGGGCCGCCGTCAGCGCCGTGGCCAGCAGTCCCTGGAGCAGCGTGGACCTCATTGCGAGGGCCGGCGCCGGATCACCCGCGCGGCGCCGGCTGCGGCAACGTCGCCCGGGTCGAGGCGATCACCCGCTCGATGATCTCGTCGAGCGCCACCGTGGGCTCGTAGCCGATCATGGTGCGGATCTTCGTCAGATCGGGCACGCGGCGCGGCATGTCCTCGAAGCCCGCCTCGTAGGCTTCGTCGTAGGGAATCGTCACGATGGGCGAGTCGCTCCCGGTCGCGGCCTTGATCTTTTCGGCGAGCTCCCGGATGGTCACCTCGCCGGTGTTGCCGACGTTGATGACCTCGCCGACGGCCTTGGGTTCGTCCATGAGCCGCACGAGCGCGCGAACCACATCGCTGACGTCCGTGAAGCTGCGCGACTGGTTGCCATCACCGAACACGGTAATGGGTTCTCCCAGAAGCGCCTGGCGCACGAAGGTCGGCACCACCATGCCGTACTGGCCGGTCTGCCGCGGGCCGACGGTGTTGAAGAAGCGAACGACGACGACCGGCAGGTGCTTCTGCTTCCAGTACGCCAGCGCCAGGAACTCGTCGAGCGCCTTGCTGCACGCATACGCCCAGCGGTGCCTGAACGTGGCGCCCATCACCAGGTCGGCGTTCTCCGCGAAGGGCACTACCGTGCTCTTGCCGTACACCTCGGAGGTCGAGGCGATGAACACCTTCTTCTTCTTCTTGGCCGCGTGCCGCAGCACTACCTCCGTCCCGTGGACGTTTGTCTCGATGGTGTGCACGGGTTCCTGCACGATGAGCTTCACGCCGACCGCCGCGGCCAGGTGGAACACCACGTCCGCGCGATCGACGAGTTCAGCCATGACCTGGTCGTTGAAGACCGTGTCGATGGTGTACTCGAATCCGGGCCGGCCCTTGAGCGGCAGGATGTTCTCGACCGACCCGGTGGACAGGTCGTCGATCACCAGCACCTGGTGCCCCGCCTCGAGCAACACCTCCGCCAGATGCCCGCCGATGAATCCGGCTCCGCCCGTAATCAGCACACGCATGCGATCTCTCGTCCTCTCTCGGCTATCAGCTCTCGGCTTTCGGCTATCGGCTCTCGGCGTCCAGCTCACCAGACGCCCCCGGAATCAGCAGCCATTGTATCCGGGGACGGGCCTGCCGCCCCGGTCGTTCGAGCGTCTCACACGCCGTAGAAGGCGCGATACCACCCGACGAACCGCCGCACGCCCTCGTCGACGGGCGTTGCGGGCTTGAAGCCCACCCAGGCATCGAGCTCCGAGGTATCGGCCGCGGTCGCCGCCACGTCTCCCGGCTGGATCGGCAGCAGGTTGCGGCGGGCTGTCTTGCCGAGCGCCCGCTCGACCGCCCCGATGTAGTCGCCGAGCGGCACGGGCTGGCTGTTGCCGATGTTGAAGATCCGGTACGGCGCGTGGCTCGTTGCCGGGTCGGGCCGTCGTGGGTCGAAGTTGCCGTCCGGCTCGGCCGGTTTGTCCAGCACGCGCACGACACCCTCGACGATGTCGTCGACGTAGGTGAAGTCACGGACCATCTCGCCGCGGTTGTAGACGTCGATAGGACGGTCCTCGAGGATCGCGCGCGTGAACAGGAAGAGCGCCATGTCCGGCCGGCCCCACGGACCGTACACCGTGAAGAATCGCAGACCGGTCGTCGGCAGCCCGAAGAGATGACTGTAGCTGTGCGCCATCAGCTCGTTGGCCTTCTTCGTCGCCGCGTACAGGCTCACCGGGTGGTCCACGGTGTCGTGCTCGGAAAAGGGCAGGCGTCCGTTGCTGCCGTAGACGCTCGAGGAGCTCGCGTAAACCAGGTGTTCAACGCCTGCGTGCCGGCACACTTCGAGGATGTTCCCGAACCCGGTCAGGTTGCTCTCGATGTAGGCGTGCGGGTTGATGACCGAGTACCGAACGCCGGCCTGCGCGGCCAGGTGGACCACATGGGTGGGCCGATGCGCCTCCATGAGACGGTCCAGCGCCGCGCGGTCGGCGACGTCCGCTCGTACGAAGCGGAACGCCCCGTGCGGCTGGAGCCGCGTGAGCCGGGCCTCCTTGAGCGAGACGTCGTAGTAGTCGTTCAGGTTATCGAGCCCGACGACCGTGTCGCCGCGGGTCAGCAACTGGAGCGCCACGTGGGATCCGATGAAGCCGGCCGCGCCGGTGACGAGCACCGTCATGGCGAACCTGCCGACGCCGCGTGCGCGCTTGTCGCGTGGGTCATCACGGTTGTCTCCTACACCCCATCAGCGAGGAGCCCGAGCAGATACCGCCCGTACTCGCTGTCCTTCCCGAACGGGGCCGCCAGCGTCGCGAGCTGCGCGCGATCGATCAGGCCATGGCGGAACGCGATCTCCTCGGGGCACGCGATCTTGAGGCCCTGCCGGCGTTCGATGGTCTCGATGAACTGGCTCGCCTCGAGGAGCGAGGCGTGCGTGCCGGTGTCGAGCCACGCGTACCCGCGCCCCATCACCTCGACCGAGAGATCCCCGGCGTCGAGATACCGCCGGTTCAGGTCCGTGATCTCCAGCTCGCCACGGGCGGACGGCGTGAGCGCCGCCGCGAACTCCGGGGCGCGGCCGTCGTAGAAGTACAGGCCCGTGACGGCAAAGCTCGACTTCGGCTGCGCCGGCTTCTCCTCGATCGATGTCGCCCGGCCGTCGGTGTCGAACGCGACGACGCCGTAGCGCTGGGGATCGGTCACGTGATAGGCGAACACCGTGGCGCCCCGGTCGCGCCGGTTCGCCGCAGCCAGCCGCTCCGGCAGGTCGTGGCCGTAGAACAGGTTGTCGCCGAGGATGAGCACCGAGGGCGACGTGCCGATGAAGTCGCGGCCGATGATGAACGCCTGCGCAAGGCCGCCGGGCTCGGGCTGCACGGCATACTCGAGCCGCAGCCCCCACTGCCGGCCGTCGCCGAGCAGCTGCTCGAAGACCGGCGTATCCCTGGGCGTCGAGATGACGAGCACCTCGCGCACGCCCGCGAGCATCAGGGTGCTCAGCGGGTAGTACACCATCGGCTTGTCGTAGATCGGCA
>CAZNOC010000100.1:12242-13994 GCA_964574545.1 uncultured Bifidobacteriaceae bacterium | reverse complement strand
CGTCGATCAGCCCGTTCTTCATCGTGAAGGACTTACAGGTGTCGATCGCGTACTACCTCGATCGGCTGGGGTTCCAGCTCGACTTCCAGGGTCCAGGCGACGACCCGTACTACGCCGGAGTAAGCCGGGACGGGGTCGGCATCATGCTCAAGGCGATCCTGCCTGACGTGCTTCCACAGCCAAACCGCACGCGGCACGAATGGGCTCGTTGGGACGCGTACATCTACACGCGGGACCCCGACGCGCTCTTCGACGAGTTCAGTCGGCGCGGGGCGTCGTTCGTGAAGGAGTTGTCGTTCATAGACGAGGGGCTGTGGGGCTTCGAGATCGCCGATGCCGATGGGTATGTGCTTGCCTGTTTTGGCCTTCGCGGGGAGCAGGGGGCCCTGCGGACCGTCGACGCCTAACGTCCGAATGGAGCCGACGCGCGCTGGCTCGTGGTTGCGCGCGGTTCATTGGGGGCGCTAGCCCGCATACATCGGAGATCTGAAATGCCAGATACACGCGAAGCGACTCCCTCCCGGGCGAACCTCAGTCCTGCCATTCCGATCCTTCGGGTTGGGAATCTTGAGGCCAGCATTGCGTACTACGTCGAGAGCCTCGGCTTCCGACTCCAGTGGCGCGCTGATCCCCTTGCGGCGGTCGTCCGCGATCGAATGTCGATCATGCTCTCGGAGGGGGATCAAGGCCAATGTGGCACTTGGGTCTGGGTCGCGGCAAACGACGTGGACGAGCTTTGGGACGAGCTCCGTGCCCGAGGTGCACGCCTCCGCCACCCGCCGACGAACTACGGCTGGGGCTCGCGCGAGTGCCAGGTGACGGATCCGGATGGACACGTGATTCGGTTTGGCGCGGAGTCCACCCCTGGCGAGCCGCTCGGCGACTGGCTTGATGGAGACGGGAAGCGGTGGTCGCCGCAGCCCGACGGCAGTTGGCGCGCCGCGGAATGACGCAGCCGGGACGTAAGTTCCCACTCTTGCCATTCACAGAGGCGGGTCATCAAGCCGATGAAGCTGACAGTCGCCTTCGGCGCCCGAAGCGTGGTCGGCGAGGCGTTCGCCCGCGGAGCGGACACACGACGTGGCGGCGATGCGCCCAGAACATGGGCGGTGCCCAGGCAGCCTCTGCCTACTTCCTCCTGATCGGCGTGTCGTCCCTGTTCCCCCACTCCTCCCACGACCCGTAGTAGTTGCGGAGCTTGGCCAGGTCGTGGCCGATGAGGGCGAGGGCGAAGAGGTCGTGCGAGGCCCGCATGCCGACCTGGCAGTACGTGATGACCTCCTGATCCGCGGTCACGCCCTTCTCCCGGAACAGCCGCGCGATCTCGGCAGCCGGCTTGTGCAGATGCGTCTTCGCGTCGAAGAAGTCTTCCCAGTACACAGCCACGGACGACTCGATGTGCCCGCCGCGCTTGATGCCCCGCAACTCGCGTCCCTCGATCTCCGCCTGCGTTCGCGCATCCACGAGCTTCACGCCCGGGCGGTTGATGGCGCCCTTCACGTCGTCCATCGTCGCGAGGCCCACGGTCCCCGGTCGGATCTCGAATCGCGCCATGACAGGCGCCGGCACGGCCGTGCTCACCGGGCGCTTGTCGAGCGTCCACTTCACCCAGCCGCCGTCGAGCACCGCGACGTTCGTGTGACCGTAGTAGTTCAGGATCCACCAGAGCCGGGTGGCGTAGATCCCGCCCCGGTCGTCGTACGCGATGACGCGCGTGTCGTTCGAGATGCCGAGGCGTCCCATCAGCGCCGC
>CAZNOC010000100.1:0-12142 GCA_964574545.1 uncultured Bifidobacteriaceae bacterium | reverse complement strand
GCTTCAGTAGGCTAGCAGTTGACGCAGCGACGGCAGCAGGCGCTTGCGCGGCATGAAGTTCTCCTCGAGGATCTTCGCGAACGGGATCGGCGTGTCGAGCGAGCCGAGACGCGTCACGGGCGCGTCGAGCCACGCGAAGGCCTCCTCGCCGATCGTCGAGGCAATCTCACCGCCGAAGCCGCCGGTGAGCGGCGCCTCGTGGAGGACGAGCGCGCGGCTCGTCTTCTTCACCGAGGCGAGCACGGTGGCCTTGTCCCACGGCAGCAGGGTCCGGAGGTCGATCACTTCGACCTCAGACCCTTCCACGGCGAGCGTCCTCGCCGCATCGAGGGCCCATGTGACGCCCACGCCATAGGTGACGATGGTGGCGTCGGTGCCGGGTCGCGCCACATGCGCGCGTCCTAGGGGGATCGTGTAGTGCCCGGCCGGCACCTTGCCTTTGGCCGACCGATACAGGTACTTGTGCTCCAGGTAGAGCACCGGGTTGCCGTCCTCGAGGGCGGCGATCAGCAGGCCCTTCGCGTCGAACGGCGTGGCCGGTGCGACCACCTTCAGGCCCGCCACGTGTGTGAACCATGCCTCGACGTTCTGCGAGTGATAGGGGCCCGCCCCCGTGCCACCGCCTGCCGGCGCCCGCACGACGACCGGCACGCGGCCGCCCCAGCGGTAGTGGGTCTTCGCCAGGTTGTTGACGATCTGGTTGAAGCCGCAGGTGATGAAGTCGCCGAACTGCATCTCGATCATCGGCACGTAGCCGGCCAGGCCAAGGCCCATCGCCGCGCCGATCGCGCCCGATTCGATAATCGGGGTGTTGCGCACGCGCGTCTTGCCGAACTCCTCGACGAAGCCTTCGGTGATCTTGAAGGCGCCGCCGTACTCGGCAATGTCCTGACCGAGCAGCAGCACGCGGGGATTCGCGCGCATGGCCTCGCGCAGGCCGTCGCTGATTGCATCGACGTAGCGCATGTCTGGCGCGGCGGCGAGGGCCGCCTCGTCAGGTGCGCGCGGAACGAGCAGGCTCGGCGCGTACACGTCGGCAAGCTCGCGGGCCGGTGTGGAGTCCGGTTCCGGGCTGGCCAGGGCTTCGTCCACCGTGCGGTTGATGAGCGCCTTCAGCTCCGCGCGCAGCGCGTCGCGATCCGCGGCGGTGGAGATCCCGGCGTCGGTCAGCGCCTGTTCGAACCGCAGGATCGGATCCTTGCGCCCCCATTCCTCGAACAGGTGCTTCGGGACGTAGGCCGTGCCCGACGCTTCCTCGTGGCCGCGCATCCGAAAGGTCTTGAACTCTATCAGCGTGGGGCCATCGCCGGCGCGCGCACGGGCTGCAGCCTCGCCGACCACACGCATCACCTCGAGCAGGTCGTTGCCGTCCGCGACGATGCCGGGGATGCCGTAGCCGATGCCCTTGTCAGCGAGATCGCGGCAGGCGTACTGCTCCTCGATCGGTGTGGACAAGCCGTACTGGTTGTTCTCGATGATGAAGAGCACCGGAAGCTTCCAGACCGCGGCGAGGTTCACCGCCTCGTGGAAGTCGCCCTCGCTGGTGGACCCCTCCCCGGTGAACGCGGCGGCGACCCGACGGGTTCCGGACAGCTGCGCGGCCAGGGCGAGGCCGTCGGCCACGGGCAGCATGGCGCCCAGGTGGCTGATCATTCCGACCAGGTGGTGCTCCAGCCGGCCCCAGTGAAACGTGCGGTCGCGTCCCTCCGTGATGCCGCCCTGCCGGCCGAGGAGCTGACGGAGCAGGGTCAGCAGGTCCACGCCCCGCGTCGTGAAGACGCCGAGGTTCCTGTGCATCGGCAGGATGTAATCGTCGGGTTCCAGGGCGGCGGTGACGCCGACGGCGATCGCTTCCTGGCCGATGCCCGAGAACCACTTCGAGAGCTTGCCCTGCCGCAGCAGGATCAGCATCTTCTCTTCGATGAGCCGGGGGAAGAGCAGCGACCGGTACAGGGCGAGGGACTCGTCGCGCGACGGCAGCTGTGACGCCGCCTGCGCCGGTGATACGGAGGGGGACATGCCCGTCGATTCTATCAGGGAGGCCACCGGGTGCCGTATCGCAGAAAGTGGTCGGTGATCAGTTCAAAGGCACGGAGCCCTTTTGAACTGCGAACTGGCCACTGACGACCGAACCGCGACCTGGCGGCGGTATAGTCACGGGATGTCGTCGACGATTCGCGTGTCCTCCAAGCTGCCCGGTACTGGCACCAGCATCTTCACCGTCATGACGCGCCTGGCCGCCGAACACGGCGCCATCAACCTGTCACAGGGGTTCCCGGACTTCGACCCTGATCCGGCCCTCGTCGAACTCGCGGCCGAGGCGATGCGCGCGGGCCACAACCAGTACGCGCCGATGCCCGGCGTGCTGGCCTTGCGGGAGGCGATCGCCGACAAGGTGGCGCTCTGTTACGGCGCTCGGTACGACCCCGCCTCCGAAATCCAGGTCACGAGCGGCGCGACCGCCGCCCTCTACGCAACACTGACGGCGTTCGTCCAGCCGGGCGACGAGGTGGTGCTCTTCGAGCCCTGCTACGACTCCTACGTGCCGGTGATCCAGTTGTCGGGCGGCACGCCACGGTTCGTGAGCCTCCGTTACCCCGACTTTGCGGTGGACTGGGACGAAGTGGCCCGGGCCATCACGCCGCGGACCCGCGTGATCCTCGTGAACACGCCGCACAACCCGACCGGGATGGTGTGGACCGCCGACGACATGCGCCGGTTGACCGCGCTCGTCGACGGCACCCGGATCCTCGTGATCGGCGACGAAGTGTATGAGCACGTGATCTTCGACGGGCGACGGCACGAAAGCCTGGCGCGCTACCCGGAACTCCGCGCGCGCGCCGCCGTCATCAGCTCGTTCGGCAAGACCTATCACACGACTGGCTGGAAGGTGGGCTATGTGGTGGCGCCCACCCCGATTCTGGCGGAGATCCAGCGCGTCCACCAGTTCGTGACATTCACGGTACACACGCCGTCGCAGGTGGCGATGGCCGGCATGCTCCGCCGAGACCTGCAGGCGAGCGGGCTGTCGGCCTTCTACCAGCAGAAGCGCGACAGGTTCCTCGAACTCATCGCCGGCTCGCGGTTCAAGCCGCTCGCGTGCGACGGCACCTACTTTCAGCTGCTCGACTACTCGGCGATCTCACGCGATCGAGACACCGACGTCGCCCTCCAGTTGATCAAGGATCACGGAGTCGCGGCCATCCCGACCTCCGCCTTCAACTACGAGGACCCCGGCGGTCCCGTGTTGCGGTTCTGTTTTGCGAAGAAGGAGGAGACGCTGGCCGCCGCCGCCGAGCGGCTCCGGCACGTCACGTGAGGGCGGCCAGGCCCCGTGCACTTTGAACTGGCCACTGACCACTGACCACTTCTACCGGTACCTGACGACCGTTTCATCCCGCCCCCATCCCTCCGCCCGGGTCGAAGGCTCGGGCAGGATCTGCCGCAGGTAGACGTCGGCGCCCGCGCCGACGCGCCACTGCTTCGGATACCCCAGTGACACCTCTTCGAAGCGTACGCCGTCGCGCCACTGGGTGCTGCGCATGTGAAGATGGCCGGAGACGACCACCTCCACGGGGAAGGACTGGTGCCAGGTCTCTGTGAGGCGGGTGCCGCACCAGATCGAGAAGCGAGGGATGCGCGGCAGCACCGCGAGATCGCGGCGGAGCGGGAAGTGACCCGCCAGCACGAGTCGCGTCCCGCCCGGCACCTCACTCAGTCGCGCATGCGTGGACGTCACGCGGGCGTGGCACCAGGCCTCCCGTGACGGGAACGGGTCGGGAGCCAGCAGGGACTCGTCAGCGCAGCGGATCCCGTCCTCCGCCGCCCATGCGACGGCATTCGTGTGGGACACGGCGTCCGGCCGGAACGAGTAGTCGTAGAGCGTGAACACCGGGGCGATCATCGTCGGCACTGAGGTGCCCGGCCAGGTCGCGAACCCGTCTTCGGGCGTCAGCACACCTCGACGCTGGCAGTGGTTGACAAGCCGCTCGTAGTGCGCGAGGCCACGCGCCGACCCGGGCCAGCCGCGCGGCGTCCAGAGGTCGTGGTTCCCGGGCGTCCACACCACGCGCTCGAACCGGTCGGTCACGCGCGCGAGCACGTAGTCGAGGTGGGCGATCGTCTCGCCGGTGTCGCCGGCCAGGACCAGCCAGTCGCCCGGCCGCTGCTGCAGGCGATCGACGGCGTCCCGGTTCTCGTCGTACGCGACGTGCAGATCGCTGATGGCCCACAGGATCATCGCGCAAGGTGCTCGAGGGGGAGGCTCGCGACGCGCACCGGCAGATCGGGTCCCCGGCGCTCGACCGCGACCGCCAGCCGGTGACGGCCGCTCGGTGACGCTTGCACGAACTGCCAGCGCGCCGGGTCGTCGTCCATGTCTGGCGCGAACGAGATCGTCGGAGGCTCGCCGGCGCGCAGACGAAACGAGAAGTCCTCGAGCGGCAGGGCCAGACCCAGGCCGCGAGCCTTGATGTAGGCCTCCTTCAGCGTCCAGTAGTCGAAGAACACCAGTGGCTGCGCCTCGAGGGGCTGTTGTCGCAGGTCCCGCACCTCCGCAGGCGAGAAGAACCGCCCGGCGATGTCGTGGGCGAGCGGCCGGTCGATGTGCTCCACGTCCACCCCGATACATCGCCCACGTGTCACGGCCACCGCGATCAGGCCGTCGGTGTGCGAGACGTTGAAGCGCAGGTCTCCGGCCGCCTCAGGGACTCGCGCCAACTCCGGCCGTCCGTAGCGATTCGTCACGAAACGCCACGCGGGCGGAGCGACGGGTGCGTAGCGCGACAGCATGAGTCGCAGCAGAGCGCGCGCCGCGATGGATCTCGTGCGATCCGCCGGTCGCAGGTATCGCGCCGCCCGGTCGCGCTCGTCGTCGTCCAGGATCGCCGCAAGCTCATCGATCTGCGTTCGCGGTGCCTGCTCGGGATCGGGCAGCAGCCAGACGTGCGCTTCGTCGGGAAGGGATGACGGATGCATCGCAGAGTGGGACAATAAGAGCGTCAGGCTCCATTATCCACCGCTTCCAACTCATGCGTGTCCCTGCCGCCCTTCTGCTGGTGTCGGTCATCGCGGTTGCCGCGCCGTCCGCGAGACAACCGCTTCCCGACCGAGAGACGTTCCTTGCCGAGGCGCGTAAGCGCCTGGTCAGCAATCCCGACCTGCGCGCGCAGTACGCGCACCGTGAGCGCCGGATCGAGATGAACTTCAATCCGCTCGGGCGCATGGGCCCCAGCCCGCAGCAGGTGTTCGACGTCTTCCCCGGGCCAACCCGGGAGCTGACCTACCGCCGGCTCATCGCCCGCGGTGACACGCCGCTGCCGCCCCGCGAGATCGCCGATCAGGACCGCGAGCACCTGGCGAAGCTCGAGGCGCATCGCCGGGAGCGGGCGGGCGAGAGCGCCCGCGATCGAACCCGCCGGGAGGCACTCGAGCGCCAACGGCGTGACGAAGCCCGCCAGCAGGCCGACGAGGTGCTGGGGCTCTTCACCTTCACACTGGCAGGCCGGGCCGTGCTGGAAGGACAACCTGCCGTGATCGTCCAATTCAGTCCGCGCCCCGACGCCCGTCCGCGGTCCCGCGAGGCGAGGCTGGTCTCGGCCTTCGAAGGGCGCGCCTGGGTGCACGAGCACCAGTTCGAGTTGATGCGTCTCGAGGCGACGGCCACGAGGGACGTGTCGTTCGGGTTCGGGATGGTTGCCCGCCTGCACGAGGGCGCCACCGTGTCTCTGGTGCGCCGGCCGTTCGATGTCGGACGCTGGCTTCCGGTCGAGAGCCGGTTCGAGGGCACCGGCCGCGCCCTTCTCCTGCGGCGTGTCACCATCAAGTCCGTCTACGAGTACTCCGACTACCGCGTGTTCGATCCCGACCGGCTCGCCGCCATGCTCGCTGGCAGCGGCCGGACGACCAGCCAGTAGTCAGCGTGGCACCTGCCGGTACCGGCGCCACGCGAACGCGCCGATCCCGGCCAGCACCACGACGATGGCCAGTGCCACGGCCACCTGGGCGCCATGCGCCCTCAGCATCTCGACCGCCTGCTCCCCGTACAACACGGCGAGATAGCCGGTGCCGAAGTAGCGGATGCCGCGGCCGAGGCTGGCGGCCAGGACGAATCGCCACGGCGCGAGCCCCGACGTGCCGGCCAGCAGAATGAACATCTTGAACGGCGTCGGTGGCGGCAGCAACGCCGGAACCAGGACGGTGAACAGGCCGAAGCGCGCGTACAGGCGGAGCGCGCGGTCAAGATGGTGCGCCTGGAAGCGTCCGCGAAGGAAGGATTCGCCACCCCGGCGGCCAAGCACGAACAGGACCGAACACCCCAGGACCGACCCGACCGTGGACATGCCGGCGTAGTAGGGCATCAGCTCCGGCCGTCGCGTGCTCAGGTACACGATCAGCAGATCGTTGACCTGTGGAAACGAGAGCACCGACGAGTCGAGCGCCGCGAGGATGAACAGGCCAACCCCGCCGAGGTCACTGGCCCATTCGCGAATGGCCGACACCATGGTCGTCAGCATGAGCGGTGGAGGTCCACGCGAGGCCGATGAGGACGCGGGCCGTGGCGGCTCATTCGCCTCCATATCGGGCGCCTGTGGCTCACCCCGCCGGGAAGAGCAGCGCCCGTGCCCAGTCGTTGCGCGCAGCCATGTGCCAGGCGAGCGAGGTCGTGAGGTTGGCCGTGTGGGCGGCGGCCGGGAGGAACATCACGAACGTGACGCCGAGCCCCTCGTCGAGGCACCAGCCGCCGAGTTGATGCGCGTCGGGCTCGAGGACTTCGTAAGCGTTGAGCCGTTGCACGGTCTCGACGTCCGGGCGCACGGGCAGCACCAGCCGGACTTGCAGACCGCTGCCGAGTGCGGGATGGCGCGTCTCACTGTCCATCTCGAGCCGGGACTTCTCGGTGGCGCCAAAGGCGAACTCGGCCTGGAGCCCGGTTGGGGAGTTCGAGGCGAGGAGCCACGGCCGGGGCGCCAGATGGACGAGGTCGGCCATCTCGCCCGCGGCGAACGGCGAGTCTCCCGAGCCGCGATCCTCGTACAAAGTGGCGACGCCGAGCATCTCGTCGGGATCCTCCCGCACACCCGACGCCGGGTGGGCGCTCTCATCGACCTCGCCCCCGAAGATCTCTGCGAGGGGATCGGCCTCGGAGGCCGCATCGGCGGCCTGGAGCGCCATCGCGTGCAGCGCCAGGCCCCGTGCCATTGGCACGTTGTCGGCTGTGAGGCTCACCGATGCGTGCAGGCACACCCGGGTGCCCTCCGCGTTCGCCACGTAGGCGCTCAGGGTAGCGAGGCGATTGATGCCGGCCAGCCGCACCAGCGTCTCGTGACCTGCCGGCACATTCCTGAGCAGGTCCGCTTCGATGTGCAGGGCGCGGGTCACGGTGCCCCCAACCTCCCGGGGCGGGCCCGCGTACACGCGCTGGGCCTGCCGGTCGCCCCACCACGTAAAGCCGTCTTCCGACCGGACGGCCCAGGCGTCTTCAATCTGCATCCGCTCGAAGAGGTAGTCGATGACGCGCGTCGCCGGATCCTTCCTGGTTGATGAAGCCATGTCCTTCAGTCTACCGGGGCTTGACGCGCGATCGCGTCGTGAAATGGTACAGGGCGATGGCGGCGGCCGTTGACACGTTCAGTGAATCGACGCCCGCGGCCATGGCAATCCTCGCCCGTACCGGGGCCAGCGCTCGTGCGGCCGCGCTGAGCCCTTCGCCTTCCGAGCCGAGCAGGAGTGCCAGGGCAGCACCGCCGGCGTCCAGCTCAGTCAGCTCGGGCGCGGCCGCATCAGGCGTCAGCGCCACCAGGTGCATGCCCGCGGCGACGAGGTGGTCGAGCGCGCCGGGCCACTCGCCCGCATCGACGAACGGCACGACGAGCGATCCGCCCATCGACGTGCGGATCGCCTTGCGGTACAACGGGTCGCCGCACCGCGGGCCGAGCACGACCGCGTCGACGCCGAAGGCGGCAGCGTTCCTGAACAGCCCGCCCACGTTGTCGGGGTTGTTGACACCCTCCAGCACCAGGAGGCGGCGGCAGCCCGGCAGGTGCAGTGACGTCAGCTCGCGCGGGCCGGGCCGGTGGGCGAGTGCCAGGCACCCACGGTGGATGTGGAAGCCGGCCACCTCATTCATCAGGGACTGATCGACGAGGTGGACGGCCGCGGACGCGGGGATGCGGGGCAGCAGGTCCGCGAGTCCGTCGTGCGCCGCCTGGGTCAGCAGCAGCGAGTGAACGGAGTACGGTGAGTCGTCCACGAGGCGCCGCACGACCAGCCGGCCCTCGGCGACGAACAAGCCACGAGCGCGCAGCGCGGGCGGATCGCCCAGCGCCCTGTAGGGCTCCAGCCGCGGATCCTCCAGTGATGTGACGCGAGTCTCGACCAAACGCCCGGCTTCCAGGGGAGCGCTACGAGTGGACCGTATCAACTGAATCGGTAGTGGCCACGCAAACCTTGGACGAAGAATCCGGGCCGCGCCAACGGCGCGGTCCAGTGAGGATTTCACTGTGACATGCCATTAGTCGTCGCTCCACTCGTTCTGCTGGACCACGGGCATCTGGAGCGCGCGCTCGCGGTCGAGGTCCAGCGAACCGACGTGGAGCGACAGGGGCGACTGCACCCACTTGTAGATGGACTGCGTGAACAGCCGCGCGAAGCGCGTGGCGTGGGTCACCCTGGCCTCGAACGTCATCTCGGGAAACAGGCTGCCAAGCGCCTCTGCCACCTCGCGCGCAGACATCTTCTCGGCCGCATAGAGGTGCAGGCACGCATCGAGCACGGGAAACGGCATCAGCTCACGTTCGGCGACCTGGTCGTCGGCCAGTTCCGGTCCGGGCGCCGTGCGCAGCGTGGCGGTGATGCCTTCGAAGCCGTAGCGCGCATGGAGCCGTTCCAGGAGGGCGATCACGACCGTTTTCGGGACGTTGGCGATGACCGACAGCGCCCCCTCGAGGTCGCCGCCGATGGTCGTGTACCCAACCGCCTTCTCGCTCATGTCCCCGGTCTGCAGGAACAGGGCCCCGGACGTGTTTGCCCAGTTCCACATCCGCTGGCCCCTGAGCCGCGCCTGGATGTTCTGCCGCGTCGCCTCGTTCGGTTCCTCACCGGCCAGCATCTGCCGCGTGGCTTCCAGCTCGCGGTCGAACGCGTCGCCGAGCGGCACGGTGTGGAGGGCCACTCCCAACTCGCGCGCCAGCGTCTCGGCCGCGGTGCGCGTATCCGCCTGCGAGTGTGGCGACGGCATGTAGAACGCCGTGATGCGGGAGCCGGCGGCGTTGGCGGGCTCATCCTCGACGCCGAGGAGCTGCGCGGCGCGCCAGGCCACCAGGAGCGACAGCATCGAGTCGCGCCCGCCCGAGAGCGCGATGCCGATCGATCGGAACGCGCGCGTCTTCTCCATGTAACTCTTCACGCCGAGCGCCAGCGCTTCGAAGAGATCGTCGAGCGCGGTGAGACGCGGATCCGGCACGGTGCGGCTCGCCGGCAGGAAGAAGCTGTCCCCGTCGGGAACGGGATAGGCGAGTCCCGATCGATCGGCGGTGGGCGCGACGCTCTGGATGACGGGCACCAGCGCGCGCTCGCCCTGGAACTGGTCGCAGTCGGCGCGCCACGTGGAGTTCTCCATGCGCAACCGGCGCGTTCGGTCGAGGTCCACCACGGTCGCGGCATGACCCTCGAGGAAGCGGGGGGCGTCCAGCATCAGGCGTCCGCTCTGGAACACGAACCCGCCTCCGTCGTACACGAGGCCGTCCTGGCCTCCCACCGCGTTGGCGTAGACGAGTACCGCCTGGTTGTCGGCCGCGCGCGTCGCGAGCATCTCGCGGCGAGTGGCATCGATGCCGACGCGGTAGGGGGACGCCGACAGATTGACCACGATCTCGGCCCCCGAGTAGCAGCGGCGGCGCATCGGGCCGTCAGGCGACCATGCGTCCTCGCAGACCTCGACGGCGATCGTGCCGAAATCGAACGCGAAGAGCAGGTCGCCCAGGGGGACGCCGTCGGCATCCAGTCGCAGACCCGGGGCGCCGCGCGAGAAGGTCCTGGCCTCGTAGAAGACGTTGTAGGTCGGCAGCTTCTCCTTGGGCACGAAGCCAAGGATCCGGCCCCCGTGCACCACGGCTGCCGCGTTGAACACCTGCCCTCCCACCCCGACGGCCAGTCCGAGCACGAACACGGTGGGGAGGTCGCGGGTGGCGGCGGCGAAGTGCTGCAGGCTCCGGCGCTGCCCTTCGAGAAACCCTCGCCACTGCACCAGGTCCTCGGGCGGGTAGCCGCCCACCACCTGCTCGGGAAACGCCCCGAGCGTGACGTCCTCGGCCGCCATCTGGCGCGCGACGCTGATCGCCCGGGTCACGTTGGAATCGACGGCGCCCACGGTGGGGCTCACGCTCGCGACCGCAAGCTTGGCGAGTCTCATGAGGCTTCAGTAAGCTTACCGCAAGCCCTTTCCCCGTGGCCGAGCTGCCTGACTCCCGATGTCTCCCGTCACCCTTGCGCTCCTCGCTCGTGGCGTGGTCCTGCTCGGCGTCGTGATCGCCGGCCGGGAGATCGGCATGGCCCTGATGCGCGTCGTCGTTGTGGCGGCGCAGTCGCGGGCGCCCGGCGGGACGGACGCGGAGCGCCTCGTGGACCTGTATGCGTTCCCGGCCACGCTCGTCGGCACCTTTCTCGGCGTGGTCGCCGCTCAGGTCTGGCTGCGCCTCCGGGGCGCGCGGGCCGGCGACCTGTTGACGATGTGGCTGGCGGTGATGATGGGGATGGCGTGCGCCCTGGCGGCGCCGATGCTCCTGTGGATCCGCGCAGGCGCGCCCGTGACCGAGTATCCGGAGTTCATGTACGGCGCGAGCGTGGCGCTGGCCGGGTTCCTTCCCCCCGTGGCCGCGATGGCGGCGATGGCCTGGTGGTGGGTTGCCGTGACCCTGCCCCTGCCACGCCGCAACCCTTTCCCCGACCGTGCGTCCTAACCCCAGCGGCCCGGGGCGCCGCCAGAGGGGGACGCCTTGCTCGAAACGCTGAAGCTGCTGGCGGTGGGGCTGCCGGTATTCGTGATCGTGGATGTCGTCTGGATCGGGTTTCTGGCCAACGGATTCTACAAGAAGGAACTCGGCGATCTGGCGCGCCGGTCTGGAGAGAACTTCGACCCGCGTCTCGGCCCCGCGGTGATCCTGTACACGCTCATCGTGATCGGGCTGATCGTGTTCGTCCTGCCGAAGGTCCAGAATGGGAGCCTGTGGGACGCGGCTCGCTACGGTGCGCTCTTCGGGTTCATCGGCTACGCGGTATACGATCTGACGAGCTATGCCGTGATCAACGGCTTCACACTCCGGATGACGGTCGTGGACATGATCTGGGGCGCGTGTCTCTGCGCCATCACGGCGGTGTCGCTGCAGGCGGCGCGTTCGTGGATGGCGTGACCGGAGCAGGAGGGGAGTCGGCAATGGGAGCAGATCAGGTGAGACGCGTGCCGGCAACGGGTGGGGTTCTCCCCGGGCGCGCACAGGCGATGCCGGTGCCCTCCGCCCACCATGTTCACGGACGCCCGCTCGACCCTGACCAGCCGGGGCTCGAGCGCATTGTGTTCGGCATGGGGTGCTTCTGGGGCGCCGAGCGGATGTTCTGGGAGACGCCGGGTGTTGTGAGCACGGCGGTGGGCTACGCGGGCGGAGCGACCCCGAACCCCACATATGAAGAGGTGTGCTCCGGACTGACGGGGCATACCGAAGTGGTTCGTGTGGTCTACGACCCGGCGGAGGTTGGCCTCGACGTCCTGTTCAAGGTGTTCTGGGAGGGCCACGATCCAACGCAGGGGATGCGCCAGGGGGCGGACGTCGGTACTCAGTACCGGTCGGCGATCTTCGTCTCGTCGGAGGCGCAGCTTGATGCCGCGCTGGCGTCGCGTGAGGCGTACCAGGCCCGGCTGACCGCCGCCGGCTTCGGTGAGATCACCACCGAGATCGCCGCGGCCGCGCCGTTCTTCTACGCCGAGGCCTACCACCAGCAGTACCTCTCGAAGAATCCGGGCGGGTACTGCGGGCACGGAGGCACGGGCGTGGTGTGTGGGATTGGTTAGGTTGGGACAGGTTGGGGCGGGTTCGGGCAGGTTGGGTCGGGTTGCAGCGGGTTCGGGCAGGTTGGGGCGGGTTCGGGC
>CAZNOC010000099.1:0-14237 GCA_964574545.1 uncultured Bifidobacteriaceae bacterium | reverse complement strand
TTCGCCGTTGGCTCGGCGCTGTGCGCCGCACCCATGCAGCCAGTGCCGACACTACTGCCCGGAGCCCCTCGGCATCACGTGCAGCACGAGGCGGGTTTCGGGCGTGAAGTAGGTATTCGCCACGCGTTGCACCGCCTCCCGCGTGATGCTCTGGAAGATCTCGAACTCGCCGTCGGCGGTCGTGATGTCCGAGTGGAGCACCTCGGCGTGCGCCAGGTGGGTCGCCTTCTGCTGAAGCGACTCGCGGCCGATGATGTAATCGCGCGCGAACTGGTTCTTTGCGCGCTGCAACTCGCGCTCCGTGATGCCGTCGGCCTTCAGTTTGTCGAGCTCCGCGATGAGCGCCCGCTCCACGTCGGCCACGGTCTGGCCCGGGTTGACGAGCGCCACCGCGTAGAACAGGTTCGGGTGCTCGATGATGTTGCCGCCCCCGAAGGCCGTCAGCGCGAGGCCCGTGTCGTAGACCAGACGCCGGTAGATCCGCGAACTCTGTCCGTCCGACAGCACCTTCGACACGATGTGCAGCGGGTACGCGTCCGGGTGGCCGTCGTAGGTGATGTGGTGCGCCACGACGACCGCCGGCAGCGGCCAGGGCTCCTCCACAACGACGCGCCGCTCGGCGGTCTGCGCCGGTTCGCGGGGGATGTCACGCGGCACTTCACGCTCCGCCCTCGGAATTCGTCCGAAGTAGCGCGTGACCATCTCCCGCGCCTGGGCCATGTCGAAGTCGCCCGCGACGACCATCGTGGCGTTGGCGGGCACGTAGTACGTCCGGTAGAACTCCCGCACGTCGTCAATCGTCGCAGCCTCGAGGTCTTCCATGCTGCCGATGACGGGGTGACGGTACGGATGCACCGTGAACGCGTTGGCGTAGATGATCTCGTTCAACCGGCCGTATGGCTGGCTCTCGATGCGCATGCGGCGCTCTTCCTTCACGACCTCGCGTTCGTTGACGAACGTCCGTTCGTCCACGCGGAGCGTCGCCATGCGGTCCGCCTCCATCCACAACACGAGGGGGAGGAAGTGAGACGGCACCGTCTGCCAGTACACGGTGGTGTCCTCCGTCGTGTACGCGTTCGCGCGCCCGCCGACCGACGAAATCATCGACGTGTGCTGCTCGGGCTCCACGTTCCTCGAGCCCTTGAACATCATGTGCTCGAACAGGTGCGCGAAACCGGTGCGTCCCGGCCGCTCGTCCTTCGACCCGACGTGATACCAGATCTGCACGTGGGCAATCGGCGTCGAGTGATCCTGGTGGAAGATCACCGTGAGGCCGTTCGGCAGCTGGACGCGCTCGTACTCGAATCTCGGCGGCGCCACGGCCGTCGACGGGGACGGCGCCTGCGCCTGCGCTTGTGCCTGCGCCTCCAGCAAGCCTGGCGGCAACGGCCAGTGCGAGGCCACCCGGCTGGCGCTCGCGCCAAGGGGCAGGGAGAGCGCGACGAGCGCGAGGGCTGCAACCGTCGCGGAGCGCACCATCAGGACAACAAGGCGGCGAGGCGGGGATGTTCGCATGGGTCTCGTCAGGATTATGGCACGCCTCGGCCGGGGTCCGACTCGAGCGCCGCCAGGCGCGCCTCCAACTCGGCCACGCGCTTCTTCAACTCGGGCAGCCTTCGGAACACGACCGAGGCCTTCCGCCATTCGAGATTCGGCACCGCCGGATAGCCCGTGACGAAGGCGCCCGGCTCGAGCGAGTTGGTCACGCCCGACTGCGCCGAGGCGACCGCACCCTTGCCCAGCCTGATGTGGCCGGTGACCCCCACCTGCCCGCCGAGCATCACGCCGTCCTCGATCACCGTGCTGCCCGCGATCCCGACCTGGGCGGCCAGCAGGACGTTTCGTCCCACGACGACGCCGTGCGCCACCTGCACCAGGTTGTCAATCTTCGTGCCCGATTGGATCCGCGTTTCGCCCACCGCCGGCCGATCGACCGCGGAGTGCGCCCCGATCTCCACATCGTCTTCGATCACAACGCACGCCGACTGCGGGATCTTCTCGTGGCTCCCGTCTTCGCGGCGCGCGAACCCGAAGCCGTCGCTGCCGATGACGGCGCCGTCCTGCAGCACGACTCGCGCGCCCACGCGGCAGTGCTCACGTATTGAGACGTGCGCGTGCAGCAGGCAGTCGGGTCCGATCTCCACCCCGGGGCCAATGACGACATGCGGGTGGATGATCGTGCGATCGCCGATCCGCGCGCCGGCGCCGACCACCGCGAAGGCACCCACGCTGACTTCGTCACCCAATGTGGCGTCGGGAGCCACAGAGGCCAGCGGATGCACTCCGGGGGCCGGGCGCGTGTCGGGCAGCAGGGCCTGCGCGGCCCGGGCGAACGCAAGGTAGGGATTCGACGTGCGAAGCACCGCACACGGCGCACCGGTCACGCCGTCGCCGACGATGACCGCGGTGGCCTTCGTGGCCGTGAGCGCTGCCGCGTACTTGGGGTTGGCCAGGAAGGTGAGGTCGCCGGGACCCGCGTGCTCGAGCCCGGCCACCCGGATCACCTCGAGGCGCCCGTCGCCTTCGAGGCGGCATCCCAGCCGGCTCGTGAGCTCCTGCAGCGTCACCGGTCGAGAATATCACGCGGTGGGCACGGCCACGCGTTCGAAGAAGGTCGCCAGGTGCTGCAGCCGCAGCCGTTCCGCGATGTCGTGCACGTGCCGCTCACGCAAGGGGGGGCGAAGGCTCAGCACCTCCCGCAACTCCGAAAGCGTGGCGTTCGGCGTCACGTGCCACCGCACCTGTTTCAACCCGCGCCGGGCGCCGCGCATCGACAGGAAGTGGCTCACCACGGTGAAGGTGAAGTAGTAGCCAATCAGGTTGGGACCCGGAATGGGGATGAGCACGATCGACAGCGCCAGGCCCACGGAATGCACGAGCAGCCAACGGAAATGCCTGTCGGCGTCCCGCTGGAGGCCTTCTCGCACGATCTGGCCCGCACGGCCGGGATCCAGGTCTGAGGGCGCCTGCACATCCACGTGCTCCGTGCGGCGCAGGTGCCACAGCAGGCGCTGCTCCGCAATCTGCTCGACCACCCAGCGCAGGATGCGGCGCTTCGCCCTCCCGGCCCACCCCGGGCTGTCGAGGACCGCGACGTCGTGGTGACGGCGATGTCGCTCCGCTTCGGCCTCCCGGAGAATCTCGCCAAAGCGCCGCCGCAGCCCTCGAAACCAGCCTCCCTCGTCAGCCTCCTCCGGATCGTCGTCGGCGCCAGGCTCGAAGTAGAGCTCGTACCGGTTGGGGCCCACGGGGATCAGGAACACTTCCATACAGGAGAGGACGAAGGAACGAGGGGTTCGGTTGCTACGGTTGCCCGGGGATGCGGCGGGGACGGCGGGGGGTCTCGATCGGCACGGCGGGACGGCCGGCCTCCTCCCACGCGCCGATGATGAACGCGGCGACCGCCGTCACGGACTCGTTCAGGCGCCGTTCCATGATCGGGAGCGCCCCCACCCTGAACGCCTCGAAGTACCCGTCGTCATAGAACTCGCGGCCGGCGGCGGCGGCCTTGTCGGCGGCCAGCACGCCTTCGGTCAGCTTCACGCCGACGAGCAGCGCCTCGAAGACGGCGTCGCGCGCATTCGTCACCGGCACGGGGGCCGCCGGCGCCAGCGTCAGGCCGGCGCGTTCGCGGGCGAAGAGCTCCGACTCGAAGCGGGAGTGGATCCCACGCTGATTGGTGAGCTGGCCGTCGTAGTTGATGACCGCATGAAAGGGCACGTGCGCGTCGCTGACGTAGTGCGCAAGGACGGCCGAGTAGAAGGCGATGTTGTCCAGCGCATAAGGCGCTTGATCGATCGAGGCGAACGCCCGGGTCAACTCGCCGTGGAATTCCGCCGTCCGCCACGGGAGCAACCCATAGCGGTGGACGGTCTCCCGGCCGAACTTTGCCACGGCACGGTCGTAGTCGCGCGGGAGCGCGGCGAAGGGAAAGGGGCCGTAGCCCTCCCAGTCGATGTCGAGGAAGTGGTTCGGCGGCTCGTCCGTCCACCCGGCGGTGCGCCACAGATCCGGATCAACGGACCGTTCGACGATGAATGCGCGGCGCGACTCGAAGAACTTCTTGAGCCCGTCGGGCAGCAGATCGATCGCCCGGTCCATGATGAACCGGTGTGCGTCGAAACCCCAGGCCTGCGCCGGTGCGGGCGCGAGCAGCAGGAAGAGGACAGCGGCCATGAGGCGCATGCGCATGATCCCATTGTAAGCCTCTCCAGCCGCCACCGTGGCACTCACGGCAACACCCCGCGACTGGCGGAGCGAAGGGGCGCGACCAGCCGGGTCTCCCCTACCTCCAGCACGTCGAACCGCTCAGGGGCCAGGCCGGCCGCGGCGCGCGCCGTTCGCAGCGCACGCACGGGTGCGTCGAACGGCTCGTCGGTCAACTGGAACGTGCCGAAGTGCATGCCGAGGCTCGTTTCGGCGCCGAGATCCAGGTGCGCCCGAACGGCCTCCTCGGGGTTCATGTGCGCCAGGCGCATGAACCAGCGCGGCTCGTAGGCGCCGATCGGGAGCAGGGCGAGGTCCGGAGGACCAAGGCGGTCCCGGATCTCACGGAAGTGGCTCGCGTAGCCGCTGTCTCCGGCGAAGTAGACCCGCAGGGCCTCCATCTCGAGGTGGAAGCCGCCCCAGAGCGTCCGGTTGCGGTCGAAGGGCGTCCGCGCGGAGAAGTGCTGGGCAGGGGTGAACGTGGCGGTCGAACGATGATCGATCCGGTGCGCTTCGTCCCAGTCAAGTTCGACGACGCGACGGATGCCGAGCGTCGTGAGAGGGGCGCGGTTGCCCTTGCCTGTCAGGAAGAGCGGATGGAAGCGACGGTCGATCCGTGTGAGGGCGGCCACATCCATGTGGTCGTAGTGGTTGTGGCTGACGAGCACCACGTCGATGGCCGGCAGATCGTCGAACGCCAGCCCGGGGGGACGGACTCTTCGAGGGCCGGCCCAGGCGACTGGACTGGCGCGCTCGGCAAAGACGGGGTCGGTGAGCCAGGTCACCCCGTCGGTCTGGAGCAGGAAGCTCGCGTGGTTGATGAACGTGACGGCGACCTGCCCCGGCGCGACGGTGGATGGCAGCGTGGGCGTCGCGGCGTTCTCGACGACCCGCGGCCACGCCGCCGCCTTCCGCGTGAGCATCCAGCGGAGCGCATGCGCCAACCCGCGATCGGCGCCCGCGTGCTGGTTGCGGAACCGTCCGCGCTCGACCGGAGCGCCCATCACGGCTCCACGACGATGGTCTCGCGCGCCCAGCTGTCCTGGCCATCCCCGGCGTACCGCGCGTCGTTCACGTGCACGAGCGCACGATCCTCGAGCCGCTCGACGACGAAGAAGGGGAACCGTGACCAGCCGAGATACTGCCGGCCGCGTTCGGTCGAGGCGGCCGCCAGGGCGGCCGGATCGGCCAGATTCGTGCTGATGCCGTATCCTGCCGGCCGGAAGTGCGGCCGCGGGTCGAACCAGACGAAGCCCTTCTCGTACCGGTCCCCCATGTCGATCAGGACCTCACGCGCGAACGGGTTGGCAAACACGGGTGTCACCATGAACCGCGTCTCGGAGGGCACACCGGCGCGGTCCAGTCCCGCACGCACCGTCGCCCGGGCGACGAGATTCGACCCGAGCATCACGGCCACATAGACCGCGGCCGCCGCGAGCCCCGCACGCGCGGCTCGTCCCGATGCGGACCGGCCGCGGCGCGCGAGCACCCGCGCCGCCACCACCGCGCCGCCGAGCAGCAGATACATCCAGGGATCCACGATGAAGAGGGCGTCCCCGTAGAACCACCGCTCGGAAAAGGGCATCAGCAGGCGGATCCCGTAGCTGTTCAGGAAATCAAGGAAGGGGTGCGACAACGCGCCCACGTAGGCCAGCAGGACGAGCTGCGGACCCGAGGCGGGCGGAGGCGCATGCGCGCGTCGCTGGCGCACGAGGCGATCCCACGCCAGCATCACCGCGACGAGCGCCAGGGGCAGCACGATCAGGCCCACCGGGCCATGCGTCCAGCCGCGACGTACATGCACGGCAAGAGCGTCCGTGGCGTACACGAGGACGTCAACGTCAGGGAGGTTGGCCGCGACGAGGAGCGTCGCCATCCCAAGCGACGTCCGCTGCTTGAGGCCGGCCTCGCCGATCGCGGCGCCGGCCAGCGTGTGACAGACCGGGTCCATCAGGGCTGCCGGAGCGCCTCTTCCCGCAGATCCTTCCGGAGCACCTTGCCCACGGGCGACTTCGGCAGTTCGTCCCGGAAGTGGACGTGCCTGGGGATCTTGTAGTTGGTCAGCGATTTCCGGCAGTGCTCCTTGAGCACCTCGGCCGTCACCGAGTCGTCCTTCCGCACCACATAGGCGCAGACGGTTTCGCCAGTCGTCTCGTCCGGCGCCCCGACAACCGCGACGTCCGCGACCCCGGGGTGCTCGGCCAGGACGGCCTCCACTTCGTTGGGATACACGTTGAATCCGCTCACCAGGATCATGTCCTTCTTGCGATCGACGATGAAGAAGTACCCGTCCTCGTCCATCGTGCCGATGTCACCGGTCGACAGCCAGCCGTCCTTCAGGACGCGCGCGGTCTCGTCGGGACGCTGCCAGTAGCCCTGCATCACCTGCGGCCCCTTCACGAGGATCTCGCCGGCCTCCCCCTGCGGGACGTCGCGGCCATCGGCGTCCACGACCCGGAGGTCCGTGCCCGGCGCGGGCACGCCGATCGATGCGAGCTTGGCGCGGTGGAAGGGGTTCAGCGTGGCGACGGGAGAGGTCTCGGTCAAACCGTAGCCCTGATAGATGGGGGTGCGCGTCATGGCCTGCCAGCGCTCACCCACCGCAGGCACGAGCGCCATTCCCCCCGCGAGCGCGCCCTTGAACGCCCAGTCCTTCTTTGCCTGAAACCACGCCTCGTTCATGAGCCCCGCAAACAGCGTGTTGACGCCCGTAAACCAGGTGATGCGCTCGTTCGTCATCACGTCCTTGAGGTTCGTGAGCGGGCGCGGGCTGGGGATCAGGATGTTCCTGCCTCCGAGCGTGTAGAAGATCATGAGGTTCGCGGTGAACGCGAAGATGTGGTAAAGCGGCAGCGCGGTGAGCATCACCTCCTCGCGCTCGACGGCCTTGACCTTCCACACTTCGAGGCTCTGGACGACGTTGCTCAGCAGGTTGCCATGCGTGAGCACGGCGCCCTTGCTGACGCCGGTCGTGCCGCCCGTGTACTGCAGCGCGGCGATGTCCTCCGGCCCCGTCGTCGCCGCGTAGACCCGCGCATCGGCGCCTGACCTCACCTTGGCGCGCCCCGCGGCGATGGCGTCGAGAAACCCGGTATGCGCAAACGGGATCGACGGAATCTGCTTCTTGATGTGCTTCTGGACCGTGCGGACGATGAAGCGCTTCAAGGGCGACAGCAGGTCGGCGATGTTGACGATCACGACCGTGCTGATCCGGGTCTTGGGCAGCGCTTCAACCGCGCGATCCGCGAACAGATCGATGATGACGAGCCCGGTCGCCCCACTGTCGGCAAACTGGTGCGCCATCTCGGTGGCGGTGTAGAGCGGGTTCGTGTTGACCATCACGAGCCCGGCCTTGAGCGCGCCGAACACCGCCACGGGGTACGCCAGGCAGTTGGGCATCTGGAGGGCCAGGCGGTCGCCGGCCTTGAAGCCCGCCACGTCCCGCAGGTAGACGGCGAACGCGTCCGACAACTCGTCCACCTCCGCGAACGTCAGCTGCCCGCGTGTGCCGTTCGGGAGCACGAGGGTGAAGGCCTCGAGCTCCGCGTACTTCGCGGACGACTCGCGCACCATCGCCGCCAGGTTCGCCCACGACAGCGGCGGGATGTCCGGGCTGGTCTCCGGCGCATAGAACTTCACCCACGGTCGCGCTTCGGTCATCGGCACTCCTTCAGGTCGATCTTCCTGACTTGCGCTCCGCGCCCCACCCCATCAGCCTGAGTCGGCACGGGCATCGTCGGCCGCCCAGCAGACCCCTCGGCCCGGAACGCGCATGGGCGGATTTTACTCGGCACCACGCAGAGTGACACTGAATTCCGCCGTCGAGCGATGCCCTGATCGAAGTTGACACCCAAATACCCAGCGCCGGGCCGGGCATGCTTCTTGCGCCTGGGACCCGGCTGTGAGCTGGAAAGCAGCCGGATGCCTGTCCACCCGGCAAATGGAACAGATGAGAGAATGAAGCGCCCCATGCGACTCGCACCCCACCTTTCGGCGATGGTTGTCGTGGCCCTGCTGGCTGCCGGCTGTACCCGCGACGCGGAATCGCCGACGGCGCCCTCGCCGGGGGGCGCGGTGAGCTACAGCGCCCTGGGCGCCTCCGACGGCATCGGCTTTGGCGGCACCGCGCCCTGCGTTCCGTTCACCGAATGCCCGAACGGCACGGGCTACGTCCAACGACTGACCCGGCGGCTTCAGGATCAAGGCACCGCCACCGTGCTGAACCTGTCGATTCCGGCCGCGGTGCTCAGCCCGGCCATCGAGGAGATGGGCCGAGGCCTGGGACGGACCGTCCCTGCCAACTTCCTCGAGCGCCAAGCGCCCTTCGTGGCGACAAACTCCACGGTGGTGACCGTCTTCGCCGGGGGCAACGACACCAACATCCTGGCACTGTCGGTCAGGGCGGGCGCCGGCGGCAGCGACGTGCGCGGGTACCTCGACACGCAGATTCGCCAATGGGGAGACGACTACGCAGCCCTGATCCGACGCGTGCGTGAGCGCGCGCCTGCGGCACGCATCGTGGTGCTGAACCTCCCCAACCTCGCGGGCGCGCCGTACGCGGCGGGCGAATCGGCCGTGAATCGTTCGATCCTGCAATACATCTCTGTCGGCCTGACCGATCGCACCAACGCCCTGACCTCACAGAACGTCATCGTGGTGGATCTGCTGTGCCGGTCGGATATCTACATCGCCTCGAACTTCTCGTCGGACGGCTTCCACCCGAACGACCAGGGCTACGCCGTCATGGCTGACATGCTCTGGCCCGTGCTCCTGAGCGGCTCGGCTCCCACCCCATCGTCTACCTGCCCCGCCCGATCGCTCGCTCCTCAATTCTGATCACGGATCGCCGCCTTGCAGCACGGCGCTGACTTCCCCCCCGGACGGGTGGTGGCGGCTTGCGCCGGCGGACGATCGCCCCTCCCGGCGGCAGCCAGGCGGCTCATGGCTCGTGCACATTTTGCACGAAATTCGAAACGAATCGCATTTTTGGACCGTATTAGACGCGCTATCGTTCTTAATAATTGCAGTGTGCCTCCTTATTCGTGCATAATCAGCACTTCACAGAACACATGGGCTTACGGGCCAAACCGCACATATCCCGCCAGAACGGGGAAGGGGACGACGACCGATGGGTTCCGCAGCACTTGGTGAGGCAATTCGCAATGTCCGGGACTGGGCCATGCACGAGGGCCGTGCCGTCACGACACCCGCTCGGGTCGGGGAGATATTCGGCAGCCTCGTCTTCAACGAGAAGATGCAGCAGGCGCGGCTGCCCAAGCCCGTCTACCGGTCGCTGCGCGAGACCATCAACAGAGGCCAGACGCTCGACATCTCGACGGCGGACGCCATCGCCACGGCGCTCAAGGACTGGGCGCTCGAGCATGGCGCCTCCCACTACACGCACTGGTTCCAGCCCATGACGGGCATCACGGCCGAGAAGCACGACTCGTTCTATGCGCCCACCGGAGACGGTCGCGCGATGGCCGAGTTCAGCGGCAAGGAACTGGTGCGAGGCGAGCCCGATGCGTCGAGCTTTCCCTCGGGAGGCATGCGCAGCACGTTCGAGGCGCGCGGGTATACGGCGTGGGACCCGACGAGCCCGCCGTGGCTCTTCACCAACGGCAACAGCGTCACACTGGTGATTCCGACGGCCTTCGTCAGCTGGACGGGCGAGGCGCTCGACAAGAAGACGCCGCTGCTCCGATCGATGGAGGCGCTTTCGGGGCAGGCCGTACGCGTGCTGCGGCTCTTCGGCTCGACAGCGACCCGCGTCACCGCTACATGCGGCCCGGAACAGGAGTACTTCCTGATCGACCGCAACTTCTACTTCGCACGTCCCGACCTCATCAACGCCGGACGCACGCTGTTCGGCGCCCGCCCGCCAAAGGGCCAGGAACTCGAGGACCAGTACTTCGGTTCGATCCCCGAGCGCGTCCTCGCGTGCATGGCCGAGGTCGAAGCCGAGCTGTACAAGGTCGGGGTGCCGATCAAGACGCGTCATAACGAGGTGGCGCCGTCGCAGTACGAGGTCGCCCCGATCTTCGAGAGCGCCAACGTCGCCACCGATCACCAGATGATGACGATGGAGACGCTGAAGCGGGTGGCAGGCAAGTACGGCCTGGCGTGCCTGCTGCACGAGAAGCCGTTCGCAGGCGTGAACGGATCGGGCAAGCACCTGAACTGGAGCATGGCCGACGACCTGGGCAACAACCTGCTCAACCCGGGCGACACACCGCACGACAACATGCAGTTCTTGTTCTTCTGTGCGTCCGTACTCCGGGCGGTGGACAAGTTCCAGGGCCTGCTCCGCATGGCCATCGCTCGCGCTGGCAACGATCACCGGCTCGGGGCAAACGAAGCGCCCCCGGCAATCCTGAGCGTCTTCCTCGGGGACATGCTCACCGATATCTTCGAGCAGGTGGAAACAGGCGGGGCCAAGACCACCAGGCATGGCGGCTACCTCGACATTGGCGTCTCGGTGCTCCCCCAGCTCCCGCGCGACGCCGGCGACCGGAACCGGACGTCGCCGTTCGCCTTCACGGGCAACAAGTTCGAGTTCCGGGCCGTGTCGTCGAACCAGAACGTGGCCTTCCCCGCCACGTGCCTCAATGTGGCCGTGAGCGAGTCGCTCGACTACATGGCCGGCGAGCTGGAAGGCCTGCTGGCCAAGGGCCAGGGGCTCGAGGAGGCCGTCGGCGCGCTGTTGCAGAAGGTCATCAAGCAGCACAAGCGGATCATCTTCAACGGCAATGGCTACTCGGATCAGTGGCAGAAGGACGCCGCCAAGCGCGGGCTCCTGAACCTGAAGGACACGGTCTCGGCGCTCCCCGAGGTCGTCAAGCCGCAGGTGCTCGAGACGTTCAAGAAGTTCAAGATCCTCAGCGAGCGCGAGCTTCGTGCGCGGTACGAGGTGAACCTCGAGAACTACAGCAAGACGATCAACATCGAGGCCCAGCTGATGGTCCTGATGGCGAACCGCTACATTCTGCCCGCCGCCATGGAGTACCAGAAGCAGGTGGCTCTGAGTGTGGTGGCGGTCAAGCAGGCCGGGGCGCTCAGCAAGGAAGGGAAGAAGCTGCTCGGCGAGCTCGTCAAGCTGGTCGACACCTTCCGTGGCCAGACCGTGGCGCTGGCCAAGGCGCTCGAGCACGGCAGCCCGTCCGCGGAAAAGCACGCTAAGTACATGCGCGACACGGTGGTGCCGCTCTGCGTCAAGCTGCGGGAGACCGGCGACCGGCTGGAGGTCCTGACGCCTCACAGCATCTGGCCGCTGCCGACCTACCGGGAGATGCTGTTCATCAAGTAGCCCCACACGAACGCCACCGCTCGAACGTGGCACCGCAGACGCCAGGGCGGCGCGACTTCCGGTCGTGCCGCCCTTGGTGCATAATCGTGACTACCGTCATGCCGCGCACCTCCCCCGCCCTGCTCCTGGTGCTGTGCCTCGCCGTCACGGGCTGCTCGAGCGACTCCCCCACAGGTCCCACACCTGGGGTGCCGTTCAGCAGCACCGACCTGCGCATCGGGACGGGCGCGGAAGCGCAGTCGGGACGCCGGCTGACGGTGAACTACTCGGGATGGCTGTACCAGACGGGCGCCCTCGACAACAAGGGACGCCTGTTCGACACCTCTGCGGGAGGCCAGCCCTTCACCTTCGTGCTTGGCGCGGGACAGGTGATCCGGGGATGGGATCAGGGCGTGGCCGGCATGCGCGTTGGCGGCGTCCGACGGCTCGTCCTGCCTCCTGACCTCGCCTATGGCTCGACCGGGGCAGGTGGCGGCGTCATTCCGCCAAACGCGACGCTCATCTTCGAAGTCGAACTGCTCGACGTGGCACCGTAGATCCGCAAACGCCGCGTGCGGTGTTGCGGAGCACGCGCCATCCCCTCAGGGCCTACGGAGTCGCCTGCACGCGGATTCCGCGAACGCCGAGGCCCAGCTCGCGCCGGTCCATGCCGCCGCCGTCGCCGCGGCTCGTCGTCGCCGAGACCCGCAACAGGATCTCGTTCGTGCCGGCCAGCCAGAGCCCGGCCGGGATCGTCCAGGCATGCACCTGAAAGCCGGGCTCCAGCGCCTGGCCTGACAACGGGGCGCCGTTCACCGACAGTTCCAGCCGCGCGAGCGGGGCGTCCTCGGGCGGTGTCGCGTCGATCTCGATGCGCACTCCACTCGCCACTCCCGATGGCACCAGCAGAGCGGCTTCGGCCCCCATCCAGCGCACGGACCCTGCCGCCGTGATCGTCTCTCCGAACCACCCGGCGCCGTACATCTCCGGGCGATCCACGAGGAGGTCGGCCACTCGGACCTCTTCGGTGAGCGCGTCCTCGCCGCCCAGGGGCGCGGCACAGACGCGCGCGCGCGCGTCTCCTTCGTAGCCTCGCAGCCGGGCGAGCACCTGCGGAGCGCGGCGGCCGAACCGCACGCCGATCAGCCGGTGGCCGTTGGCCGCCGCCGGCAGCCGGACGCGCACCACTTCCGGTGGCGCCGCCCCGGGATTGCCGCGCTCCAGCCAGAAGTCCGCCGGCGGCGCGTCGGTCCCTGGCGCGTTCTGCAGCGGCTCCACGACCAGCGGGATCCCGGTCCCTTCCGGCGTCTCGGCCACGATCCTGAGGGGACCGTGGTCGCCGGCGACCAGCACGAGTTCCCCGCCCGGCCACGGCGGGATCTCGAGTCCGATGCGGCCGGAGAACTCGAGCCCGGGCAGCGGGCTCCACGACGTGGACCGGACACTGGCACAGTTCAGACGGCCCGACACCCGCGCCCAGCCCGCACTGTCCGCGACGGGCCTCAGCAGATACCCCCGGAGTTCCAGCGCCCGCGTCAGCCGCGGGGGCACCAGCAGCGTTCGGCTGTCGCGCACGCGTTCGAGTTGTGCGGGATCGGCAGGCACGAACTCGGCGTCCGCGTGAACGTCCACGCCGGTCGTGAGCGACCCGTCCGGAACGACGATGGCGACCGGTCCTTCGACGCGTCGCGCCACAACAGCGGCTTCGTCGAACAGAGCGGCGTCCGGGGCCTCAGCCCCGCGTCCGCACCCCATCCAGGCGGCCGACACCAACACCCCGACGCCCACTGCGTGGTGAGGGCTCATCAACTCGCGGCTCGCGGCTCGCTCTCCGCTACTGGCGGACGGTCGGGCCCTGATCGGCGGTCTGACTGTTCGGTACGGGTCGACCTAGGATGGACACGCGATCTCGGTCCCGGCCGCCCCGGCCGTGACACGCACCAGCTCGATGTCGCTGCGGTCGGGGGCGCGCCGCTGCATGACCCACACCCGCTCTCCGGATCGCCCGACATCGGCCACCCCGAGTGGATGCCGGCGCGGCGTGCTGATGTACTCGTCGTAACTCGCGAACGCGGTCACAAGCGGAGCGAGCACCCTGACCCGATCGCCGTCACTGTGCACCCAACCCGACGCCGCCACTCCCCACCAGGTGGGCTCGGTCGACCGCATCACGAGATCGACGAAGACGGCCTCCGACGGGACGCCCTCAGGCACGTAGACCGCCGCCTCGCGGATGCGTCCGGGCACATCGACGGCGCCGCCGGTGAGCGCCTGCACGGCATCGCGCGCGCGCTGCCACCGGCGAGGCTCCCCCGACATCAGCCGCACCGCATAGAGAGGGGACCCACGCGATCCTTCAACGGCCAGCACGGGTCCCAGTTGCTGTCTGGGGACGGGTTGGAGTTCACGGCTCTCGCACACCGGCGCCCACGCGAGCCCATCGAAGTGGGCCACGGGCGCCCGCGTCCCGCCATCGTCCACCACGAAGAGGGTGAAGGCGGCGCGCGCGACATCCGGTGCCGCCAGATCATGGTCGAGCGATCGTGTGCCGACGATGGCCACTGCCAGGAGCGTCAGCCCCCACACGGCGATCGGCCGATGGCGCATGGGGCAGTGTAGATCAGGTTTGGGCGGGTTCGGACGGGTTCGGACGGGTTCGTCAGGTTCGGACAGGTTCGGGCAGGTTCGGACGGGTTCGGGCAGGTTCGGACAGGTTCGGGCAGGTTCGTCAGGTTCGGGCAGGTTC